>JAZRVC010000012.1:0-38051 GCA_045598925.1 Alphaproteobacteria bacterium
TTTAGTCCGGAATCCATTGACACGCTGACACGAGCTGTTGGGATTCTTTCCAACTCTCCACGCTGATACAAAAATGGATTCTCGGGTCAAGCCCGAGAATGACAAAAAAAGAGAATGTCATTCCTTGACGAACGACAGTGAGGAAATAAGGAATCCCAATCAGATGCCTTATTTCGCTAACGCTCAAGGCATGACAATAAAAAGAGAGTCATGACAAAAAACGCTTTTTCCTGTTGTTTTTTTACATTTTGGACAGGAAAACGCCCCTTGGATTCACCACCCAAGGGGTGCCTTTTATCCCCAACCGTCATTCTGAACGAAGTGAAGAATCCATGGATCCTTCGCATCCGCTCAGGATGACAAAAGGGAAGGGCTCGGGATGACAAAGAGAGGAGAAACAGGATGACGAGAAAGAGAAAATCGGGGTGCCTTTTTTATCCTTGCAATTTTTTGTAATTTATGCTAGAACTTACTCCTATAAACAAAGGAGTTTTAAATGCGCAAAAAGATTATTGCAGGAAATTGGAAAATGAACGGATTAAAGGCGGATGCGGTTGCTTTGGCCAAGGCTGTCTTTGCAAAATCTTCATCCGATATGCCTTTTGAAGTGGCTGTGTTCCCCCCCATGAATGTGTTGGGCTTTGTGGCAGATATGCCCCACGCGGGTGTTTTTGTGGGCGCGCAAGATGTGGCCGAAACCACGAAACCAAACGGGGCTTTTACGGGGGATGTGTCCGCCGCGATGGTCAAAGATTTGGGCGCTACTTGGACTTTGGTTGGCCATTCGGAACGCCGTCAATACCATGCGGAATCTGACGCTGTGGTGCGTCAAAAGGCCGAAAATGCCATCAATGCCGGCTTGACTGTCATCATTTGTATCGGGGAAACTTTGGCGGAACGTGAATCAGGAAAGGCCATTTCTGTGGTGACTGCACAAGTCAAAAATTCTATGCCCGCGATGGCAAAGCCTGAAAACTGTGTGTTGGCCTATGAACCCGTGTGGGCGATTGGGACAGGGAAAGTCCCCACAACTGCAGATGTTGCCGAAATGCACGCCGCTATTCGCGCGGAAATTCAAAAGAACTGTGGCGCTGATATCGCCGAAGGAATGCGCATTTTATATGGCGGTTCCGTGAAACCCGAAAACGCCAAAGAATTGCTGAACGTGTCCAATGTGGACGGGGCTTTAATTGGCGGGGCCAGTTTAAAGGCCGATAGTTTTTGGGCGATTGCAGATACTCAAAAATAAAGGAGAAAAAAGATGTATACATTTATTTTAGTTGTTCATATTTTGTTGGCGGTGGCCATTACAGGTTTGGTGTTGATTCAAAAAGGTGAAGGCGGCTTGGGTGGCTTGGGTGGCTCTAACAGTGCGGCCAACTTTTTAACTTCCCGTCAAACAGGAACGTTGCTCAGCAAATTGACCAAGTACTTTTTTATCGCTTTCGTTTGCACCAGTTTGGCTTTGGTGATTATGGCCAAAAAAACAACCACAGTGGAAGCGGTGCAATTGATTCCGACGACACCCGTGGAAGTGCCTGTGCAACCTGTTGAATAAGGTAAAAGGGGTTTAGATGACCTCGGTTAAATTACAGAATATCGTTTTTGATAATGCTTTGCCGTTCGTGTTGATTGCGGGGCCTTGTCAAATGGAAAGCGCATCCCACGGCATGGAAATGGCGGTTGCCTTAAAAGAACTGACCACAAAGCTCAAGGTTCCTTTTGTGTTTAAAGCGTCCTTTGATAAAGCCAACCGCACCAGTGTGAACGGTGTGCGCGGGATGGGATTGAATGCAGGGTTGCAGGCCTTTTCGGATATTAAATCAAAATTGAATATCCTTTGCCTGACAGATGTGCATGAACCCTATCAATGTCCTGTGGCGGCGCAAGTGATTGATATTTTACAGATTCCTGCTTTTTTGTGTCGGCAGACGGATTTATTGTTGGCCGCGGGAAATACAGGGCGTGTGATCAATGTGAAAAAAGGCCAGTTTTTGGCGCCTTGGGATATGAAAAATGTGGCCGCCAAAATTGAAAGCACAGGAAATAAAAATATCCTGCTCACCGAACGGGGCACCAGTTTTGGCTATAATACCTTGGTGGTGGATATGCGTTCGCTGCCCCAAATGGCACAAACGGGTTATCCTGTGATTTTTGATGCGACACATTCGGTGCAACAACCGGGAGGACTGGGGGGTTCTAGCGGGGGACAGCGTGAGTTTGCGCCCGTTTTGGCCGATGCGGCTATTACAACGGGGCTTGCAGGTGTCTTTATTGAAACGCACAAAGATCCGGACAAAGCGCCCAGTGATGGCCCCAATATGATTCCTTTAAGTGAGATGGAAAAAGTCCTGACACGTTTAAAGGATTTGGACAATTTAGTTAAAGGCTTGAAATAAAATTTGAACGCCCCACTTGATTATCATCAATCAAGGGGGAATAATGCTTCAAATTCAAAACATTCATGCACGGGAAATTTTGGATTCCAGAGGACATCCGACTGTGGAAGTAGATATTCTTTTATCAGATGGCAGTTTGGGACGTGCTTCGGTGCCCAGCGGGGCCAGCACCGGTATTCATGAGGCTTTGGAATTACGGGATAGGAATCGGCGGCGCTTTTGTGGGATGGGTGTGTTGAAGGCTGTAGAAAACGTGAATCAAATCATTTGTTCGGCTTTAAAGGGAAAGTCGGTGTTGGTGCAAGAGGAAATAGATGATGGCCTGATTCAATTAGACGGGACAGTGAACAAATCAAAACTGGGGGCGAATGCGTTGTTGGGGGTGTCTTTGGCGGTGGCCAAGGCCCGTGCCATCAGTCAAAAACAACCCCTGTATTTCAGTTTATTCCCTCGGCGAAAATATATTTTACCTGTGCCGATGATGAATATCTTAAATGGGGGACAACATGCAGATAATGCGCTGGATTTCCAAGAATTTATGATTGTGCCGGCGAGCGCCCAAAGTTTTTCGGATGCTTTGCGTATGGGGGACGAAACTTTTTATGCTTTAAAAGCCCTGTTAAAAAGCAAAAATTTATCCACGAATGTGGGGGATGAAGGCGGCTTTGCCCCCAATTTACACACGACCCTTCAGGCGTTGGATTTCATCTCTGAAGCCATAGAAAAAACTGCTTATCGTTTGGGAAAAGATATTTTTATCGCTTTGGATGTGGCGGCCAGTTCTTTGTATCATCAAGGCCTTTATCATATAGAAAATCATTTTTGGAAAAGTGAAGAAGTCATCCATTTTTATCATCAGATTTGTCAAAAGTATCCCATTATTTCTATTGAAGACGGGTTGGCCGAAGATGATTGGGCGGGGTGGCAACACATGACTAAAGTTTTGGGACATCAGATTCAACTGGTGGGGGATGATTTGTTTGTAACAAATGTGTCCCGTTTAAAGCGAGGTATTGAAAATCAAGTGGCGAACGCTGTTTTAATTAAACCGAATCAAGTGGGGACTTTAAGCGAAACTTTAAAAACAGTGGCGTTGGCACAACAAAATCACTATCATACCATTTTGTCGCACCGTTCAGGCGAAACGGAAGAAACGGCGTTGGCGGATATAGCCGTGGCCACCAATGCGGGACAAATCAAAACAGGTTCGCTTTCCAGAACGGACAGAATGGCAAAATATAATCAACTTTTACGCATTGAAGAAGAATTGGGCACAAGGGCCCTGTTTTTGGGCAAAAAAGCGTTTAGTTATTCTTTTGGCTTAAAGTAAATTGAACAAAAGTTTGATTTTGTTTTTGGGATATTTCAATCTGAACAGAATCATTTTGACGTTGATATACTGTCTTTTTGACTTTTTTCCATCCCAAATTTTTTAAAGTTTGGTCATAGTATCTTTCAATACTGCGCGGGGACTTGGTTGAAACAGCGGTTAAAATAAGCAATCTTCCGTCCGGGGAATCAAAATTCGCAATTTCTTCAATTTGATTTAAACTGTCTTCTTGCGGGATATCTTCTGTGTGGGGCAAAAAAACTTGAGCGCGTCCCATGCTGATCATTAAACAAACAGTCAAAAAACAAACAAATTTTTTCATTTCATACGATCTTTTTCTGTAAAGATATTATTGACATCCGGTAAAATATCCTTCATACCGCTGACCCCTATAGAGGGTGTTGTGTTCCCTTGGGTTGTATCGGCTTTGTTGTCTTTTGTGTTCTTTTCTTCGGTCAGCCCTTTTATTTTTTGAATATATTCATCAATACCCCGTTTGGTATCTTGAATCGGTTGAGTGGTTTCTTCCAATTCTTTTGTAGTAAGGTATTGTTCCAACAAAAGCGTTAAACGTTCGGCATCTTTGTCCCCGTTTAAAGCAGAAATAAAGGCCCATTTATAGGCGTTTAAATCACTTTGCGGTAAAATCCGCCCTTCTTGATAAATTTTGGCCAAAATATATTGTGCTTTGGCGTTGCCCTGCCAAGCGGCCCCTAAAATACAATAGGCCCCTTGTCGTTGAATCGTCAAAGTATCAGAATTTAAAAATTCATTTCCGTATGAAAAAAGTTCGTCCGCTGTCGGCATAAACACGCCCCCGTGGACTTCGTCAAATCTGTATTCACATTCGGGGGGAATGACCACAGGATTTTGGTTGTCATCAAATGTCCAAAATAAATTTTCGGCCTTTGGTGCGGCGGTCAGACTCAGGATACTGAACAAAGAAATTAAAAAATATATTTTTTTCATAAAGACCCCTTTTTCTTTGATTGTAAGCCTTTTTTTATAAAAGGCAAGTAAAAAATTACCCTTTCGTTTTTTTATGTGAAAAATTGATATGCACATTTTCGGGCAGTGTAATGTCTTTCAACCTGGATAAAGGCATTTCATCCGAAACGGTTAATGATTTTAGTGTGTCTTGCTCTTGCTTGATTTTTTTTAAGTAGGGCAACAGGCTTTTTAATTCCTCTTTTTGTTGCTTTAACAACTTTTGTCCATACCAAAAACCCATGATCGCACAACACCAAACCCCTACTGTCAAGAGAATCAAAATTCCAAATAAAACCGCAACCGTCATCTTTTTCCTTTCAAATAATACTGGACATTTTCTATGTTAACTTGTATAATGAAAATAATCAAGCAAAAAAAGGATATGTGATGCATTACTTAGATTTTGAAGAACATATTAAAGCTGTTGAAGAAAAATTATCGCAGGATAATTTATCACCCTCTGAACAAACACGTCTGAAAAATAAATTAAAAAAGTTGATTGAATTGGCCTATAAACGGTTGACTCCTTGGCAAAGAACGCAAATCGCACGCCATGAAGATCGCCCGCATACCTCGGATTATATCAAGGCTTTGTTTGAACATTTCGTTCCCCTGTCGGGAGATCGCACTTTTGGGGAAGATCGGGCCATTATCGGGGGCTTGGCTCAATTTCACGGTCAAACCGTGATGGTGTTGGGGCAAGAAAAAGGGGATGACACCCAAACACGGATAGAACATAATTTTGGTATGGCATGTCCGGAAGGATATCGTAAGGCTGTCCGTTTGATGAAATTAGCCGAAAAATTTCAGTTTCCTGTTTTGACTTTTGTGGATACCCCGGGGGCTTTCCCCGGCGTTGAGGCTGAGGCCCGCGGTCAGGGGCAGGCGATTTCCGAATGTATTGCCACAGGGCTCAATTTAAAAGTTCCCGTGATTACCACAATTATCGGAGAAGGGGGCAGTGGGGGTGCGTTGGCCTTGGCCACAGGCGACAAAATTTTAATGTTGGAAAATTCAATTTATTCCGTCATTTCGCCCGAAGGATGTGCCTCAATCTTATGGAAGGATTTTCAATTCGCGCATCAAGCTACACGGGTGTTGCGTTTAACCGCCAAGGATTTGCTTGCTTTAAAGGTGATTGATACCATTATTCCCGAACCCAAAGGCGGCGCGCATCGCTTTGCCTCGGAAACAATTCAATCGGTGGAAAGTGAAATTCAAAAGGCTTTAGCCGAACTGCAAAGCCTCTCTTCGGGTGAGTTGGTTCAAATGCGTCATGAAAAATTTTTAAAGATGGGACAAAATTTTAAGAAGTAGGTTCTTCGGCCTTTTCTTCTGATTCCGCTGTTTCTTCGTTTTCTTTTTCTTGTTTTTCTTTCAGCCCCTCTTCTTCACGGAAACGATTGCCCCAATCATCTATCAGTTGGCGAATAATCGTGTCTTTTTGTGCCGCGGAAAGGCCGTTTTCTTTCAGCGTCTTGGAAAAATCTGCGGCCAATTTGCCACAGTTAGTGTTGGTTGAAAAAGTGAAAAAGAAGTTAGATTGGTCCAACACTTCCCCCACGGGAATAATGTCATTTTGTAATTTTTGTCGTCTGAGTTCCGCTTCAATGGCATAAGGGGAAGTAATCAAGTAATCCGCTTTCCCGTCCAACAGCATTTTCAAAACAGTCGGGGCAGATGTTTCTTCGGTGATTTTTAAATTTTTAATTCTGTCTTTGATATAGGGATAAATTTCTTCTTCTTCCCGAATAACCCCTTTCCACCCGATTAAATCATTAAAGTTTTTTGCATCTTTTAAATACGTTTCTGCTTCTGAACCTTTTTTGACATAGGTCATAAACACGTTTTTAAAATATCCCGGGGTGATTTGTTGAATACCGGGTCCTAATTTTGTGGAATAATAAACACCAAAAAGGACATCTACTTCTCCCAAGCGGAGTGCTTTAATGGCGGCTTCATAAGTGGGATAGCCTGTTGTGATATAGGTAAAGCCTAATTTTTTTGACAGGTCATCAATGATATGCATACCTAATCCATAACTTTTGTATCCCGTATGCATATAATTGGCGTATTCTTCCCAAGCAAAAGGAGGGTTGCCCAACATCCCGGAAGCCACGCGTAAAGGCCTTTTATAGCCACATTCGGGTTTAATCAATGTGGTTTGTGCGGCAATATGGACGGGCTCAACAATTTCACCTGCCTTTTTTTTGGCGGCGAGTGTTGCAAAACTCATAAACATCAGGCAAAAGATACAGATTTTAAACAGCATTTTCATGATAGCCTCCCTTGTTATGGGGTATTGTATCTGTTTTTTTGGCTAAAGGCAATAAAAAAATCCCCCTTCTTTCGGGAAGGGGAATCGGAATTTTTCTCTACATTCTTTGACGGCGCAGGGCTAATAATTCAGACCAGACCTGTTGTTTTTGTAATTCTAAATCAGACAACCTCATCCTCAATTCATGTTCTCGTTCGGTGTATTTTCCCAAAGCTGAGGCCGGTTTTGCCCCATGGGTACGCAGAAAAGCCATCAACTCTTGCCCACGATAAAAATCAATTTGCCGGTTTAATTCCAAGGTAATCACCGCATCCGCCAAGGTGAAAAATTCTTTTTTATGAATTGTTTCTTCTTGGGTCGTTTCACGAATCCCTTGAGCATTGATATTATGTCCGCTTTGAATACGTTTTTCAATGACCCGAAATAAATCGGGTAAAGGCGCTTCTTTTAAATCCAAATCCCCCCATGTTTGGTCAAAATCCAATGGTTCAGATTGGGTCATTTAAATTACCTGATTAAAAGGGAATTTCGTCATCAAATGTTTCGGGTTTCGCGGCATTGTTGGAATCCCAACCGGCATCCGCAGAAGCCTCAGCCCCTTCCGTAGCCACATTGTTGCCATCGGCCCGTCCTTCCAAGACGACCAATTCACCCCTAAAGGATCCCAAAACGATTTCGGTTGAATATTTATCCACGCCGTTAGAATCGGTAAATTTACGTGTTTGCAACATACCTTCTACATAAACTTTAGAACCTTTTTTTAAGGCCCGTTCGGCAAAGTCCGCTAAATTAGCATTAAAAATCACCACACGGTGCCATTCGGTCTTTTCTTGGCGTTCGCCGTTTTTGTCTTTCCATACATCAGAAGTTGCCACAGAAAGATGAACAATTTTTCCACCCGAAGTGGTATGACGCACCTCAGGATCACGTCCCAAATTACCGACTAAAATTACTTTATTGATACTACCTGCCATTTTGAATCCTTTCAGCTAAAAGTTTTATCAGGTCTAGTCTAACGTGTTTTATTTTAAAAAGCAAGCAAAAATTTTATCCCCTGATTCGGGTGAAATGTTTTGCTGGACAAAGGGGATAAAAAGGGCTATCCTTTTGAATAAAAAAGGAGTGTTCACATGAAATTTATCTATGCTGTTTTTATTTTGTTGTTGTCCGGTGTTGTTCAGGCGCAGGCCTTAAAATCTTTACCTGTTGAGGGAGAACCCAACGCCCCCACACAAATGTATTTATTCAGTTCTTACCTGTGTCCGCATTGCGCCGATTTCCATAAAAACATCTTACCCAAAATTCGGCAAAAGTATTTAAAAGACAAAGCCGTACTTTATTTTGTGGATATTGCGAATAATCAAAAAACGATTTTGCCTGCCGTTTTAATGCGTTGCTTTGATGCCCAAAAAACAGCGCGTTTATCGGATCTTTTTTATGAAAAACAAGAGGTGTGGAGTCAGGAAAAAAATCCGCGTTCCAAATTGTTTGAATTGAGTGCGTCCTTGGAAATTACCCAAAATGATTTTGATGGTTGCGTCAATAATCGCGCGCTGATGAAACAAGTGGTGGAACAACAAAATCATTTCGCGGATCTGTATCATATTACAAAATTGCCCACTTTGGTGATTCGCCGTGGCAATAAAATACAACAGATAGAAGGGGCGGATGATCAAGTGATGACCACTTTGGATGAATTTATGGCCGAAGGCGGTCAATAAAAAGCGCTTGATTTTTGTAAAAAAATTCGTTATACTAGCCTTATCTTTTTTGGATAGGTGGCCGAGTGGTTGAAGGCGCACGCCTGGAAAGTGTGTTTAGGGGCAACTCTAACGGAGGTTCGAATCCTCTCCTATCCGCCAGTTTTTTTCATTCATAAAGGGGGTAGAGGATGAAAAAGTTTTTTTTAATAACAGCGAGTTTGGTTTTGATTTCTTCATCAGCGTTGGCGGATAAAGAAGAGAAAATTAAAGAATTGATTGATTTATCTTTTGGCTCGCAAACTCAATTAGAAAAAGGTCTCTCCCAACCTTTACAAAAACAAATTGATGAAATTATGTGTCATTATGTGATGAATAAAACACAGGTCAAGCAAGCCGAAACGCGTTTGGGAAATTTATTACAAACACAAGATTTTACCAATACCTATGTGCGCTTTTTTATGGACCATTATACCGAAGAAGAAATTGACGAACTTTTAAAGATTTATCATACCCCTGTTTTGCAAAAAGCCAAAGACTTACAGCCCCGATTGGATGAGTATTTAAAACAAAGTCAAAACACCTTTGCGCGCACGATTATGCCGGCGGTTAAAAATATAGATTCCGAGTTGGGTGTGAAATATAAAAAGCGTCCGGCCGAAGAGTATGCCGGATGTTTGAAAATGAAGGCCCGATAATTTTTAATAAAAGGTCATCCCCCTTTTGACAGGGGGATTTTTTTATTGCTTTTTCAAAAAAAATTGTTTAAACTGAATTTCGTGGCGGGATGGTGTCCGCCCAGAGGGTTAAGAGCCTCTACTTAGTCCGTCAATGTCACCATTGACAAAACCCCTTTCAGTCTATGGCTGGAAGGCGGTTGAATAAACCGTTTTCGGTCAATAGACCGCACTATTCCTAAGTAATAGCTCTTAAACTTCCAGTCGCTCTCACCAAGCGACATTTTTTAGTTGATAAACAAAAAAGGAGTTAAATATGACTAAAAAGATAAAAAAGAATAAATATCACAATCCCGGCATCCTGAGCGGACGCGAAGGATCCATGGATTCTTCGGCTAAAGCCTTCAGAATGACAGGCGAAGGTGGTCGGTCAATGGTTGAAATGCTGGGCGTGTTGGCCATTATCGGAGTTTTATCCGTTGGCGGTATCGCGGGTTATACTATGGCCATGAATAAATATCGGGCGAATGAAATTTTAAACGGCGCCAGTATGCGCGCCATGGTGGTCGCCACCCAAATCCAAATGAAACCAAGCCTAACCAATCCCAATCTGGGCGAATTTACAGGGGACACACCCGCAGGGGTCACCATCGGTGTCAAGACCCGAGCCGCCGCAGATAAGCAATTTATTTTAACTTTATCCGGTGTGGCAAAAGAAGTTTGCGACCAAATGAAAGCGGTTGTTCCTGACAATTCACAAAACCCCGTTATCAATTGCGAAGCCAATCCTATCACAATGACCTATAACGCTGATTTAGGCAGTGGCACCGCTTCGGCCGGATTAGATAAAAATAAATGTACAACTGCCGGTGGAGAATTAAAAGGTGGTGACCAATACTGTTTGTTTGAAACAGATATGGATTGGGGACAAGCTTATGAAAGATGTGACGGTATTGGTGGTAGTATGGTATCATTATCTGATTTTGGCTGTCCTGAAGAAATGGACGCTTCTTGTCCTACATCGGGTGATAAATTCTTACCGTCTGATTTGAGTAGTATCACTTTCTGGACATTTGATTGTTATGATAATACTTGTGAAGACGAAAAGTTGACAAATAAGACTTCTGGCTTCGCGTACCTCGTGGACGATGGTATCGTCAACGCCTACAGTCGCGACGAGGGAGGCAACGTGTTGTGTAAGTAGCCCCCTCGCTTTGGTTCTCTTGTCATTCCGGATTTAGTCCGGAATGACAATAAAGAAAAAACGCTTTTTCCTGTTGGTTTTTAACATTTTACAACAGGAAAACACCCCTTGGCTTCAACCCCAAGGGGTGCCTTTTATCCCAACCCCGTCATTCTGAACGAAGTGAAGAATCCATGGATCCTTCGCATCCGCTCAGGATGACGAGAGAGGGGGCTCGGGATGACAAAGAGAGGGAAAAGCAGGATGACGAAAGAGAGACCACCCAAGGGGGACTTTTTTACCCAAATAATTCCGAAATTTTCTTTTTGAATTTTTCACACAAGGGGTTTTGATTTTTCCCTTCACAAAAACTTTCCCACAGTTGCTTTTGTTCTTTTGTCAGATTGGTGGGGGTTTCCACTTGGAACATCACATATAAATTGCCCCGATGTTTTGTCTTTAAGGACGGCATCCCCAGTTTTTCAAACACCTTTTCCGTTCCCGATTGTAATCCTGCTTTAATCGTTGTTTTATACATTGTTCCGTCAATCGTGGGAATTTCAATTTCTCCCCCAAAGACCGCTGTGGTCATGGGAATCGGCATCGTTAAGAACAGATCATCCCCTCGGCGCTGAAACAAAGGATGCTCTTTGACGGTCAGAAACACATATAAATCGCCCGCTTGCCCGCCCCGAATAGCGGCGTTTCCTTCACCCGACAGGCGCATCCGCACCCCGGTATCCACCCCCGCCGGGATATTGACTTGCAGTGTTTTGGATTGTTTGACCCGTCCTGTGCCATCGCAATGCCTGCAAGGTTTTTGAATCGTTTTACCCGTGCCATGACAGGTGGGACAAGTCGTTTCCATCACAAAAAAACCTTGACGTTGGCGAATTTGTCCGTGTCCTTGACAGGTGGGACAAGTCTGGACACCACTTCCCCCTTTCCCTTCACATTCGGGACATGTTTCCATGTGTTGCACTTTGATGTCTTTTTTGATGCCAGTAAAGGCTTCTTCTAACGTAATGGAAATATCCATGCGCATATCTTCGCCCGCCCGTTCTTGGGGGCGTCCGCGCATCCCACCCATACCGAACATTTCGGAAAAGATATCTTCAAAACCCGTGCCCGAAAAATCAAAGCCCCCAAAACCGCCACCAAAGCCCCCTTGGCGTCCCATACCGGCCTTATAGGCCTCATGTCCCACTTGGTCATAAGTGGCACGCTTTTCATTATCCTTTAAAACTTCATAGGCTTCGCCCAGTTCTTTGAACTTTTTTTCGGCCTCTTTATCCCCGGGATGATGGTCGGGATGACAGGCCATGGCCTTAACGCGAAAAGCCCGTTTGATTTCGTCAAACGAAGCGTTTTTATTGACACCTAGTGTTTCGTAATAATCGGCCATGAATACTCCTTTATGGCGAAAAGGTTATTAAAAAGGGTGGTCGTTAGAGGCCACCCTGGTGGGTTTTTGGTTTTTATTTTTTCACTTCTTCATAATCCGCATCCACAACCTTTTCATCAGATTTCGGTTGTTCAGCGTTGGCGGATTGTTCGCCTTGTGCGCCTTGTGCGGCTTGGGCGGCCTTATACATGGCTTCACCCATCTTCATGCTGGCGTTTTGAAGGGCTTCTGTCTTTTCCTTGATACGGGCGGTATCGTTGGCTTCAGAGGCTTCCTTCAATTCTTTGACACAAGTTTCAATCGCTTCTTTGTCGGCGGGTTGAATCTTGTCCGCATTTTCTTTGAGCATTTTTTCCGTGCTGGCAATCAAAGCATCCGCATGGTTTTTCGCATCAGCCGCTTCCTTGAATTTCTTATCTTCTTCGGCGTGGGCTTCTGCATCCTTTACCATCTTTTCAATATCGGCATCAGAGAGTCCTCCCGAAGATTGAATACGGATAGATTGTTCTTTACCTGTGGCTTTATCCTTTGCGGACACGTTCACAATGCCGTTGGCGTCAATATCAAAACTGACTTCAATTTGTGGCATACCGCGGGGGGCTGGTGGAATACCCATTAAATCAAATTGACCCAACAATTTGTTATCACGGGCAATTTCACGTTCGCCTTGAAACACACGAATAGTCACGGCTGTTTGTCCGTCTTCGGCGGTTGAAAACACTTGAGATTTCTTAGTCGGAATCGTGGTGTTTCTGTCAATTAAACGTGTGAACACGCCACCCAAAGTTTCAATACCCAATGATAAAGGTGTCACGTCTAACAACAGAACATCTTTCACATCACCTTTTAAGACACCGCCTTGAATCGCGGCCCCTGTGGCCACCACTTCATCAGGGTTCACACCTTTATGGGGTTCTTTACCAAAGAAGTCTTTGACCAATTGTTGCACGGCCGGCATACGGGTCATCCCCCCGACCAAGATGACTTCATCAATTTGGTTTTTGTTGAGTCCCGCATCCTTCAGGGCCTTTTCCATTGGGCCTTTGGTGCGTTCTAATAAGTCTTCCACTAAGCCTTCCAATTTGGCACGGGTCATAGACACATTTAAGTGCTTTGGACCTGTGGCATCAGCGGTAATAAAGGGCAAATTGATGTCTGTTTGATTAGAACTGGATAATTCAATTTTGGCTTTTTCGGCGGCTTCTTTTAAACGTTGCAAAGCCATACGATCTTGACGCAAATCAATGCCATTTTCCTTTTTAAATTCGTCGGCTAAATAATCCATAATCCGGGCGTCAAAGTCTTCCCCACCCAAGAAGGTATCCCCGTTGGTGGATTTCACTTCAAACACGCCGTCCCCGATTTCCAAAATGGACACATCAAAGGTCCCACCGCCCAAGTCATAGACCGCGATGGTGCCTGATTTCTTTTGATCCATCCCATAGGCGAGTGCTGCAGCGGTCGGTTCGTTGATAATACGTAATACTTCCAACCCTGCGATTTTACCCGCGTCTTTTGTGGCTTGACGTTGGCTGTCATCAAAGTAGGCCGGCACCGTAATAATGGCCTGAGTAACTTTTTCACCTAAATAACTTTCGGCATCTTCCTTCATTTTTTGTAAAACGAAAGCCGACACTTGGCTGGGGGCATATTTTTTGCTATCCACTTCCACCCAAGCATCCCCGTTTTCACCGGAAATGATTTTATAAGGAACCATCCCTTTATCTTTGGCGACCATTTTGTCATCAAAACGGCGACCGATTAAACGTTTAATAGAATAGAGTGTTCCTTGGGGATTTGTTACCGCTTGGCGTTTAGCGGGTTGACCGACCAAGCGTTCTCCTTTTGCTGTAAAAGCGACAATAGAAGGGGTTGTGCGGGCACCTTCACGGTTTTCCAAAACCTTGGGATCTTTGCCGTCCATAATGCACATACAAGAGTTTGTTGTACCTAAGTCAATACCTAAAATTTTACTCATTTTTTTTCTCCTTTTTTGTTATTGGTAGTCAATATATAGGTCATACAATTGTATTTTGCAACACCTAAAACAAGATTTTTTATTGATTTTTCCATTTTTTTCGCTAAACTTTTAATAGAACAGGAGCGTTTTAATGTTTGAACAAATGTATTCAATTTTAAAAATTCAGTTTTCAGCCTATGGTATGGAAACAATCGGCTATCTGATTATGGCGGTGTGCTTTGGCCTGTTTTATTTTAAAAGTATGCAAAAGTACCGCTTTAAATGGATCAGTCGTGCCTGTTATATTTGGGGTATAGGAAACGGACTTCGAATTATTCTTCCGTCCTTGGTGGCTTTAAATCCGGCCTTTGCTCTGTCTACTGCGGTATCCGATTGGATGCAAATGATTTTTGTGTGTCTGGGGCTCACGTGTTTGTGGATGAGTTTGTTGATGCGCAATTATGGTAAAAAACAATTATGGACCATTTTCGGCATTTGTGCGGTGTTGCAATTGGTGGAATTGTATTTACTGTGTGGCTTTTTTAAATTGTCCGCCGAAACATATATGTTGGCGTTGGCTTGGTTTATTGTCGGTATCAGCCTGATTCGCGTGGAATCTTCGGGCAAAACAGCCCTGTTCAGTATGTTGGGGGATGTGTTGGTGTTGTTGGGGCTCTATTATCTGGGGCGGGAAAATAAATTGTTCACTTCGGTTAAAATGTTGCCTCTGTATATCTTTGGGGGTTCGGGCTTGTTTGTGTTGATTGTTCAGGCCAAATATATGCGCTCTTATTGTGCGATTTTGACAGCCCAATTGGAAGAAGAAAAACAACGGCGGACGTTCTTTTGGGATATCGCTCCTTTCCCGATTTTGGTGTCTAAGTTGTTGGATGATTCCGTGATTTATATCAATCCGATTGCTCGGCGCGTGTTGAAAATTCAAACCCAAGAGTTAAAACAATTCCATTTATCTGATTATTTTGTGGATGTGGCAAAGCGTGCCGAACTGGTTGAAAAAGTCCGTCAAAATAAAATTATTGATAATTTTGAAGTCCAAATGCGTTCCCCCGAAAATGATGAAAAACTGTGGTTGAATTTGTCGGCGCGTGTGATTGAGTTGGATGGTGAACTGGCCCTTTATTTAAATCTACATAATATCACCGAACAAAAGAATACCGAAGAGCAATTATTCTTGCAGGCTTCAACGGATGCTTTGACAGGGTTGAATAACCGCCGTCAATTTGAATTTTTATTCAATCAATCAATGGCTGCGGCCGTTCGTTATAAAACACCGTATTGCTTGATTATGAGCGATATTGACCACTTTAAGTTGGTCAATGATACCTATGGTCATGAAGTCGGGGATATTGTGTTGAAAAAAGTGGCCGAGGTAATGAAAAAGACTTTCCGCGCGTCCGATATTATGGGGCGTTTCGGGGGCGAAGAGTTTATTGTCTTTTTAACAAATACGAATGAGGATGGTGGTAAAATTGCGGCCGAACATTTCCGTCAAGCGGTGGAACAGGCTGTGATTGAAGAAGGCGGAAAGAAAATCCCGATTACCATCAGTATCGGCTTGACCGCCACCGATGCAAAAACTTTATTGGATTTAACGAAAGAGGCGGATTTGGCCCTTTATTATTCCAAAGAGCACGGGCGCAATCAAGTCAGCGTCTATACCCCTGATATGTCCAATAAAAACGGGGAACAGGCATGAAGTACTTTTTAATTCCTTTTATGTCAGTGGTGATTGTGGCGTACTTCGTTTATCATGGTATTTACGGGCGCCGCGGTTGGTTGCGTTTAAATGAAATCAATCAAGAATATATCCAAGTCAGCCAAAAAAACAAAGAACTTCAAAGTCAAGTCAAGGCTTTGCGCCTAAAGGTCAATGCGATGACCAGTCAATCACGGGATTTAATTGAAGAAGAAATGATGCGTGTTTTGAATATGGGTGATTCAGAAGATGTCATTATCTTGGATGGGCAAGAATAATTCAGACAACCCTGCAATTTTGTCGCGCTTTTTGAAAAGTGATCCAATCTTGATATGTCCCCGTCATGACATGGGGTTGTTTGAACAGGGGATTTTGGGATATTTCTTTTAAAACGAGTTTTCTGTCCCTGACTTCTATTTTCTTTTGTTGAATAAATTCCAATAAAGTGTCGGCTTCTTTACGGGGGTGGTATTCCAATTGATATTTTTTTAATTCGGGTGAGTAATAGATATAACCGACAGACGAATAGAGCAACGGGTCAATATGGTGTTCTTCGGCATATTTCGTGTGGAGCATAGAGCCGTCATCGGTCAGCCAAACGGCCACTTTTGGCGATTGCCCCCTTTGCGGATAATAAACAATATATTTCGCTTGCACTATTTACTTTCTTTTTTAAACAGACTTCCACAGAATAAAATCATAAACAAGGCGGGAACCATCAACATACCCGTCATGATGAAGAATAAAGGCCATCCCATATTTTCGGCAAACCATCCGCCTGAACTGGCAATCAATGACAACGGCACCATATTTAAGGCGGTAAAGAAGGCGTATTGTGTACCTGAAAAACGTTTGTTGCACAGGCTGGAAAGGTAAGTTACCCATGCGACCGTGCCCATACCCCCGATAATGTTATCAAACAAAATGACCCAGAAAAAAGCCGTCATACTGGGGCCGATGTTGGCAAGCGCGGCAAAGGCAAAAGAGGTAAAGATTTCAATAAATCCCAAGCAAAAGAGAATCTTACGGATATGCTTTTCTAATGCCAAAAAACCACCCAAGAAAATCCCCGCCATCGTAATAAAAACGCCCAATGTGCCCGACATAAAGGAAATCTGTTCGGCGGTAAAACCCACTTTATAATAAAACGGATAGGCCATGGGGCCCAAGACACCATTACAAAGTTTATAGGCAATGACGAAAATGGCCAAAATCCACAATTTTTCGTGGCGCAGTAAATCTTTAAAAGGCGTAATGACCAACTCTTTAAATGACGTGGGTTCTTTGGTGGTGTTCTTTTCCTTTAAACACATTAGGGAAATAAAGCCCAAGAAAATCAAAATAATTGAAATTTGATAAGCGTATTGCCAAGCGATATGGGCGGACAGGAAAATCATCCCCGCCACAGCGGACAGCATCCCGATACGGGCCCCGAATTGATAACATGAGGTTGCTTGTGTTAAAGATTTGCCTTCAAATAAATCAATACGCAACGCGTCAATCACAATGTCGGCGGTGGCTGTCATAAAGGCAATCCCAAAGCACAAAGCAAATACATACATGAGGTTTTCGTTGGGATTGGATACGGACAGCATAAATAAAAACAACATAATAAACAGTTGTGCCAATAAACCCCACAACTTTTTACGTCCGAATCTTTTGGCGCCGGGCAGATTGACTTCATCAATAAAAGGGGCCCATAAAAATTTAAGTGTATAGGGGAGCAAGACCAGCCCGAATAAACCGATTTTTGCCAAATCAATGTTGAGGGTAGCAAACCAGTATTTCAGGGTTCCCCCGATTAAATTGACAGGTGCTTGACTGGCGAGCCCCAGTCCCAAAAAAGCCAAAACTTGCGGATTAAATTTTTTAAAAGCCATTTTCTATCCTTTCTGTTAAAAAAAGAATAGAAAAATTTATTTTAAAAAGCAATAAGAATTTATGCCTTATAAACGACCGCGTTCAAACTTACGGCGTTCGTTGGAATCCAAGTATTTCTTACGCAAGCGAATATGCTTTGGGGTGACTTCCACCAACTCGTCATCCGCGATATAAGAAAGTGCGGCTTCCAAAGGCATTAAAGTGGGCGGAATCAATACAACCGCTTCATCTTTACCCGCGGCGCGCATATTGGTGAGTTTTTTTCCTTTAATCGGATTCACTTCAATATCGCCCTGCTTGGCATTGGCGCCGATAATCATACCGGGATAGACATCCACGCCCGCCCCGATAAAGAGCGGACCCCGTTCTTGGATATACCACAACGCATAGGCCACAGATTTTCCGCTTTCGGTGGAAATCAGCACCCCATTACGGCGGGCTTGAATTTCGCCCTTATAGGGAATATAACTGTGGAAAATGCGGTTCATAATCCCTGTGCCACAGGTATCTGTTAAAAATTCACTGTGATAACCAATCAGTCCGCGGGAAGGCGCATGGAAAATCATCCGCGTTTTACCGCCGCCCGAAGGATTCATTTCAATCATTTCGGCTTTACGTTGGGCGAGTTTTTCCACCACAACACCCGTATAGGCATCATCCACGTCAATGACGACTTCTTCCATCGGTTCCATCTTTTGGCCTTTTTCTTCATGGAAGACCACGCGGGGACGGGATACGGAAAGTTCATATCCTTCACGGCGCATGGTTTCAATCAAAATACCCAGTTGCAGTTCCCCACGTCCCGATACTTCAAAAGCATCCGTTGAATCTGTGCGGGCAATTTTCAGGGCGACATTTCCTTCGGCTTCTTTCATCAATCTATCCCAAATCATACGGCTGGTCACTTTATCGCCATCTTGCCCCGCCAAAGGCGATGTGTTGATAGAGAAAGTCATCGCCAAAGTCGGCGGATCAATCGGTTGCGCCTGAATGGGTTCACTGACATTTTGGTCGCACAAAGTATCGGCCACAGTCGCTTTTTGAAATCCAGAAATACTGACGATATCCCCGGCAATCCCTTCATCAATCGCTTGGTGTTTAAGGCCACGGAAAGCCAAAATCTTACTGACACGGGCTGTTTCCATCACGTTTCCATGACGGTCCAAGGCTTTAATCATTTGGTTGGTTTTAATATGCCCCGATGTAATACGACCCGTCAACACACGTCCCACAAACGGATCCATGTGCAAAGTGGTAATCAGCATTTTGAAAGGCCCGTTTTCATCACTTTGCGGGGCGGGCACATGGTCAATAATCTTTTTAAAGAGCGGTTCAATATCAATGCGTTCATCGTTTAAATTTTCAACCGCCCAACCTTCACGGCCGCTGGCAAACAGGACAGGATAATCCAGTTGTTCGTCGGTGGCGCCCAAGTTGGCAAACAAGTCAAACACTTCATTATTGACTTCCACAGGTCTGGCATCCGGGCGGTCAATTTTATTGATGACCACAATCGGACGAAGCCCTAATTTTAAGGCTTTCCCCAGCACAAATTTGGTTTGAGGCAATGGTCCTTCGGCAGAATCCACCAACAAAATCACGCCATCCACCATGGATAAAATCCGTTCCACTTCACCACCGAAGTCGGCGTGTCCCGGTGTATCCACAATGTTGATGCGATAGTTATGCCATTCTACGGAAGTGCATTTGGCCAAGATGGTAATACCGCGTTCGCGTTCCAATTCTCCTGAATCCATTGCGCAAGTGGCGACTTGTTGGTTTTCGCGGAAAGCCCCTGATTGACGCAAGAAAGCATCCACAAAAGTTGTTTTACCATGGTCCACGTGGGCAATAATGGCAATATTACGCATATTTAAAGTCATTTTCTTTTCCTCTCTCTTTATTATTCTTTAGCAACAAATTTAACGGCGGTTTTTTCCATTTCAAAGGATTCAATGACATCGCCTTCTTTAATGTCATCGTATTTGGCTAATTTCACACCGCATTCAAAGTTTTCTTTGACTTCTTTGACATCATCTTTCATTCGTTTCAATTGTTCTAAATCACCCGTAAAGATGACGACGTTATCGCGCAACAATCTGACCTTTGAACCCCGTTTGATGAGACCATCTGTCACCATACAACCCGCAATCTTTCCAACTTTGGAAATAGAAATCACTTGGCGGATTTCGGCGTGTCCCAAAATCTTTTCGTGTTCTTCTGGGGTCAGTAAGCCTTCCACCGCTTTCTTCATATCATCCGCCACATCATAGATGATGGAATAATAGCGAATATCCACGCCATCCCGTTTGGCCATATCACGAGCCCCCGGATTGGCACGCACATTAAAGCCAATAACGATGGCATGGCTGGCACGGGCTAAAGTAATATCTGTTTCATTAATCGCACCCACAGCGGCATGCATGATATTGACTTTGACTTCATCATTTTTAATTTTGCTTAAAAGTCCGGTCAAAGCCTCAACAGAGCCTTGAACATCTGTTTTAATCAAAACCGGGACTTCCTTCATTTCGCCGGCTTTAATGCGGGCCAGTAAGCCTTCTGTTCCTGTCATCCGTTTGACGTTCAACAGTTCGCGCGCTTTTCTGGCACGGTAGGATGAAATTTCACGCGCCGTATTTTCATCAGCGACCACCACAAAATCATCCCCGGCGGAAGGTGTGCCGTTCAGACCAATCACTTCAGCGGGTTGCGCGGGTAAGGCTTCAGTCAATTTTTCTTCTTTCGCATTCGTCATAGAACGCACGCGTCCCCATTGTTGTCCTGTTACAAAGATATCCCCGATATGAAGTGTCCCTTTTTTCATCAACACCGTCGCAACCGATCCACGGCCTTTATCCATACGGGCTTCAATCACAACACCTTCGGTGGGACCCACTTGCGGGGCTTTTAAATCCAACATTTCGGCTTGTAATAAAATAGCCTCAACCAACTTATCCAAATTCAGTTTTTGTTTGGCGGAGACTTCTACCTCTAACACATCCCCCCCCATAGATTCCACAGCAACCCCGTATTGCAACAGGTCAGTGCGCACCTTTTGGGGATTCGCCCCCGGCATATCAATTTTATTGATGGCTACAATCATGGGGACTTTTGCCGCTTGCGCATGGTGAATGGCTTCCACGGTTTGGGGCATCACACTATCATTGGCGGCGACCACTAAGACCACGATATCTGTAATTTGGGCCCCACGCGCACGCATAGCGGTAAAGGCTTCGTGTCCCGGGGTATCAATAAAGGTAATCTTTTGCTTATTCGCCAAAACAACTTGATAAGCACCGATATGTTGCGTAATCCCACCGGCTTCGCCTGTCGCCACATGGGTTGAACGCAACGCATCCAACAAAGAAGTTTTCCCATGATCCACGTGTCCCATGACCGTCACGACAGGTGGACGGGGCAGGAATTGATCGGCACTGGCTTCTTCTTGTTTTAAAACATTTTCCACATCAGATTCGGCCACCCGTTGCTTGACGCGATGTCCCATTTCGGTCACAACCAATTCGGCGGTATCCGCATCAATGCTTTGGTTGATGGTGACCATCATGCCCAATTTCATTAAAGTTTTAATCACGTCTGCGCCTTTTTCGGCCATACGGGATGCCAATTCTTGCACCGTAATGGTTTCGGGAATAATGACATCATGAATCACTTTTTCGGCAGGGCCTTTTTGTGAATTTAAAAACTTTTGATATTGCTTTTCTTTGGCGCGTTTAATAGAGGCCAAAGAACGCCGATGATGGTGTGGCCCGTTTCCTTCTTCATCCGAGTCTTCATCATCCATCGGTTGATATTGTTTATAGGCATTTAAATTGACTTTTCCGGCGCGCCGTTGTTCAAAAGAATTATTACGCCCTTGAGACATATCAAATTCTTTTTTCTTTTTGGGAAAATCGTCATCTAAATCTTTTTTTTGACGATTTTGGTTGTTTTCGGCTTCGCGGGCTTCTTGTTCAGCCAATTTGGCTTGGCGTTCGGCTTCCGCCATGGCTTTACGTTCGGCCTCTTGACGTGCTTTTTCTTCTTTGGCCTTACGTTCTAATTCCAATTGTTTGGCATGTTCGGCCACCTTTTGGGCTTCTTGCAACAGTTTGACTTTTTGGGCGGTGTTTTCGCTTAAAACAGCGGGTTTTTGGTCCGGTGTAATGATACGGCGTTGTTTTCTGACTTCCACTTGAACGCCAGTACGCGGTGTTAAATTGGGGCGTAAAGTTCCCCCTAAAGAAAGAGTTTTACCTGATAAAGTTAATTTTTCACTCATGGGCTTCTCCTTGATGAAACAGGTTTAATTTATTCGGGAAACGGGAAAGTTTTTGTTCCACATCTTCCATTAAATTGTCGGGAATTTTGACCGTCCCTTTGGCGGCTTTATAAAAGATTCTTTTTGAAATAGCCTTTTCTAAACATTCTTTATGGGCATGCAACCACATCCCGCGGCCGGGCAGAACTTCTTGTGCGTCAAATTGGACGACTTGTCCCGGTCGCCCCACAAAGCGGAGCATTTCCCCGCGTGGGGCAATCGTTTTACACACAAAGCAGGTTCGGGTACCGACCACTGTTTTGGGATTGTTATTTTTGTGGTTGTGTCGTTTCACTAAACCAATGCTCCCGAGCCTTCATAATCAGCTCATCTGCTTGTTTATCTGTCATGTTGGAACCGGCGATTTCTTTGAGTTCATCACTGGCTAAATCGGCCAAATCATCCAAACATTTAACGCCTTTATCGCCCAATTTCACCAACAATTCTTTACTTAATCCTTCAAAAGAAGTGAGGTCTTTGTTGAGTTTTAATTCCTTTAAGCGATTATTGATTTCATTTTCTTTGGCAACCAAATAGGCTTTGGCACGATTTTGAAGTTCTGTGGCCAAGGCTTCGTCGAACCCTTCGATTGAGGCCAGTTCATCCAAAGCAATATAGGCAATATCTTCAACGGTGGCAAAACCTTCTTGAATCAAAAGGTGCGCCATCATATCATCAATATCCAACGAGGACATAAAGAGTTCAACGCGTTCTTTTGTTTCGGCTTGACGATGTTCGGCTTCTTGGGCTTCAGTCATCATATCAATATGCCATCCGGTCAATTGACTGACCAAACGGATGTTTTGACCGCGGCGACCAATTGCCAAGGAAAGTTGATCTTCGTTCATCACAACTTCCACATTTTTGGCTTCTTCATCAATCACGATTTTTAAAACTTCATTAGGTGCCAAGGCATTGATGATAAAAGTGGCAGGGTCAGCGGACCAATTCACCACATCAATCTTTTCGCCCTGTAATTCGGTGCAAACGGCTTGCACGCGAACCCCGCGCATACCGATACAGGCGCCACGGGCATCAATGGTGGAATCTTCGGAATAAACCGCAATCTTACTGCGAGAACCCGCATCCCGAGACACAGATTTAATTTCAATTGTACCGTCATAGACTTCGGGCACTTCCGCTTTAAACAGAGCCACCACAAAATCAGGATGAGAACGGGTCAGGAAAATTTGAGGTCCTTTGATTTCTTGGCGCACGTCCAAAACCAATGCACGAATACGATCGCCCACGCGATAGAGTTCACGGGGAATCAATTCATCACGGCGCAGCATCGCTTCGGTGTGGCCGATTTCAACAATCAAGTTGCCGGCTTCTACACGTTTCACAATACCATGAACGATTTGACCTTTTTTGTCCTTCATTTCTTCATATTGTTGTGTGCGTTCCGCATCACGGACTTTTTGCATAATGACTTGCTTGGCGGTTTGGGCGGCAATACGACCAAAATCCATGGGAGGGAGAGGATCCACGATTTCTTCACCGACTTTTGCAAACTTATTGGATTTGCGGGCTTCGGCTAAGGTAATTTGTGTAAATTCATCTTCCACTTCATCCACAACCGTCATATAACGGGCCATTTCAATGGAACCGTCTGTCGGGTTGATGTGGGTGCGAATATCATATTCAGGACCGTATTTGCTGCGTCCCGCTTTGGAAATACCTTCTTCCATAGCGTGTAAGACAGCCAATTTATTGATGCCTTTTTCGTGGGCCAACATATCGGCCATTTGAATCAGTTCGGGTCTTGGTAAAGTTGCAGTTTGCATATTATACTCCTTTTCTGCGGTTAAAAATTTCATCAGGCAAAGTCAGTTTTGCCTTGTCTATATTTGAAAATTCAAAGGAAAGTTCATTTCCTTCAAAATCCATCAGGACATTTTGTCCTTGAATCCCTTTTAAAATCCCCTTAAAACGACGACGGCCACCCGTTTCTTTGGCTAGTTCAATCTTGGCATTTTGTCCTTTAAAACGTTCGTAGTCCTCTAATTTCACCAAGGGTCTGTCAATGCCGGGGGATGACACTTCCAACACCCACTTTCCGGGGAAGGGGTCGGCAACATCCAGTAAAGCGCTGGCCGTTTGGCTGATGCGTGAACAATCATCTACCGTCATGTCCTTACGGTCTTTGCGTTCGGCCATAATTTGCAAGGTTTTCAGTTCGTTTCCCTGCACACTGACACGCACAACATCATAGCCCATATCATTCAGCGGGGCTTCAATTACATTGATGACTTTATCTATCAGTTCCATTTTGTTCCTTTTGTTAAAAAAGCGGGGCTTTTTCAAGTCCCGCCCCTTAATTTTTTAAGAAAGCTGAGTTTATTATATATAAATAATTTTGAAATGTCAAATCTTTTTTCTTTACAAAATGTTTTTTTTTTGATAAAATACAACTGTTTTGAAAAAGGAATGACATTTTTTCCTTGTATTAACTCCAAAGATTTAGAGGTTTTATGAAACAACAATTTAATCGTGCCAGACGCCACAACAATAATCGGTCTTCTCATTCAATGCAACCCCAACAAATTTTTCGTTATACGAATTTGGATTCTTCGGGGCCTTTGGGAAAATTGCGGGGAACTCCCTTACAATTGGCCGAAAAATATCAAGCGGGTGCCAAAGATGCCGGTATGCAAGGGGATGATGTCTTGGTTCAAATTTGTCAGCAATATGCGGATCATTATTTGCGCCTGCAAGCCATTGCCATTGAAAATGAACAAAATTTAAAAGCAAAGACTCAGACGGTCCAAATTCAGACCAATGAAGAAGCGGTACTTGAAAAGGGCGAAGACAACGCCAGTGTTAAAAGCGAAGAGACAATAGATCCGGCTGTTTTACCTGAAATCAAGGAGTAAAAAATGAAAGAACATTACTTTAAACAAAAAATTTATCAGGTTGATCGTTTATTAAATAGACAATGTTATTTAGAGGCGAGTGTTGCGCCTTTGCGTCAAAAACGCCACATTATTCAGGAAAGTTTGAAAGGGGCGACTTTATCCGAATCCACTGTGCGTGATATGAAAAACAAAGAAGAAAAACATCGTGTTCGGGCGAACAAAGATTTTTCTGAAAACTATTGGAAAAAATTAAAGCAAGGTCGCAGTAAGTAGGCCTTATTTTTCCAGAATCGCAAAAGCCAGTGCGTTTTCGTCATCCGATAAAGAAAGATGACTTTTGAATTTTTTGACTTTAAATTTCTTTAAAATAAAAGCGGTGGCCTTGGGGGACATTTTAAAAAAAGGTGCCCCGTGGGTATCATTTCGGATTTCTATGTCTTGCCAATTGAGATGTGTCCCTATCCCTGTGCCACAGGCCTTGGCGAAAGCCTCTTTCGCGGCAAATCTTTTGGCGTAGTAGGCCGTTCGTTTCTCTTTATTCCGGGGGGCTTTTTTCTGCTCATATTCCGTAAAGACGCGTTGAATCAAAGCGGGCGTTTTTGTGAGGGTCTTTTTAAAATGTTGAATAGCCAAAATATCTGTACCGATGCCTAAAATCATGAACCGCTTTCCTTTTGTACTGAGGTTATTTTTGCATTTTTCTTTAATTTTTCAATGACCTGTTTTAAATGATTGTTATTTTTTACCTGAATATCGGCCATAATTTCTGTCAATTTATCCGATTGATCCATGGTGGTCATACGAATAATTTGGGCTTTTTCTTTATTTAAAAGAGCAATCACTTGTCCCATCGTGGCCGGTCCCGTTTTCCAAATAATTTTTAACCGAGCCGGTTGCTTGTTTTTATTGTTGGATAAATTCCATTCAACCGCCACCCATTTTTCGGGAAACTTTTTATATTTTGTCAAAGTGGCGCAATCACGGGTATGAATCGTATAGTGATTTTTGCCTGTTTCAATTGCAATAATTGCATCCCCCACCACCGGATGACAACACGAAGCCAATGTAAACGTATCCGACGCCTTTAATCCGACAATAGCGGCAGTCTTGGGTTTTTCGGCCCAATGGTGGATTAAATTGAGTGTTTTTTGATAGAGAGAAGATTTGATGTTGGGGTGCAATAAAGTTAAAATTTTACGCACGGAAATTTTGTTGCGATAAGTATCCAACAATAACGCATTTAAATTTTTATACTTTAATTTTTTGGCTAATTCGGTCAGTTCTTTTTCATCAAAAGTCAGGTGTGCTTTTGCGGTTTCCTGTTTTATTTGTTGAAGCACTTCATTATAAATTTTGTTGTTTTCTTTTTGACGCAGATAGGCCAAGATTTTACTGCGGGCAGGGGCGGTCAGAACAAAATTGAGTGTGTCTTCGGTGATTTCTTTTTTCTTATTTAAAATCAAGCGCACGCTTTGACCGTTTTTCAGGGCATAGTTTTCTTTTTCTTTATGCCCGTTGACATAGGCCCCGACACAGGTATTGCCCAATTCCGTGTTTTGCATATAGGCAAAATCCAAAATCGTTGAGCCCTTTTTTAATGAATAGAGTTTCCCTTTTTCGGTGAACAGGAAAATTTTATCTTGATACAGGGCCATTTTGGTGTGTTCTAAAAATTCTTTGGGGTCTTTGGCCGTTTTAATCAGTTCCAACAGTTCCTGCATCCATTCATATTGTTTGGCATCAATATGAAAGTCTTGCTTATATTGCCAATGGGCCACGATACCATAGTTGGCCTCTTTATCCATATCCAACGTCCGAATTTGAATTTCCAACCTTTGACTGTGCGGGCCGATAATACTGGTGTGTAAAGAACGATAGCCGCTGTCTTTCGGATTGGAAATATAATCTTTAAAACGGCTGCCCGGAATGGCGTGAAAGTGTGTATGCAAAATCCCCAAGGCTTTATAGCAATCAGGAATTTGTTTGACCAAAATACGAATCCCGATCAGATCAAAAATTTCTTCCATCGCATAATCGTGTGTTTGCAACTTTTTCCATATAGAATAAGGGGTCTTTTGACGGGCAATGACTTCGGCCTTTACATGGTTATCCGTCATCAGTTTTTTAAAGGTTTTAATCAGGGATTCCAAGGTATTTTTTCCCTGCTTAATAAAATCATTTAGTTGTCGGGTAATATCCTGATAGGCTTCGGGATATAAGTTTTGGAAACATAAATCTTCCATTTCTGTTTTGATTTTATGTAGTCCGATGCGTTCGGCCAAAGGAACATAAATTGCCAAAGTTTCTTTTGAAATCCGTTGGCGTTTTTCCGGGGCGGGGCAATAATGTAGCGTGCGCATATTATGCAGGCGGTCGGCCATTTTAATCATTAAAATACGGATATCTTTGCTGGTCGCCAAGACCAGTTCTTGAAAATTTTGGGCTTGCTTTTCTGTTTCGTTTTGTAATTGGATTTGATTGAGTTTGGTAACCCCTTCCACTAATTCGGCGACATCATGGCTGAACAGTGTTTCAATGTCATGATAAGCGGTGGGGGTATCTTCCACGGTATCGTGCAACAGGGCCGCAATAATCGTGTCAGCATCCATTTTATAATCTAATAAGATTTGGGCGACTGAGATGGGATGGTAAAAATAGGGTTCACCCGATTCACGTTTTTGGTCGTAATGGACTTTGCTGGCCAAAATATAGGCCCGAATCAATGCATCCTCATCAGCGTTGGGCTGATAGGCTTTGACCTTTTCAATCAATTCGTACTGACGCATTGGCCTTCCCCCTCCCTTGGGTCGGATAAAATTAAGCGTCTATTTCGTGTGCTTGAACAACTTGAAATTCATCTGAACCGACAAATTCTGTATCGGCATATAAAGGACTTTCGCCGGCAATTTCTGCTTCTACTTCTTTTAAATCTTGGGCTTCCACTTGTTCTTCTTGGGCAGAAGCATAGCGTTGCATATTGGCAATGACATTTTCTCGTAATTGTTCTGTATCAACGGTATTGGTCTCAATTTCACGTAAAGATAAAACCGTATTTTTATCATTTTCACGATCCAAAGCGGAAGGAACACCCGCCTCTAAAGCCTTGGTTCGGCCTGTGGCCAATAAGACTAAATCAAAACGATTGGGAACTTTTTGGATACATTCTTCAACAGTAACGCGTGCCATGTAAAATCCTTTCAAAATAAGATAATGGACAAAGTATACACATTTTTTTGTCAAAAATCAAGACTTTTTATTAAAAAGCGACTTGCACTTTGTTTTTGTTTTGGCTAAAATACTTCTAAAAAAGAACTGAAAAGAGGATTTTTATGGCTAAAAAACATTTAATTACCAGTGCTCTTACCTATATCAATGGCTCACCACATATCGGTCATTTGGCCGGGGCCATGCTGAATGCGGACTTTTATGCCAGATATTTGCGGGCCAAAGGCGAAGATGTCCTTTTCGTGGGCGGTACAGATGTACATGGCACCAAAATTGAAGTCGGCGCAGCGCAAGAAGGTATTTCCCTGAAGGAATATATTGCGAAATATCACAATTTACACAAACAAGTGTATGAAGGTTTTGAACTTTCCTTTGACGCGTTCGGGAATACGGATTCTGCCCAAAATGAAGAAATGACAGATCGTATTTTTAACGGCTTGGATCAAAACGGTTATATCAGTGAAAAGATTACCAAGCAAGCCTATTGCCCCGATGATGATCAATTCTTGGCGGATAGTCAGGTGGGGGGAACTTGCCCCTATTGCGGCTATGAAAAGGCCAAAGGCGATCAATGCGAAAATTGCACGAAACTTTTGGAACCCGAAGAACTGAAAAACCCGTATAGCACGGTGTCGGGGAGCAAGAACATTGTTTTTAAAGATACCAAAAATCTTTTTATTGCCATGGATAAGATGCAATCTCACCTGAATCAATGGGTGGATTCCAAAAAAGGCATTTGGCCGGATATTGCTTATACCACCGCAAAAAAATGGTTGAAAGAAGGATTGCAACCGCGCGGGATTACACGGGATTTAAAAAATGGCTTTGCCGTGCCTAAAGCGGGCTATGAAGGGAAAGTGTTCTATGTGTGGTTTGATGCCCCTATCGGTTATATCGGCATTACGAAAGAGTGGGCCGATAAAGACCCCGCCCATCATTCTTGGGAAGAATGGTGGCTGAATCCCGAAAATGTGGTGCATACCGAATTTATGGGTAAAGATAATATTCCTTTTCACTCTTTGTTTTTCCCGGGGATGCTGTATGGATCGGGTGAAAATTGGACTCAGGTCAATTTCTTAAAAGGCACCAGTTGGCTGAACTTTGCGGGGGGAAAGATTTCCAAATCTGAACACCGGGGCGTCTTTATGGATGATGCTTTAACGGATTTCCCCGCGGATTATTGGCGCTATTGGATTTTGGCCAATTCCCCCGAATCAGATGATGCGGTGTTTTCCTTTGAAAGTTTTACCGCGGTTATCAATAAGGATCTTAATGATGTTTTGGGGAACTTTGTGAATCGCGTCCTTAAAATGACACAAAAGGATTGGGGAACGATTGTGCCCGAAAAGCAAGCCGATACCCCTCTTGAAACAGAATTGTATGCTAATTTGGATAAGTTGATTGCTCAATACACAGCCCACATGGATGCGATTGAAATTCGCAAAGCCTTGGCCGATTTGCGTGAAATTTGGACTATCGGCAATAACTATATCGCCCAATCCGAGCCTTGGAAAGTGGTGAAGACGGATAAAGCCCGTGCGGGAACGATTTTAGCGAACGCTTTAAATATGATTTATTTGTTTGGTCAGTTGTCGGTGCCTGTGATGCCGATGAAAGCCAAAGAAATGTTGAATATCTTTGATGAAAAGGCCGCTTTCGTATGGCCAAATCAATCGGCAAAAGAATTATTGAACATACTCAAAGCGGGGCAGAATTTTACACCGTGTGCGCCTTTGTTCCAAAAGATTTTACCTGAACAAAAAGAAACTCTTAAATTAAAATATGGGGAGGTTAAAAATGTCAAATAAAGCATCCAGTATGGGAAACATTTTATTTCGTATGTTTTGGTGGGTGGTTCAACACGTGAATTTGCGCTGGGCCCATAAATTGATGTATTGGGGCTTACGAGATGGGGCCTTCCCCCGCCAACGGGCGAATGAACCGCAACTGCGCTTGGATTTGTGGGGACACGCTTTCCCGACTCCCTTTGGTATCGGTGAAGGAATTGATAAACGCGGAAATGTGTTGGATGAATTGATTTATACGGGCTTTTCCTATGGGGAATTTGGTCCTTATACTTTTGAAAAAGAACTGCCCGATAAAAAGACGATTTTTTTAAAAAAGCAAAAAGCCATTTTGGTTCAATGTTTGGCCTATCGCAATCCCGGTATCTTGAAAGTGTTGCCGTGGTTAGTGAAAAGACGGTATCTTCCCCATTATGTCGGGGTCAATTTGGCTATTCCTGTTGAATCCGAAGAGCAAAATATTAAACAAGGCCGTCACTTTACCTATGAAGAAGAATTTGTGGCGATGAGCCAGAAAGTGGCCCCTTATTGCGATTATATTGTGTTAAATATGTCGCATCCGAATTCGGAATTATCGGCGTTGATTGTGGATAAAGCGACCATTGTGCCGATTGTAAAAGCAGTGAAGGAAGCCGTTCGTTTGGCGGCGCCGATTCAAACACCGCCTGTGTTAGTGAAAATTCCTTTAGACGTGAATACGCGTGAAATTCCTTTGGTGGTTCAGGCTTTGCAAGAGGCGAACGCGGACGGTATTATTGTGTCCGGTCCGCTTTCCGTTGGGAAAAATACGATGTTGCAAGTGATGGAAAAACAAGAATTTCAAGCGGGTATGCTGTCAGGGCTGCCTGTACGGGATAAAGTGTTGGATTTAATTCGTCATGTGTATCAACAATCAAAGGGGCAATTACCGATTGTTTCTTGCGGGGGTGTGTTTACTGCCGAAGATGCTTTTAAAAATTTAAGTGCGGGGGCCAGTTTGATTCAATTGGATGAGCCTGCCTTGATTTATAATAGCCCCAGTATTGTTTCTTCTTTACAAAAAGGGTTGTTGAAATTGATGACCGAAAAAGGCTATCCTACGTTGGATAAGTTGATCGGGGCCGATTTTTCCCAAGAAGATTTAAATGCGGTGGATACTCAGGCTGCCCCAACGGCGCCGGTCAATCCGAATCCTGTCAATTCCGACCCGTTTCAACAAAATATGTAAGAAAGGAGCCACCCATGGCCAAAGTTGCTGTTTTAATTCCCACACGTTTAAAGTCAGCCAGATTGCCGAATAAACCTTTGGCAATGATCAATGGAAAGCCCTTGATTCAACACGTGTATGAACACGCGATTCAGGTGCATCCGAAAGAAGATGTTTATATTGCGGCGGGGGATCAAGAAATTGTTGATTTGGCCCGTTCCTTTGGGGCTAATGCCATTTTAACGGATGCATCCTTACCATCGGGTACGGATCGGATTGTGGCGGCCATGAATGAAATTGATCCCGATGGGAACCGTTATGATACCGTGGTGAATTTCCAAGGGGATGGCATCAATGTGGATCCGAAATTAAATCAACAATTGGTTGAATTGTTGGAAAAAACAGGGGCTGATTGGATGACGGTCGGTAAAAAAATTACCGATATAGAACAAATTCAAAATCCGGCCACTGTGAAAATAGCGATGGGTTTGCGTGAAGGTGAAAATTACGGACGCGCCTTATATTTTTCGCGTTCTCCCGTGCCGTTTAATCGGGATAAAAATGGGTGTTTTGAAGCCTATTGGCACATTGGAATTTATGTGTATCGGTTGGCGGCCTTAAAAAAATTTGTGGCGTCTTCGGTCGGGGTTTTGGAACAAACCGAAAAGTTGGAACAATTGCGTGCCTTGGAAAACGGAATGAGTATTTATGCTTTGATTGTTCCTTCCGTGAAACTGATAGAAGAAGCACCTGCAGATATCAATACACCCGAAGAATTACAGGAAGCGCAACGCTTTATGTTTTAAAAAGCAAAAGGGGGGACAATGATTTATATCAGTGGAGACAGTTTGCCAACAAGTTTTGTTCGCCAAATGGCCCAAAAAGTGCATGCCAAACCTTGGCCATCTGAAGCCTCTCCTTTATTAAAAAACGGGTTGGATCAACGTTTCCCCAAATCTTTGTCTGTGTTGGTGAAGAATTTAGATGAAGATAAATTGACAGAACTTTTCTTTTTGCCTGTGTCGGCTGTGATTGATGCCGAGGCCTTGGATACTTCTATTCAGGCCTTTATGAAGCGGGTGGCCAAACCGTCTTTGGAAAAAAGTTTGAGTTTTTTATTGACTTGTCCCGTGGTTTATAAGACGAACATTGCCCGCATTTTTACCCAAGCACTGAACCGTTATTTACATTTTTCCACAGAACAATTTGAAAATATTCATTTTGCCCTGCATGAATCCATCGTGAACGGTTTGATTCACGGGAATTTGCGCGTCAATAGTATGATGCGTCAATCTGCCCGTGATTTTGTGGAATATGCGCGTCTTTTACAGGACAGATTAAACGATCCGGAATATGCCCATAAATCCATTAGTATTATGGCCTCATGGAACAGCCAAAAATTGGAAATTAAAATTCGGGATGAAGGGGTGGGCTATGCGCCTTTGGATGAGGTCACGACTCAAACCACGGTTCAGGCTAAATCCGGCAGGGGCTTAAGGATTATTGCGGGGACCGCCGATTCTTGCACGATTGAAGATTTTGGCCGAGAAGTTACCCTTTCTTTTTTGTTAGAGGACAATACCGTTCATCATTGGGCGGAAAATTATGCCGATGAACAACCCAAAAAAATGTTCCAAAGCATTTTAAATACAGAATTATCGGATTGTCGTGTGTTGGTGATAGAAGATAACCTGTCTAATCAGACGGTTTTAACGCGTCTTATCAGTATTATCGGGATTCAACATATTGATGTGGCCAATGATGGGGTGGAAGGCTTAAAGAAAGTGGTGGAATTTAAGCCTGATTTGATTATTTTGGATATTACTATGCCCCGTATGAACGGGTATGAAGTTTTAAGGGAACTGAAAAAAGATAAACAGACCGGTTCTATCCCTGTTCTGATTCAGACCGCCGCGGATAATCGAGAAGTGCGGGAAAAAACCTTTAGTTGCGGGGCGACAGATTTTATTACAAAGCCTGTCAATCCTTTGGAATTTTTTGCCCGTGTCCGCGTCCATTTGGAAAACAGACTTTTAATTCAAAGTTTGGAAAAACAATTGGCCAAAGTGGAAGGCGAGTTATTATCTGCCCAAAAAATGCAGGTGGGCTTATTGCCTTCCAAGGCGAATTTAGAGGAAATGAAGGAAAAATATCATTTGGATATTGCCCAGTATTTTTCACCTTCTTCTGTGTTGGGGGGAGATTTTTGGCAGATGTTCCCTTTGTCCAAAAACAGATTGTGTATTTACTTATGCGATTTTTCCGGTCATGGGGTGGCGGCGGCTTTAAATACGTTCCGTTTGCACGCTTTGGTGTCGCAATTGGATAAATCTTCGGGAAATCCGGCCGAATTTTTAAGGCTTTTAAATTCTCAATTGTATGGCCTGTTGCCACGGGGACAGTTCGCAACCCTGTTTTTGGGGATTGTTGATTTATCCAAAAAGGAAATGGTGTATGCCGGGGCGGATGCGCCCTGTCCAATGATTATCAATCGCAATCGTCAGATGATGTTGCATACGGAAGGGATGCCCTTGGGCATTACCGCAAAACCGCGCTATAAAAATTATCGCGTCAAAGTGCATAAAGGCGATTCTTTGTTCTTGTACAGTGATGCCTTGATTGAATCCACCAACAACAAAGGGGAAAGGTTGAATTATGAAGGCCTTAAAAAATTAGCGCATCCGTTTATGCTTCAGACAGATGTACATGGGGGATTAAAAGGAATTATGCAGGCGTTTTTTAAATTTTCGCCGCCACCGCCTTCGGATGATATTACTTCGGTTTTAATGCGGGTGAGGGATAAATGATTCGGTTGTTTGTGAACGCTGATTTGTGTTTGGGACAGAAAGTTTTATTGCCCGTGAAGCAAGCCCATTATGTGTGTCATGTAATGCGTTTAAAAGACGGGGAAGAATTGGCCGTCTTAAATGGTCGGCAAGGATTGTGGTCGGCACAGGTTGTATTAGAAAAAAAACAAGTCTTTTTAAAACTCCTTAAACAACTTTTACCCCAACAAAATCTGCCCCGCCGGATTTTATGTCCTGCCTTGATTAAAAAAGAAGCAATGGATTTGGTTTTACAAAAAGCGACCGAGTTGGGTGCCACAGAAATCTATCCGATTTTGGCCGAGCGGAGTGTGGTCAATCATTTAAATATGGAACGCGCGCAAAACATTATCCAAGAAGCATGCGAACAATGTGAACGTTTGGATGCACCGCAACTCTTTGCCCCAAAAAAATTAGAGGAAGTCATCTTATTATTAAAAGGTCAAGCGGATTTAATTTGGCTGTCAGAACGGGGAAAAAATGGGGGACAAAAGACCGCACTCGTGCCCGCTTTTTTTGTGGGGCCGGAAGGGGGATGGAGCCCCAAAGAACAAGAGTTGTTTAGAAAATCCAAAGCGATAGAATGGCACTTGGGACACACGATTTTACGGGCCGAAACAGCCAGTATTGCGGCTCTTTCGTTGTGCCTTTTGGAAAATTAAATAAAAAAGGCTTGCAATTTAAAAATTTTCCCGCTAGTATGAAAGAAAAAAGAGGGGACCTATGAAAAAAATTCTCTTATTTTGTTTTTGTTCAACATTGGCTTTAGGTACTGTTTGTTCTTCGCAAGCCGCTACTTTCGCAACACAAGTTTGTAAAGGGCGGGCATGTCAGCCGATTAGTTTTTCGCCCAAACATACCGTGATGGATGAACTCAGCCAACTTTTTACCCCAAAAACCAGTGAAATTTTATTTTGTGAAGCGGATCCTGCTACACGGACTTGTATAGAAGAAGGCCTGCATTTTTCGGGACAATCAGCCCAAGTGGTGATGCAGATGGAAATCCCTTTTGCCCGCGTGGTGCATGTGGGAACCTATGACACGGGGTTGGATGTTTCTTTGGATTATCAGGTACAAGCCAACGGCTATTACCCGGTGTGTATGGTATCTCAAGGACAATTGGCCCTGTATAATCAAGGGATTATGCAGTTGGAATCCAAAGATTTTTCTTGCCAACTGACGCAATTTGGTTCCACCCAAATGTCGGTGCGTTTCCAGTTGGATTATGTTGATTTTGCCCAAAAAAGATTAGGGGCTTACTACACCATTTATTCGCAAGGCGAAGTGGCTGTCAGCGGAACAGGATATGCTTTGTTGCGTCTATCCAACAATCGTCATATGATTGAACAAAGATCTGTCACCTTTGATCCGTGGAAGCCGGGCCTTCAAACACCGATGATGCGGACAAAAGATGGGGCCGTGATGATGGCAAATGTGATGAGTCCAACCGGCCAAATGATGAGTAAATACGATATTCGTGCCCATCAATCGGGATGGGGAATTTCGGCCCAAGATGGTTCTGCCAACGGTTTAGGGGGATGGTATTTAAATGACGGTGGCGCTTATGTTCCCATGGCGGCCCCTGATTCCACCTGGCGTGGAAAGTTATATAATTGGTGGGAAAAACTGAAGCAAATTGTTTATTTGGAACCCAACTGATGATTAAAACAAGTGTGTTAAAAAATGGTATTCGCCTTATCACAGAAGAGGTGAAGGGGGCTCAGACGGTCGCTTTTGGCGTTTGGGTAGGGGTCGGCTCTCGTTATGAAAAAAAAGAAGAACGGGGTATTTCCCATTTTTTGGAGCATATGGCTTTTAAGGGAACAACTACGCGTTCGGCCTTAAAAATTGCCCAAGAAATTGAAAATGTCGGGGGCTTTATCAATGCCTATACGGGTAAGGATATGACGGCCTATTACGTGCATTTACTAAAGGATGACTTGCCGATTGGCTTGGATATTATTGCGGATATTTTGCAACATGCCACCATGGATGCCAAAGAATTGGCGATGGAAAAAGGGGTGATTATCCAAGAAATCAATATGTATAAAGATCAACCCGAATATGTGGCCGGGCAAAATTTTGATGAAACGGCTTATCCGGATCAACCTTTTGGGTGGGATACGGCGGGGGAACCGGACGTGATTCAGGGGATGACGTCTAAAAAATTATTGGACTATATGCATCGTCATTATACGGCACAAAGAATGATTATCAGTGCTTCGGGCGGTGTAAAACATGAAGAATTATTACAGCGTTGTGAAGCGGCTTTTTCAAATATTTCCACCTGTAAGCCTTCGGTTTGTTTGCCTGCCAAGTATGTGGGAGGCGCATCTTATGTGCGCACTTCGCATGAACAGGTGAATTTGTTTTTAGGATTTGAAGGGGAAAAGTATACCTCGGAAAATTATTGGACAGCGAAAATTTTGGGCGCTATTTTGGGGGGAGGAATGACTTCTCGTTTGTTCCAAGAAATTCGTGAAAAGCGCGGGTTGGTGTATCTTATTCGGGCGATGAGTAATTCTGATGCGGATACGGGGATGTTGAGTATTTATGCCGGCACAGGTGAAAAAGAAGCGGGTGAGTTGATGCCTGTTTTGTGTGATGAAATTTTGCGCGTGGCGGATACCTTGACGGATGAAGAAATTCGCCGAGCCAAAACGCAAATCAAAGCGCAGTTGATGATGAAGAATGAAGAGATTGCCTCGCGGGCCGAAAGAAACGCGCACTCTATGTTGTATTATAATCGGGTGATTGAAGACAGCGAAATTTTGGATCGTGTTCGGACGGTGAATCAGAAAACTTTGCAAGAATACGCGTGGAAGTTTTTCATCAAAAAGCCGACTGTTGCGGCATTGGGGCCGATTTCTCATTTAATGAGTTATGATGATATTTGTGCCAGATTAAAGGGATAAGATGCCGGATTTTAGTTTTGAAACATCTTGTGCTGGGACCGTTGTGGCGGGTTTAGATGAAGCCGGACGTGGGCCTTGGTGCGGGCCGGTGGTGGCAGGGTGCGTGATTTGGCCAAAAGGATGCCCTGATGAGTTAGCCCGTCAAATCAATGATTCCAAAAAATTGACCCCAAAAAAACGGGAAGAGTTATACGAAAAAATCATCCAAGCCACACCCGCGTATGGGATTGGTCAGGCTTCGGCCAAAGAAATTGATGACATCAACATTTTGCAAGCGTCCTTTTTGGCGATGAAGCGCGCCTATGACGAAGTGGTGAAAAAAGGCTTTCATCCGACCCACGCGCTGATTGACGGAAATCGCTTGCCCCAAAATTGGCCCCTTCCCACTCAAGCGATTATCGGGGGAGATGGAAAAAGTTTGTCCATTGCGGCGGCCAGTATTTTAGCCAAGGTATTTCGGGATAGATTGATGACGAAATTATCCGAACAATATCCCGCCTATGGATGGGAAAAAAATGCAGGTTATGGGACAAAACAGCATCAAAAAGCCTTGGCCGAGCACGGAATTACGCCGTATCATCGCCTGTCTTATGCCCCGATTCAGCGGATTTTGGGCAAAAAAAGTTAAAAAAAACGCATTTTTTTTGAAAAAAATCACTTTTTATGTTTTTTTTGTTTGACTTTTATATTTTTGTAGGTAAAAATAAAACCCGAGGGTATACCTCATTTGTTTAACTTTTGAAAGGAAAAATACAAATGAATAAAACAGAATTTATTGCCGCTGTTGCAAAAACTGCCGGTGCATCAAAAGCTGCTGTGGCCGCCGTTTTGGCTGCTGAAATCGATGTCATTGAAAAGACATTGAAAAAAGGTGGAGCCGTTCAATTGATCGGTTTCGGTACTTTTGCTGTTGCTAAACGTGCTGCTCGTACAGGTCGCAACCCTGCTACAGGCAAAACAATTAAGATTGCTGCTTCTAAAGCTCCTAAATTCAAAGCTGGTAACGGTTTGAAAAAGGCTGTGAAATAAGCATCTTATTTCAAAAATTAAATCCCGTCTGTATTTAAGACGGGATTTTTTGTTGCCTGTATCAGAAAAAAGCCACCCCTTGGGTGGTCTCTCTTTTGTCATCCTGAGGGAGTTTATACGACCGAAGGATCCATGGATTCTTCGGGGCATTGCCCCTTCAGAATGACAAGAGAATCAAAGCGAGGGGACTACTTACACAACGCGTAGGAGTTGAGGCCGTAGCGATCGTTGCCGCCGACGTTACCACCGTCCACGCGGTACGCGCCGCCAGAAGTCATATCTGTCAACTTATTGTTCTCGCAGTCGGTATCTCCATCTACACAATCAAATGTCCAGAAATAGGTACTACTCAAATCAGACGGTAAAG
>JAZRVC010000013.1:0-17636 GCA_045598925.1 Alphaproteobacteria bacterium
GCTTTACGATTTCGGATTTATTTGCCCGTTATGGGGAAGAAGAATTTAAAAAAGGCGAAGAAAAAGTCATGGAACGCTTACTGAACGGGGCGCCTTGTGTCCTGTCCAGCGGGGGCGGGGCTTTCTTATCCGCGCGCACCCGTCAAATCGCCAAAGAAAAAGCCGTGTCTATTTGGATTAAAGCAGGCGCGGATGTCATTTCGGGGCGCACCGAAGGACGCACCCATCGGCCGTTGGTCCCGTCTATGGATAACAAATCCATTATTGAACGATTGGTGAAAGAATGTTATCCCCTGTATCAAAAAGCGGATTTGATGGTGGAATCTTTTGATGAACACCCGTCCAAAACCGTCCATCGTGTTTTGGATTTGTTGGAAAAGGCGGGTATTGTGTCCCCCTATCAAGGGAAAAGAAATGATTAAAATTTTTATTCTTCTTTTACTGTCTTTTTGTTTTTCGGGCATTGAAACAGCCATGACGGCGATTTCTATGCCTTTATTAGTGGAACGCGCCGACAAGGGCGATAAAAAAGCAAAACTTTTGTTAAAATTAAAAAAGAATCCCGATAAACTATTGGGGACACTTTTATTGGGCAATAACCTGGTCAATATTGCTTTAACGGCCCTGTCCACCAGTTTGTTGATTGAGGCTTTCGGCCCCGTTCAAGGGGTGGCCATTGCCACCGTGGCGGTCAGTTTTGTGGTGTTGGTCTTTGCGGAAATTTTACCCAAAACCTATGCCATGCGTCAAACGGTTCCTTTTGCCTTCTTTTTTGCCTATCCTTTACACTTTTTAATTTTGATTTTAGGACCTGTGGTCGCTTGCCTGAACCAAATCAGTAAAATTGTTTTAAAAATTTTGCCCGAAAAAAAATCCGATAAAGCCGATGAAGAACTGGTCAAAGAAGAAATCCGCGGAACTCTATCTATGACCAAAAAAGGATTAGTTCGGGAAAAGGGGATGTTGGGCGGTATTTTGGATTTATCGGAAATCACCATTGGCGATATTTTAACCGACCGTAGTCGCCTATCCAGTTTAAATGTGGAAACACCGATTTCGGATATCTTGGCCTTTTTACGCAAAAGCCCGTATAGTCGTATTCCGCTTTGGAAAAACAGACGCGACAATATCGTGGGCGTTTTGCATATCAAAAAGGCCATGCAGTTGGCCGACACTTGGCGCCATCATTCCAACGTCAATGTATTGGATTATTGCACCAAGCCTTGGTTTGTTTTAAATTCTGTCAGTTTATTAGACCAACTGTCCGCTTTCAGAAAACGACGCGAACATTTTGCCATCGTGGTCAATGAATACGGGGATATTCAAGGGATTATTACCTTGGAAGATTTGTTGGAAGAAATTGTGGGGGATATTTCGGATGAAACAGACGATCCCAATCAAGCGTCCCTGTCTTGGCGGGTGTTGGCAGACGGTACCTATCGGTTAAACGGAAATGCCCCTATTCGGGATATCAATCGGGCGTTCCATTGGCAATTGCCTGATGAACACGCGATTACTTTGGCGGGCTATGTGATGTATTCGGCCGAACAAATTCCCCATGTCGGGCAACAATTTAATCTGGACGGATTCCTCTTTACCATCCATCAAAAACACGGACATAAGATTACACAGATTGATGTGATGCCACCGGAAGAATTATAAATCATTCATTAAATAAATAATCTTATCTACGCCATAGGTTTGTTTCATCACGTTTTGGGCTTTTTCCCATTCTGCTTGATCTTTTTTCAGCCCCATGACATAGACCGTGCCGTTTTCCAACACAATTTTATAATTAGATGATTTAATGCCTTCGGTCAAAGTCAGTTGTGTTTTAATGGAACTGGCAGAATAAGATTCTTGCCCCGCTTCCATAAACCCCGTTGTTTCGCCCAAACGGATATAGTTATACACATATTGGACATCCGGCACCTGCCACGCTGTTTCCACACAAAGCGCCATTAAATCAGCGCTGGGTAAAGCCCCCGTTAAAAGCACCCGCCCCCCAAAAACCGTAATCTGAACATCCAACAGGGTGTTGATATTTTTGGCGGCCAGTTTTTGACGCACGCTGGTATAGATTTCTATATCCTTCATATCCTGGGAAAGCGGTTGATCGTCCGCCACAATCACCCCCACCGAATGCCCCAGATTAATCAGTCCCGTCCATACACGACAACCGCCCAAAAAGAGCACACACATTAAAACAAACGCAGTCCAAGCATTCGGTAAATGTTGGGGCCTTTTCCACGGACAAATCAGCACCGCATCATAACGGATATGATAGGTTTGATATTCGGGAAAGCGGCTTAAAAAAACAGAACTGGCCCGCATAATACGACTTTGATTTTTGGGTTTAATGGCGTATTTACCCGCCTCGGCATCGGGACGCTTTTTCACCTCAACAAACACCAAATCTTTTCCTTTTTTCATAATTAAATCCACTTCGCCGGCACCTGTGCCACGCCCCACTTGATAATTCATTTTCACCAAGCGATAGCCTTTCATCATTAAGAAAACCAAGGCTATTTTTTCGGCCAAATGCCCTGCCCTATAATTTGTCAAACGCCAACACTTTTTCATAGGCTTCCTTTTTACTGATGTTTTGCGAAAGGGCTAACACATGGGCTGTATCTTTGGCAGATAAAAACGAACGCAAGTCTTTTATTTCTAATGCCGAAACGGCCGATTTTTGCGGGTCTTTATTTCCTTGCACCACAATCACAATTTCCCCCTTGGGCGCACCTTGCTTTTGATAAAAATCCATCAATTCGGATAAAGAACCCGTCCGCGTTTGTTCAAACTTTTTGGTCAGTTCCCGTACCACCGCACAGGGACGATTTCCCAAAACCTGATATAAATCCGACAACACCTCTTGCAAACGGCGCGCGGTTTCATAAAAAATCAAAGTTCCCGAAACGGATTTCAGTTCTGTCAGTTCCTTTTGGCGCGCCACAGATTTCGGCGATAAAAATCCTTTAAAATAAAAACAATCTGTAGCCAGTCCCGATAATTGCAAAGCCATTAAAGCCGCATTTGGCCCGGGGATAGAGGACACCTCAATCCCTTGTTGCCGACAGGCGTGCACCAATTTATAGCCCGGATCCGAAATCAACGGCATCCCCGCATCACTTACCAAAGCCATATTGATTCCTGATTTCAGTTTTTCAATCAAAACGGGAACGGCTTTTTCTTCATTAAAATCATGATAAGCGATTGTTTTTTTGACGTTCAAACCTAACAACGAAAACAACTGACCACTGGTGCGGGTATCTTCACAGGCCACTAAATCCACCGTTTCCAACACTTCCCGTGCCCGAGGCGAGCAATCCGATAAATTTCCAATGGGTGTCGCAACTAAATACAGCATTTCAAACCTCTTTTCAAAAAAAACTTGAAAAATCTTTGAGGTTAGTATAGCATATTTTATACTAAAACAAAAGGAGTTTTCATGAAACGTTTGGGACTTTTATTTTTCTTAATGTGTACGGCTTGCACACAAACGCCGCGCATCACCTCGTTTTTTGATACCCCTGCTTTACCACCGGAATACACAGAAACCGAAGAACAACAAACCTTTAGTTCCCCAAAGACTATCTCTATGCTTTTACCTATGACAGGCCCTCAATCCATCATTGGAAAAGATATGCAAAATGCCGCTTTAATGGCCCTGAAAGATCAGCCCGAAAAAAATATGCGTTTGCTTTTCTTTGACACAAAAGGAAATCCTGAAGGGGCGCAAAACGCCTATCAATGGGCCAAAGCACAAAACTCTGATTTAATTTTGGGCCCTGTCTTTTCCAACGAAGTCAGCGCGTTGAATATTCCTTTTTTAAGTGCTTCGCCTGTTTTAAGTTATACCTCGGACAGCACGGTTTTAGACGGACAAAAATCTTCTTTTGCCATGCTCATTCCCAACCAAATTGACACCATTATTCATCAAGCCTGTTTAGAAGGAAAACAACGTGTGGCCGTGTTGGGCAGTGAAAGTAAAACCGGTCAAATCGTGATGAATTCGTTGGATGATGCCTTAAAAAAATGTCCCCAAATGAAATTAGAAAAATATGGGCTTTATGGTGAAACAGAAGAAAATCTGACCCCCGCGATTTTAAATATTTTGCCCAAAATCGTAGATCCCAAAAAGAAAAATCCGACCGAAGAAGAAAAACAAATTCTGGCCACCCCGATGCAAGAACGTTTAGAGTTTGATTTCCTGATTATTTTTGAAGACGGGATTCGTTTAAGTCAAGCCATGGCGATTTTGGCTTTTTATGATGTTACCCCGCAAATTGTTCCCATTTATACTTTAGCCAGCACCAAAGCCTTAAAAGATAAAGCCTTAAACGGTGTGTTGTTTGCGGATTTACCCGATCAACAAAATGCAGTATTTACCAAACGTTATTGGGATACGTTCGGCAAACGCCCCTCTTCTTTGGCTTCTTTGGCCTATGATTCCGTACAATGGGCGGGGACACAAAGTTTTCAAGAAACATTGAACCTTCAAACATTAAAAAATCAAAATTCTTATCAAGGAATTGACGGGCTGATTCGCCTGAACAATGATGGCACAAATACCAGAGGGTTGCGTATTGTTCAAAAACAAGGGCGTCAGGCAAAAGAAATAATTCCTGCCCCTACCGCTTTGGAAGAAATCAATTTTTCCATTACGACAACAGAAGGACCAACTGATTTAACATTAGTGTCCCCCGAAGGCTTGGACGAATCCCCTGTGGTGTCTGTTCAATCCACCCCTTCTGAAGCGCCCGCCGAATCCCCGTTGGATTAAGATTGGATGCGGGATAAAACGCTTGTCTTAAACGAAGTCCCATTAAAATGTGTTCCAACCGAATTTGTTCGGGGGTGAGTTTTTCACAGGTCGTTGTTGTTTTCAGCCACGCCCCGACACTGCGGGCATTTTGGGTCGCTTGCCCCAACACCCGCCCGCAAGCCGCAGGCCCTATCCCGATATAATCTTTTCCCGTCCAATACAGCATATTATGACGACTTTCTTCCCCCGGCACCGCATAATTGGACACTTCATAGGCCGGTATCCCCGCCTGATTCATTATTTCATCCGTCAAAGTATATAACTTGCGCCCTTGTAAATCAGAGCATCCCTTTTGTTTTTTGTGATAAAAAAGGGTTCCTTCTTCAATCGTCAGTTGATATAAAGAATAATGTTTTAATCCCAGTTGAAGGGCTTCATGTAATTCTTGTGCCCACGCTGTTTGACTTTGGTGGGGCAAACCATAAATCAAATCCATATTGAGTCGGGGGAAAATCTCTTGGGCCGTGCGCAGGCAATCAAGGGCTGTTTTCACATCATGAAGGCGCCCCAAAAAGCGCAAATTTTTCTCCCTTAAAGATTGCACCCCGATAGATAAACGATTGACACCCCCAGCCCGAAAAACAAGCATTTTTTCCTTATCAATCGCGCCGGGGTTGGCTTCCAAAGTGATTTCGGCCTGTGGGTCCACTGACCACTTTTTATGAATTTCATTCATCAGAAAATCAAAAAATCGGGGGCTCATTAAACTGGGGGTTCCCCCGCCGAAATAAAGACTGGTCAAATGTCCGTTCGGCGCGTTTTCTATATCCCGCCGATAGCCGACTTTTAATAAATCTTCTTTCCCGCAAAAGCGCACACTTGCGAAATCACAATAGGGACACTTATTTAAACAATAAGGCCAGTGGATATAAAGTCCGAAATTATTCACGCTTGACAAACCTTTCAGATTTCGCTAGGATGATTTTATCGGTAAAATTATAACAAAAGAGAGGAATAAATGCAAATTACATTGATTGGTCATCAAATTGATTTAGGCGACAGTTGGCGGGAATATGCGGATAAGGCTATTTCTGAAGCCGTCCAAAAATATTTTACAAAGGCCACTGATGCAACCGTTCGTGTCTCTCATGAAGGGGAAGCCTTTCGTACAGAAATTACCACACGTCCTGTGGGCGGACTCACTATTTCTGCCACGGGAAAAGCCAATGATGCCTATGGTGCTTTGGATGAAGCCATTCGCAAGATGAATGTGCAATTGAAAAAATACAAAAACAAAATGACAAATCACAAAGCCGTCCCCACACAAATGGTGGCTGTATCTGTGATTGATGCCCCTGCAGAAGCGGAAGAACCCATGGGGGATGCCCCTGTGATTATTGCAGAAATGCAAGCCGAAATGCCCACCTGCACCGTCAGTGAAGCAGTAATGCACATGGATTTAGCAGGATTGCCGGCCTATTTGTTCCGTAATTCGGCCCATGGGGAACTCAGCATGGTGTATCGCCGTAATGACGGCAACATTGGTTGGGTTGATCCGAAAAATAAACAATAAGGTTTTTTATGAAAATTAAAGATATTTTAGATGCCGATCGTATTTTAGTTGAGAAAAAAGCCCTCACTAAAAAGCAATTGTTGGAAAAATTGGCCCATTTAGCGGGCGAAAAAACCGGATTGGATGAAGAGGTTATCTTAAACGCCTTGATTGAACGGGAAAGATTGGGCACCACGGGCATTGGTCATGGGGTGGCCTTACCACATACCCGTTTGGAAGGGCTTAAAAAAATCTATTGCACTTTCATTAAAACGGAACCGATGGATTTTGACAGTGTGGATAAAAAGCCGGTGGATTTGCTCTTTTTATTGTTGGTGCCGGAAAATGCCGGCGGGGATCATTTAAAGGCTTTGGCCAGATTGTCCAGATTGTTGCGCCATGAAGCGGCCGTTGAACAACTCCGTTCAACCGACTTACCCAAAAATTTATATAAAATTATTGTGGATAATGATTTAGATGAATAAAAAGCAAATCACCCTTTATACCGATGGGGCATGTTCTGGAAATCCGGGACCCGGCGGTTGGGCGTGTTTGTTGGAATATAAAGGTCAATCAAAACAATTGACAGGCGGGGCCAAACAAACGACTAACAATCAAATGGAACTGACCGCGGTCATTCGGGGGCTTTCGGAATTAAAAGAATCCTGTCAAATAGATTTATATACAGACAGCAAATATGTTTTGGAAGGCGCCACCAAATGGTTGGATGGTTGGATTCAAAAAGGGTGGAAACGCGCCGACAAAAAACCCGTTTTAAATGTGGAACTTTGGCAAACACTTTTGCCCTTATTACAGGCGCATGAGATTACTTGGCATTGGGTGAAAGGTCATGCGGGTCATCCGCAAAATGAGTTAGTTGATTCCCTTGCCTGTCAAGAACGTGATAATTTTGCCAATCAGCCCTAAATTCATGGAATTTCTTCGGGGTTATCTCTTTCAAAAAAATCGTGTTTTCCCCTTCCCCGTTAAATAAAATCAACGGACCATAAGGATGATGATATTTTGTTAAATAAGCCTGTCCCCAGACGGAATCCGCCGAAATAAAATGGACAGGAATTTGTGTTGTTGCCCACTGTAAACAATCCGACTGTTCACAAACAACGGTCAAACCCGCCTCAGGCAATCCCTTTTCTTCAAACGGAATCTTGGGTAAATTGAATTGATAAATAAGCCATCCGCACAAACACAGGGTTGGCATTAAAAAAATGAAATTCGTGGCAAAGGGTGTTTTTTTCAGGCTTTGATGAATCAATTGTTCCCAAATTTTTTGTCCTTTAATTCTAACACAACACGCCAACCACAACCACATAATCAAACCAATCACCCAAGCCGTCAAGAAAGAAAGGTTGCCTTGAAAAGATTTAACCGTTTCCCATAAATAAGGCTTTGGCCACACGAAAAAGAGGGCGAGAATCCACCCTATTTTTTTGGGCGGAACAATTAAAGCGGTCAGCATCAAAATCAGGCTCAACCCTTTGGCTGTTTCAGAAGAAAAGCACAACAATTCCTTTGGGAAGAACGCCAACAAACAGCCGAATAAAATCAGAATCAACGTTCCCCATTGCGCCAATTGTATGGATTGCGACATATATAGATTTTTTGTTTTCGGCCAAGCCAATCCCCAAAAGATAAAAAAGGGCGAACATAAAAACAGTAAAAAGCCACTGATTAAAAAACTCATCCAAGGAATAGATAACCTGTTTTGTTGAAAGGCCCCCCAAGACACAGGCACCCGAAAAACGCCTTGATTGGTAATCAAAATCCAATTCTTGACGTGGGTTAAATTGGAACCAAACAGCCGAAATTCCACTTTATCCGAATCAAAGACACGTTCTATTACCTGAAACGGTACACCAAAATCATTTTGTAAAAAGGCCTGTTTGAATTGCTTTTGCCCCACAAATTGCAATTTGATTTCATTTTCATTTAACTCTTGTATCATCCCTTTTATCTTATCGCCCGCGGGCAAAGGCACTTTCTTTAACTCGTCCATCACAAAAGCACAATAACTGGTATAATGATGTGTCGTTGAACTTAAAGGCATTTGAATTTGAACGGGTAAAGTCAAACAACCCGTTGTCGGGTGGCAAGCGGTTAAATCCCCCTGAACCCCAAAAATAAAATTCTGATTTAGAATGGGACTTCCAATCATCGGGATAAAGAGGGTATTCGTATAATTTTTCGTTTCTTGAAGATTCGGACCCACCGGATAATCTATCCATAATAAATCTGTTTCATTAAACGATTTTAAGTGCGGTTTTTTTAAGACCCAACCTTGTTTTAAATCAATTTGAACCCCACCTACTATCATTTTTTGGCCCTGAATCCCATCCAGACAAGACAGCATCCTCATACGGGCAAAGGGCAAATCATACCACGGCGTTTGCCCCGCATCAGCCCACACAGGCCCCGCCGTCAATAGTCCCCAGACCAATAAACAAACCACTAAAAAAAACTGTTTTATTTCTCCCATAAGGGTATTATATCAAAAAAAAACTTGAATGTCTTTAAAAAAAACGCTAAAATAGGTCTTGTTTGATATTTTTTGGAGGAACCAAGCTATCGTTAATACTTTTAATCCCGCTCCCCGTGCGGCTCAAACGGGAAAAAACAGTGATGAACCCCGTGTAAATTCTCAAATTACAGCCCCTCAGGTCCGCCTAATTGATGAAAACAATGCCAATGTCGGCATCGTGGTTGTGCGTGAAGCCTTGCGTCGGGCCCAAAATGCAGGACTGGATTTAGTGGAAATTTCCACCACAGGAAATATGCCGGTTTGTAAAATTATTGATGCCGGTAAATATAAATACGAATTACAAAAACGTAAAAGTGAAGCCAAGAAAAAACAAAAAGTTCAAGAAACAAAAGAAATTAAATTATCCCCGAATATCGGCGATAACGATTATGGCTTTAAATTACGCAATGCCCGTAAGTTTTTAGAAGAAGGCAACAAAGTGAAGTTTAACTTGCGTTTCCGTGGACGCGAAATGTCCTATCAAGATTTGGGAACGGAGATTTTAATGCGCGCCGCCAAAGATTTAACCGATATTGCCAAGGTTGAACAACAACCCAAGTTAGAAGGGCGCAATATGGGAATGTTAGTGGCCCCTTTAAAATAACTTATTTCTTCGCATTTAAAAAAGCGTGATGCCAAGCGGTTGATATTTTTTCATCAATCGCTTTTTGTTTTAATCCCGATAAAATTTCCATACATTCTTCAATGGTATCCACCGCATACAGATGGAATCTTTTTTCTTTTACCGCTTGAATCACTTCGGGTTTTAACAACAATTCTTTGACACACACTTTTGGGAAAATAACCCCTTGTGTTTTTTGGGACCCCAACACTTGGCACACATCAAAAAAGCCCTCAATCTTTTCATTGATACCCGCCACAGCCCCCACCTGACCATAGATATTGACCGATCCGGTTAAAGCAATTTCTTGTGATAAAGGAATATAGCCGATTGCCGACATCAAGGCACACAGTTCCGCACAACTGGCCGAATCCCCGTCAATCGGACCATAGGATTGTTCAAAACTTAAAGAAGCGTCCAGTTTCAAGGCTTCCCTTTGACCAAAGCGCGCTTTCAGATAATTTTGCAAAATCAAAATGCCTTTCGCATGGACGGGACCACCAAAAGTAATTTGGCCTTCTATATCCATTATTTGCCCTGTACCGGCACAGGTGGTGCACGCCAAACGTGCCACCCGCCCAAACTTATGATCTTCTGTCGCACAAACGGACAACGTATGAACCGAACCCACCTGTGTCCCTTTGACATTTAATCTCAACAAACCCGCTGCCAGTGTTTGAAGCCATTGTTTTTGGGGCAAGCCCTCTCTTTCTTTTTTATCCGACAAAACCTGTTGAATATGCGGGGCCTCTACTTGACGGGCTTTGGTTTGACATGCCACCTCATTTGCCAAACGCATCAAATCATGGATTTTTCCAAAATGCAAAGAAAGGCTGCGTTTGGGGTGAGGCGCCAAACGGGAAGCCTCATCTAACAAAACCTGACAGGCCGACAAACTAAAACTTTTTAACTGATTTTCTTGGGCAAAATACATCAATTCCCCCAGATATTGTTTTTCGGATGTTTTGGTACGGGGCATTTGTTCTTCAAAAGGAACCAGCATTTTAAACAGTTCGTCAAAATCTTCATCTTTCGCTTTTAATTCTTCATACACCGCCCGCGATCCAATCAAGACCACCCGAACATCCAATGGAATTTCGGGAACAAAGGCATTTTTAAAAGATATTTTTTGCGAAAAAAGAACTTGTTTTAAGGCATAAAACAACTCTTTTTGCAATAATAATTCTTTGGCATCCAAAACCAAAAAGCCCCCGTTGGCTTGATACAATAATCCCGCCGACAACTTTTGATACAACAGGTGATTATGGGACGGTTCTTGGATAAAATCCCCCAACAAAGAAGGGACATCTATCTGGGACGGATGAACCACAGGCAACGCAGTCGTCTGATGGCACAAAAAGGGATTGACTTTCAAATAATCCCATACTTTTTCCGAATCCGGTGTTTCATACAAAAGGGACGCGTGCTCCAACAAAAAAGCACGCACTAACGTTAAATACGTCTGCACGCTTTTTTGATTTTTAAAACTTTTGGTCAGGGGTTGAAATGCCGTTTCTATCTGATGCGATAAAAACAGTTGTGTGATTTTAACAAGTGTCGTATTTTTTTCATCATCAAAATCAAAAAGTTTTTCCACAAAATCGGCCAATTCTTTTTTGGCTTTTTCCAGTTGGGGCAACAGTTTTTGACGTGTCTTGACGGGCAAGGCATTAAACTCATCCGCCCCTAAAATTTGGTCATCCACCACAGGGCATAACCCATACCCCGTTCCCGATTGAACCAAAGCAATTCCTTTGGACAAAAAATAACCCTTTAATTCTTCCAAAAAATGTTCTTTTTTCTGTTGAAAAAAATCTTCTATTTCTTGGACTTTATCCAGATAAGAATGATGATGAAAAATCTTTTTCAGGTTTTGTTTTAAACATTGAACACTTTGGGACAGTTGCAGGCTAAAAGCATAGCCCTGTCCCACGGGCAAAGCCAGCGCGCAAGGCAAAAAAGAACCCGTTAAATCCGACACATAAACCCAATCTTCTTTCAAATGATGCTTTTGGGCGTATTCATTTAAAATCTTCAGTGTAATACCTGTACGCCCCACCCCTTTCGGTCCCACACAAAACAAGTGCGATTTCGGGGCCGATAATTCCAAAGCCCCCCTTAAAGCCTTTAGGGCGGTTTCTTGTCCCACGATTTTGTCCGAGGCCAAAATCTTATCCCCTTTTCCAAGAAAAGAAGGTGCAGTTAAATCAGAAACGTTCAATTCTAAATGTGTCATTTTCTCCCCTTTTTTCTTCTTTATACCGCCTTTTGATTTAAAAAAAAAGTAAAAAATGAAAAAAGCCTTAAAAAAATAAAATAATTGTATTTTTTACTAGATTTTTTAATGAAATTAAAGTATAGTTTTTTTATCTTAAACAAAATGACTTTACGAAAGGACTTTTATGTTAAAAATTACCGTCAATCAAGCGCAAATACTGAAATCTTTGGCCCATACTCAAGGCATTGTGGAACGCCGTCAAACAATCCCTATTTTATTCAACGTTTTAATTGAAACACAAGAAGATGGAATTTTGCTGCGCGCCACCGATAATGAAATTGAAATTTCCGAAAAAATTGCGGCCGAAGTGGAAGAAACAGGCGCGATTACCGTTCCTGCCCGTAAGTTGTATGATATCATTCGCCGTTTGCCAGATGGTTCTCAAGTCAAACTGTCCGCCAATGAAACGTCGGGTCAGGTAACATTGTCCTGCGGTCGTTCACGTTTTGCATTGGCCAGCCTGCCCGCCGATGGTTTTCCCACCATGGCCAAAGAAGAAGCCCCGCATCGTTTTAATCTGACCGCGGCGGATTTATCCGGCATGATTGTCAAAACAGGCTTTGCGGTATCTGTGGAAGAAACACGCTATAACCTGAACGGGATTTATTTACATCAAAAAGACAACAGTTTGGTGGCTGTGGCCACGGACGGACACCGTTTGGCTTGCACCAAAAAAGCATTACCCGAAGGCGCTCAGGATATGCCGGGTATTATTATTCCCCGCAAAACAATCAACGAACTGACCAAGTTATTAAGTGAAAATCCGACTGAGGTCAATATCTCACTGTCCGCCAATCAAATTCGTTTTCAGTTGGCCGATATTGAACTGTCTTCCCGTTTAATTGACGGCACCTATCCCGAATACGAAAAAGTGATTCCAACGGGCAATACCCAAGAAATGATTGCGGACACCAAAACGTTGGCCAATGTGGTTGAACGTGTGTCTGTGATTTCGGAAAAATCTCACGGGATTAAATTTTCCATTCAGCCGAATTTGTTGCAAATTTCTTCGGCCACCACAGATGAAGGATCCGCCGAAGATGAACTGGATACCGTCTATGCGGGCAACGGCATTGATATCGGCTTTAATTTCAGATATTTGTTGGATATTCTGTCCCAAATCAAAGGCGAAAAAGTCCGCTTACGTTTTGAAGACAGTGTATCCCCTATTATCATTCAAGATATGGATGACGATCAAACATTGTATGTTTTGATGCCGATGCGGGTTTAGGATTTTAAAATGAAAACAGGCCTGAATCGTTTGCGCCTGACGAATTTTCGTTCTTATCCCAGTCTGGATTTGACTCTGGACTTAAGTGGTCGCCCTGTCGCCCTCTTTGGCGAAAACGGGGTGGGAAAAACCAATGTGTTAGAGGCGATTTCATACCTCACCGCGGGTCGGGGACTGAGGTCGGCCAAACTGTCCGATATTGCCAGACGTATGGAAGAAAATGTTTTTCCCCTGTGGAGTGTGGTCGCCGATACCTATTCTCCCTTGGGCAATCACAAAATCGGCACAGGCATGGTGGAAGGATCAGAACGCCGTCAAGCCCGTGTGGATGGCAAAACCCTTTCCAAACAAAGTGAGTTAGCGGGTGTCTTTCAATGTTTGTGGCTGACCCCCGCGCAAGACCGCCTGTTTTGTGGCGACCCCAATGCGCGCCGCCGCTTTTTGGATCGTATTGTACAAGCCTTTGACCCCCAACACGCCAACCGCCTCAACGATTATAATACCGCCCTGAAACAATGGTTGTGTCTGCTCAGAGAAGGGCGCATGGATAACGCATGGCTGAACGGATTAGAAATGCAGTTGGTGGAAAACGGGATTGCAATTTCGGCTTCGCGCTTGGATATTACCAATCGCTTGGCCAGTTTCTTGGATATTACGGAAGACAAATCTTTTCCTTCGGCGGAAATAAAACTCACGGGAATGTTGGAACAAGCCCTAATCAGCCAAAGTGCCGTGTTGGTGGAAGACGCCTTTATGGGGCATTTAAAAAACGCCAGAAAAACCTGTGCCGAAGGGGGAAATCTGACGGGCCCGCACACTGCCGATTTTACCGTGATTCACAAACAACAAAATCGCAGTGCGGATCTCTGTTCCACGGGCGAACAAAAAGCGTTGCTTTTATCCATCATCTTGGCCGAAATGCGGGCACAAATTGCCGAACAAGATAAGTGTCCCGTCCTGCTTTTAGATGAAGTTTCCGCCCACTTGGATAGTCATCGCCGCCACACGCTTTTTGAAATTTTATTGGACCGCCCCAGCCAAGTTTGGATGACCACCACAGACCAACAAATTTTTGCAGATTTTACTGGACAAATTCATCAATTTGATGTACAACAAAATCATCAAATTTTAAAGGTTGCTTAAACGTCAAAATAAAGGAGAAAACCATGACAGAAAATAACGATATTCAAACAGCCGAAGCCAAATATAATGCGGATTCTATTAAAGTCTTGCATGGCTTAGAGGCCGTTCGCAAACGTCCCGGTATGTATATCGGCGATACGGATGACGGCACAGGCTTACACCACATGGTTTATGAAGTGTTGGATAACTCAATTGACGAAGCGTTGGCGGGATATTGTTCTCGTGTGGATGTGATTTTAAACGGGGACGGATCGGCCACCATTATTGATGACGGTCGTGGTATGCCTGTAGATACCCATAAAGAAGAGGGGGTGTCCGCCGCCGAAGTGATTATGACGCAACTGCACGCGGGCGGTAAGTTTGATAATAACTCCTATAAAGTGTCGGGGGGATTGCACGGCGTGGGGGTGTCCTGCGTCAATGCTTTGTCCGATTGGTTGGATTTAACCGTTTGGCGCAATGATAAAGAATACTATGCCCGTTTTGAAAACGGCAACACCGTCAAGCATTTGGTGGAAGTCGGCGAAGCGGTCGGTAAGCACGGAACAAAGGTGACTTTCCATCCCTCGGCTGAAATTTTCACCCAAACAGAATTTAATTTTGACACATTGGAACACCGTATTCGTGAATTGGCTTTCTTAAATTCGGGCGTGCATTTGCGCTTGATTGATGAACGTTCCAGTGAGGCCAAAACCGTTGATATGGAATATGAAGGCGGAATTAAAGAATTTGTAAAATACTTGGATGCATCCAAAAACTCTTTGCATGGCGAACCTTTCTTTTTAAAAGGTGAAAAAGATGGTATTACCGTGGAAGTGGCCTTGGAATGGACAGATTCTTATCATGAAACCTGCCTGTGCTTTACCAACAACATTCCGCAAAGGGATGGCGGCACACACTTGGCGGGCTTGCGCGGGGCTTTGACACGGACGGTCAATAACTACGCGGTGTCCAGCGGTATTGCCAAAAAGGAAAAAGTGGATTTGGCGGGCGAAGATATGCGTGAAGGTTTAACGGTTGTCTTGTCCGTGAAAGTGCCGGATCCGAAATTCTCATCCCAGACAAAAGATAAGTTGGTATCCAGCGAAGTCCGCCCTGTGGTGGAAGGCGTCGTCGGGGATAAGTTAGAACAATGGTTTGAAGAACACCCCACTGAAGCACGTTTAGTGATTGGTAAGGTGGTGGAAGCCGCGGCCGCGCGTGAAGCCGCCCGAAAGGCGCGTGAACTCACCCGCCGTAAAGGCGCGTTGGATATGGCTTCTCTTCCTGGAAAATTGGCCGATTGCCAAAGTAAAGATCCCGCTGATTCAGAAGTCTTTATCGTTGAGGGGGATTCGGCCGGTGGTTCGGCCAAACAAGGGCGTGATCGGGCCCACCAAGCCATTTTGCCTTTGCGTGGTAAGATTTTGAACGTGGAACGGGCCCGGTTTGATCGGATGCTGTCTTCCGCCGAAATCGGCACCATTGTGACGGCACTCGGCACAGGTATTGGACGAGATGACTTTAACGCCGATAAGTGCCGTTATCACAAGATTATTTTCATGACCGATGCGGATGTGGATGGCGCCCATATTCGCACCCTTTTGATGACTTTCTTCTTCCGCCAAATGCCGGAATTGATTGAACGGGGCTATGTGTATATTGCGCAACCGCCTTTGTATCGTGCCAAGCGGGGTAATTCCGAAACCTATTTAAAAGATGATGCCGCTATGGAAGAATACTTGATTGGATCGGGCACGGAAGGCGCTGTCTTACAAATGGCCGACGGCACCCAAATTGCGGGTGCAGATTTAGTGGCGCGTGTGGAACAAGCCCGCACAGCGCGCAGTTTAATCTTGGCGATGTCCCGCCATGTGCCTTACCGCATTATCGCGCAAATGGCGATTATGGGTATGTTCGGGGGCAATAAAGCCTATGACGATACTTTTGCCAGCCGCTTGGATGCGATGGAGCCCGAATATGAACGCGGTTGGAAATGCGAATTTACCGATAAAAACGAATTTGTCTTTACCCGAGTTTTGCGCGGGGTGACCGAAAAGTATGTGGTGGATGAAACATTGATGAACTGCTCGGAAGCGCGTCAATTGGATAAAATGGCCAAAGAATTGCAAGAATTCTATGCCCAAAGTTCCACTTTGCGTGTGAAAGACGAAGAGTTTGCGATTCACGGGCCTGTGGGATTGGCTGAGGCTGTCTTTAAGGTCGGCAAGAAGGGTGTCGCCATCAACCGCTATAAAGGGTTGGGCGAAATGAACCCCGAACAATTGTGGGAAACAACTTTGGATCCCAATAACCGCCGTTTGTTGCAGGTTAAAATTACCCACCAAGATGAAGCTGAACAGGTGTTCTCAACCCTGATGGGGGATGTGGTAGAACCGCGTCGGGACTTTATTCAAGAAAATGCCTTGAACGTGGCGAACTTGGACGTGTAAGGGGGAAAGATGACAACGAAAACTGCCCCTATTCAAAAGCGTATTATCCAAATCGGGGATGGTTTGTTTGCCGAAATAGAACAACATCCCAATACGGATATTCCGAAATTTTATCCTGAAACAATCACGAAAATGGGCAATGGGATTGTGTGTTTGTCCGATTTACACAGCGAACATTATGTGCCGACACCGGAAAATCGCCAACGTCTTTTACGTCAAACCAAAAATTCAAAAATGTGGTGCTATCTGCATAAGATAGAAAAAACCCGTTCATAAGTTCTAAGATAAAAAGGTACCCCTTGGGTTATCGTCCCAAGGGGTGTTTTCCTGTCCAAAATGTAAAAAACAACAGGAAAAAGCGTTTTTCTTTATTGTCATTCTCGGGCTTGACCCGAGAATCCATTGGCACGCTGACACGAACTATTGGGGTTAATCCCAACTCTCCACGCGGACCCGACCATGGATTCCGGACTAAATCCGGAATGACAGGGGGGTATTTCGTCATCCTGTTTCTCCTCTCTTTGTCATCCCGAGCCCCCCCTCTCTCGTCATCCTGATTTTTTCCCCTTTTGTCATCCTGAGCGAACGCGAAGGATCCATCGGGTGGATTCTTCGGGGCGTTGCCCCTTCAGAATGACGGTTGGAGTTATTGTCATGCCTCTCTTTTTCTTTGTCATGCCTTGAGCGTTAGCGAAATAAGGCATCTGATTGAGATTCCTTATTTCCTCACTGTCGTTCGTCAAGGAATGACATTCTCTTTCTTTGTCATTCTCGGGCTTGACCCGAGAATCCAGTGTCATTTATTCTATGGATTCCGGACTAAATCCGGAATGACAAGAGAGCCGAAGCAAGGGGACTACTTACACAACGTGGAGTAGTCGGCGCGACGGCGAGAGTCGTTGCCGACGGCATTGAGGCCCACGACGTACGCAGCGCCAGAAGAACATGTACTATCATTTGTACAAGTTTCACCGACACAATCCGCAACCCAAAAGCTATCTACCCCAGGATGACAATTGCCTGATGTACCACAGCCTAAATCGTCCAAAGATACCATGTGTTCAATACCACCAC
>JAZRVC010000014.1:0-15895 GCA_045598925.1 Alphaproteobacteria bacterium
CGAAGAATCCATGGATCCTTCGCGTCCGCTCAGGATGACTGAGGTTGGGGTATGTCCGACCATGGATTCTGAGCCGATAGGCGACGCCGCAGGCGATCCCGCAAGGGATGAGCGCAGCGAACTAACAAGTTCAGAATGACAAAAGTAATTATTATTCTTATTTTTAGTTTTAATCATTTTTTTCTCCTTTTGTATCAACTAAAAAATGTCGCTTGGTGAGAGCGACTGGAAGTTGAAACCTATTAGTTAGAAATAGTGCGGCCTATTGACCGACAAGCGGCTATTCAACCGCCTTCCAGCCCAATGGACCAGAAGGGGTGTGTCAATGGTGACATTGACCTTACTAACTAAGAGGGTTTCAAACCTCTTTGGGCGGACACCATCCCGCCACAAAGTCATCCTAAAACAATTTTTCCCAAAAAGCAATAAAAAAATCCCCCGTTTTATCGGGGGACAGACTTATTCTTTTAAAAATTATCTGACACGTGATTTCCACGAACGCATAATGCGGACCCGAACTTTCGGATCTGCTAACGCTTACCAGTTTTTGCACACGATTTCAAAGTAAGCCTGAGGGTGCGCACAAGCCGGGCATGTCATCGGGGCCGTTTTCCCATGATGCACATAGCCGCAATTGCGACAACGCCATTCGGTTTCGGACACCTTTTCAAACACTTCGCCTTTTGCCAGATTTTCCGCCAAAGCACGATAGCGTTCTTCGTGGAATTTTTCGGCAATACTGACCGCACGCCACACCGCCGCGATTTCTGTAAAGCCTTCTTCGTCTGCGGTTTTGGCCATAGCGGGATACATTTCGGACCATTCATGGTGTTCGCCACCCGCTGAGGCCGCCAAATTTTCGGCCGTAGAACCGATTGTGCCCGCAGGGAAAGAGCCTTCAATTGTTAAATCGCCCCCTTCTAAAAACTTAAAGAAGCGCTTAGCGTGTTCTTTTTCTTGATTGGCTGTTTCTTCAAAAATCGCCGCGATTTGTTCATAGCCTTCTTTTTTGGCCTTGCCGGCGAAATAAGTATAGCGATTGCGCGCTTGAGATTCCCCCGCAAATGAGAGAAGCAAATTCTTTTCTGTTTGAGTTCCTTTTAATGAATCCATTTTTTCATCCTTTCTATTATATTACAAAGATGTATATAAGGTTAGGCTTTTTTCGCCACAAAGTCAAGTCATTTTAAATTTTTATTTTTCCGATCTTTGATGTGTTTCAACAACCATTTTTCGTTCGCCGGTTGATGTTCTTCCACCATATCCCGAACGCTGGCCATAAACCAACGGGTCAACAGGTGCCGATGGCGAGATGTGTAAGTATCTGCATTTCTGCGTTCCCGTTTTTTTAAGGCTTTTTTATATCCCCGCGCGGAATTTAATCCTGTCATTGCATTGGCCTGACCCATGGCAAAGGTCGGATCCACCAACTCCCATTGATTATCAATCCACACCGCCACCCAAGCGTGCGGGTTATCGCAAGGTTCCCCCTGCTTCCATTTCTTGCCGGTTAAACAACCGTCAATTTTTTCGGCGGGAATTTCGGCCAAAGCCAGCATTTGCACATACAGGTCAGAAATATCTTCACACACACCCAAGCGGGTTTTGATAATGTCCCCTTGCCGGGGGATTTTGGCACCTAAATCTCGGCGGGAAGACATATCATCCGCCACTTTTTCATAGCGGTATTCATCATAATCCACAAAATTCACAATCCAATCCAACAAAACATAGGCTTTGTCTTCGTCTGTGCGATAGGGACGAATCAGATAATCCACCAACTTATCCAATTCTTCGGACGATTTAATCTGGGGGGCTTTGTCCAACAGGCCGTTCTTAACCACGGGCGCCGACTGTCCCGACACAGTATATAATAAGCCTAAAAATAAAACACATACAAAGCGCATGACTTCCTCCTTTTTCAAATAGAGATACGCTGATTTAGAAAAAAAAGCAAGTCTGCCATCGGGGGACTTGCAATTTTGGAACAGCCCTGCTAAAATGAGTTCGTCTTTTCCATAGGGAAAGGACAATGGGCGTAAGAAACCCATGCAAGAAAGAGTTGGCAACAACTCGTAAAATAACGTTGACATTCGCCTTTCGGGCGGATGTCGGCTGAATAAAGCGACCGCTGAATAGGCTGAGCTATTATCTTGTATAGTTTCTTAACATCCGCCCACTTTACAGTGGGTTTTTTGTTTAACTTTTAATAGGAGAGTATAAAATGTCATATAAGAATAAAAAATTAGAATCGGGGCGGTCAAACTTTTCCCCCGTCATTTTTGGCGGGCATACCTCACCCTCAGTCATCCTGAGCGGACGCGAAGGATCCATGGATTCTTCGGCTAACGCCTTCAGAATGACAGGGGAAACGGGTCGTAGTATGGTTGAAATGCTGGGCGTTCTGGCGATTATTGGGGTGCTGTCTGTTGGCGGTATCGCGGGCTATACTATGGCCATGAATAAATATAAAGCCAATGAAATTTTAGAAGGCGCCAGTATGCGTGCCATGATTGTGTCCGCACAATTACAACTTAACGCCAATGCCACCCCCAATATCGGGGAATTTACGGATAAACCCGCCGGAGCCACCTTTAATCCAACCATCACAAAAGGAACAGGGACATTTACCTTTTCTGTGAGTGATGTCGCCCCTGCCGTTTGTGACCAAATGAAAGCGGTTATTTCGGATGATTCAAAGAATCCCGTTATTGATTGTGAAGCCAATCCCATTACTTTGACCTATAATAATGACTTAGGAAGAGGTTCCACTGCCACAGGCGGAGGAAATACTAATCCAGATATTACAACGTGTGCCAATGGTGCAACTCCAGTTCTTAAAACATATAAGACCGGATCGTGTTGTATATACACAACAAAAGAAATGTGTCCTGAAACGCCTGTTCCGGGGTGCACGCCCGATGCTAATTGTAATACAACCAAAGAAAATTGTGCCGGATCTTGGGCCCAACAAGAGAGTGAGTATCACTTTCAAAGTAACGACACAGGGATTCCCGACGATGAAAAGATGTCTATTTGTTGCTTAGAAGGTACGGCACATTGTGGAGGAGCAGGATGTCTTTGTGCCCCCACAGGAGCAAGTGTTGCCATCGGTACGGCTCAACCAGATGAGTATGAATCTGATAAACCTTCATCAATTATTTGTGATACAGGTAGAGCTATGTGTCCCCATCAAGGTCCATGTATTTGCTTACCGCAAGGAATGGGTGGCTGTTGCGCAGACTTTAGTTGTATCATTATTCCACCGGATAGAGATGGTGGTTGTGAAGGAGCGAACACTACAATCTGTGATATAGGTGAAAAGTGGTGTGACGAATTTTTTGGCTGTGCCGAAACCTGCGAGATTGAATAAGAATAATCCAATTCTTATTTTAAGACAAACCTTCCCCTCTTGTGCCACAAGGGGGGATTTTCCTTGACTTTTGTTTTATAAAAGTCTATGCTCGCATCCATCTAATTTAACAAATGAAAGGTGAAAATATGAGTTTAGATACTTTTTTCAACCCAAAATCCGTGGCGGTTGTGGGTGTTTCGGCCGATGAATCCAAGTTGGGTGCGGTCGTGTTTAAGAATTTAATTGATGCGGGATTTAAGGGAAACCTTTATGGTGTGAACCCCAAATTGGCGGGTCAAGAATTAAAGGGGCATAAGTGCTTTGCTTCTACCCGCGATATTCCCGAACCTGTGGAATTGGTTGTGTTATTGGTACCGGCTCGTTTTTGTGAAGCCGCTGTGGATGATGCGATTGCCAATGGTGCCAAAAACATCAGCATTATTACCGCCGGATTTGGTGAAGCAGGTCATAAAGATTTGGAATTGGCTATTGCCAAAAAGTGTTTAGACGCCGGCATCAATTTGCTCGGCCCCAACTGCTTGGGACATATTTCCACTTTTGATAATTTGAACGCTTCCTTTGCGCCTTGCTTCCCCTTAAAAGGCAACGTGGCTTTCGTGTCGCAATCCGGCGCTTATTGCAGTGCGATTTTGGATTGGGCCGAAGAAAAAGGCATCGGCTTTTCACACTTTATTTCTATCGGAAACAAAGCCGATTTGAATGAAGCGAGTCTTTTGGAAGCCATCCAACACGACCCAAATACTAAGGCTTTTGTGTTTTATTTGGAAGGCCTGAAAAAAGGTCAAGAATTTTTGCGCGTGCTTAAAGAAGTTTCCAAGACCAAGCCTTGCGTGATTATGGAACCCGGAAAATCCACAAAGGCGCAGGCCGCCAGTTTGTCCCATACGGGCTCTTTGGCACCCAACTATCGCGTTTTGGAAATTGCTTTACAACGCTCGGGCGCGATTCAAGTTTATACAACGCGTGAATTGTTCGGTGCTTTGGAACTGTTGCAAAACGTGAACCACACAGACTTTGGTGGCTCGGTCGGTATTTTAACCAACGCGGGTGGTGTGGGCGTGCTCGCCTCTGACCTGTGCGAAGAAGCCAAGTTAGATTTGGCCCGCCCATCTGATAAGACTATTGAAGCCTTGCGCGCTGTTTTAACACCGGAAGCGTCTGTCGGCAACCCGATTGATGTCGTGGGTGATGCCAAAGCTGACCGTTATGAAAACGCTTTGCGTGTTTTGTGTGAATCCGGTGAATACAAAAACATTATTGTTTTATTGACGCCGCAAATGTCCACAGAACCAAAAGAAACCGCCGAAGCGATTATCAAGTTGGCCCCTGAATTTAAGAACGTGAATATCTTCTGTTCTTTCATTGGCGGTAGCCGTGTGCGTGAAGGTGTGGAACTTTTGAAGAAAGCCAAGATTTTGACCTATGACTACCCAACCGATTGTGTGCGCTTGTTGGGACTGCTGAAGGCTCAAATGGCGTTCAAAGGACTGCCTGAAGTCAAAGTGGAAACAAAAGAAGTGCCTGCCGATATTAAAGCGGCGGTGGCCGATGCTGTGGCAAATGGGTTGGCTTCGCTTCCTCAATCCACAATGAATATGATTATGGATCATTATGGCATTGACTATCCCAAATGCGGGAACTTTACCGATAAAGCGACCGCTTTGGCCTTTGCGAAACCTATTTTCCCTGTGGTGTTGAAATTGTCCGCCCCTGATGCGTTGCATAAGACGGAAATGAAGGGTATTTATTTGAACATTGACTCTGAAGCCAAATTCAACGAAGCCTTTGATGGCCTGACCGCCACAATCGCCAAGTTCCAATTAAAAGGTGCCAGTGTCTTGATTCAAGAAATGATTACCAAAGCCACAGAAACCATTATCGGTGTCAATTCTGATAAGAACTTCGGACGCGTGTTGGTATTCGGAACGGGCGGTATTTATACCGAAGTCATGCGCGATACAACAATGCGTATTTTGCCCGCCAATGACTTTGATGCCATGATTAAGGAAACCAAAGTCGGCACGATTTTAAACGGTGTGCGTGGCGAAGAACCGAAAGCGGTTGGTCCTTTGGCGGAGACGCTGGCCAAAGTGCAACGTTTGGTTTTGGAAATTCCAGAAATCAAATCCATTGACGGCAACCCTGTGTTGGTCACCAAAGACCGCGCCGTCGTCGTGGATTTCAAGATGTTGTTGAAATAACATCTTCTCCTTTCAAGAAGAAATAGTCCTGCTGAAAAGCGGGACTATTTTTTTATTGCAGAATATTAATATTGTATACCAATTATATATTTATAATACTTGTAATAGCTTAATTGTTACAACGATCGGATCCCGCTGTACACCCGCTAAGACAACCTTCTGAAAATACCCACATAAGTTCTGGGTTCTCATTGCCTACACATTCTACTAAAATAGATGCTTCGGGAGCACAACGTATATCTCCTATCATTCCAGGACCTGTACCACCGACATCCACACAATCATAAGAAGGGGTTTCCTCGGTGGCTTCACCCATTGTAATGGTCAAGGAATACACGTTATTTGTGGCGGCTTCACAATCACCGGCGGTTACTTTATCCCCTAATTGATTGGCAACTTGGTCGCAGACACCTTTGTCTGAAATTTTCGCTACCACTGTTTTATCGGACACGGCAAAGTCAATGGATGAGGCTCCTGTTGGCATTGTTCCAACTGAGCCATAGGACAGATTATCCCCCTGTCCTTTATTGGCCGACATGCCCAACATATAAGTCATGGAAACCGCATTCACGATTTCATTGGCTTTATATTTATTCATGGCCATGGTATAGCCCGCGATACCGCCCACGGACAGCACCCCGATAATGGCCAAAACGCCCAGCATTTCAACCATAGACCGACCACCTTCTGTCGTCATTCTGAAGGCGTTAGCCGAAGAATCCATGGATCCTTCGCATCCGCTCAGGATGACTGATGGTGAGGTATGGGCGCCAAAAATGACGGGATTGTGATATTTATTCTTATTTTTAGTTTTCATTTTGTTTTCTTCCTTTTTATTAAAAAAACGCTGTGATGAGCAGCGGTTGGAAGTTAAACACTACTTACAAAATAGTGTCATATATTCGGATATAAATATCCTTATTCTATGACCTTCCAACCCATGATAAGTTGGAAGTTTTTTGTCCATAAGACACTGTAAGAGGTGTTTAATCCTCACGACGGGAATCGCCCGACCGCAAAGTGATTATATGTTATTTTTTCGTTATATTCAATAAAAAAATAGCCCCGCCAAAAGCGGGGCTATTGAATATAAAAATAACTTATTCTTGGATACCTAACAGTTTTTTGTATTCATCACGCAAAAATTCGGTTTCTGCGCGGTCGGCCGGATCCATTTTGCGCAAGCGTAAAACTTGGCGCATCACTTTGACATCAAAGCCCGCCCCCTTGGCTTCCGAAAAAACTTCACGAATATCCGCGCCCAATTCACGGCGTTCTTCTTCCAATCGTTCAATCCGTTCAACAAACTTATTTAATTGGCCGGCGTCTGAACTGACAGAATTATTTTCTTCCATTTTATCCCCCTTTTAAAGAATGGTTATTTTGTTTTTTTGGCTGTCGCCACGGCTTGATTCAAATCCGCCTCAGAGCACAAACCCAAAGTCACAGGGTTTTGCGCCTGAATTTGGTTGATGTTCTTATGTGTTCTTTCACGAATAGACACCACTGTCGGCTTTGTGGAACGAATCAACTTCACAATCTGATTGTTGGATAATTCGGGATGATTTTTTACCAACCACAAAATCGCCGCCGGTCTGTCCATCCGTTTGGATTGAGACAAGAACTTACTGCCCTTATGCAATAACTTTTCAATTTCGGGATGGGTCGCCAAAGTCAAGCAAGCATTTTCATCCGCTTCACAGCGTTTGATTTCGGCCAAATCCAACTGACCTGTCGCAACGGGGTCTTGACCCATGATATGTCCGGCCACATCACCGTCCGCAATCGCTTGGACTTCCAAAGCATGCATTCCGCAAAATTCACCGATTTGTTTAAAAGTAAGTGCGGTGTTTTCCACCAACCAAACAGCGGTTGCTTTGGGCATTAAAGGAAGTGTCATTTTGATACCTTTCAGTTATAGTTTTTATGAAACGAGTGTAGCATAATCGCACCCAAAAATCAAGAAAAATTTGCTCCAGACCCTGATTTTAAATCACGTCCTTCCTTTACAAAAAACAAATTTTGTGCTATAATAATGGGGATTACAAAAGGAGAATCAATGAAATTTAGCGAACGCTTTGCTGTCCAAGCCCCGAAAATCCCCAGTCTTGTTAAAGAAGAAGAACTTGCCTTACGCGTGTATGCTTTTAGGAAATTGACGGAACTATTGTTCCAAGAACCCACAGAACCCCGCGTGGCTTTCTTACGGCGTCAAATGGAAGAATTAAATGCTTTGCGCAAAAAGTTCCCCAAATATGAAGTGGCCCTCAGCCAACCTTTGTTTGACCTGTTTTATCAAGCACAAAATAAGGATGCTTTTTGGGCGGCCCAGAGTATCGGCGTCACTTTATTAAACGGCTTTATCAATGTGCCACCCAAAAATGTCAAAACAGCCAATGAAGTCTGTCGGGCGATTCAACAATGTGTCAATCCAACAGATTTTCGGCCCATGATGCAACGCTTGATTAAACGGTTAAGCGAAACTTATCCCGAATTAAAAACCAAAGATAAAAATTTAGTCTTAGCAAACAATATTAAACAGGCCGCTTTATTCTGCTTAAACTTACGGAAAAAACCAACGATTTTAGACGGACAATGGATGAACGGCATTGCCACCGCTTTGGCCACGCAACAACCTGACTCCGAATTAAAAGAATTGCCCCAACAATTTCCTTTTAAAAAGAGTCGCACCTCCGTCAACAGCCGCCGTTTCTTGCCGAAAGATGCGGTGCAAGTTTATGACGCAAAGATTTCGCACTTTAAATAAAATTGTGATTAAAAATACTTGACATTTGTTTTAAAATAACTAGAATATTCCTCATTGAAAAATTAAAAAAAGGATAAAAAATGACTGCTAAAATTATTGTTTTTGCCAACGAAAAAGGAGGCACCGGAAAATCCACTTTGGCCATGCACACAATTGTGGCGCTGTTGCGTACAGGAAAGAAAGTGGCTTCTTTTGATTTAGATGCCGGCCAACAAAGTTTGACACGCTATATTGAAAATCGCAAAACTTTTATCAATGAAAAAGGCTCCAGTTTGCCTTTACCGACACATACTTGTTGGACACCTGATGTGGCCAAAATCTATACTTTACGCGGTCAATTAGACAAATTGAAAAATGAAGTGGATGCGATTATTATTGATACGCCGGGATCGCATACACCTTTAGGGATGGAAGCCATGACTTTGGCGGATGTCTTGGTCACCCCGATGAACGATTCTTTGGTGGATTTGGATGTCTTGGCCAACGTGGATGGCGAAACTTTAAAAATCCAAGGGCCCAGCCATTTCGCTCAAACCGTTTGGACAACACGCCAGCAACGTATGTTGGAAAGAAAACCGTCTATCAATTGGTTGATTGTGCGCAATCGTATGTTGTTTAATAAATCCAAAAACTCTCAATTGATGTCTATTTTATTAAACACTCTTTCCCGTCGTATTCACTTTGAATTGGTGGGTGTTGTGTCCGAAAGAACCGTGTTCCGTGAACTTTTCTTAAAAGGTTTAACGATGTTGGACTTTAAGGAAAATGCGGTGAAATTACAAAACACCATTTCTTCAAATACAGCCCGTCAAGAATTAGCGGCTCTCGTCAATAAAATTTGGGGTGAAGACTTGCAATTAGCTGGGAATAATGCTATACAAAAATAAACACACAACCCAGGGGGGTCAAAGTGGATATTTTTGCCGTTGAAACACATCCTTTTCCAGATCAAATCTTCGGAACATCAGGCATTCGCAAGAAAGTCAGTGTCTTTCGTCAAGAACACTATGTCGCCAATATCGTTCAATCTGTGTTTGACTGTCTGCACGGGATTGAAGGGCAAACATTAGTAATCGGGGGGGATGGACGCTATTTTAATACCGAAGCCCTGCAAATCATTTTAAAAATCGCTATTGCCAATCAATTCGGTCATATTATTGTGGGACAAAACGGGTTGCTTTCCACGCCCGCTACCAGTTATCTGATTAAAAAACGTCAAGCGTTTGGGGGATTTATTTTAACGGCCAGTCATAACCCCGGCGGCAAAGAAGGGGACTTCGGCATTAAATATAATATTGAAACAGGCGCCCCTGCCCCCGAAGAATTGACCAAACAATTTGCCCAACGGATGGCCTGTATTGACAGGTATTGGACATTACAAAAATCTGACATTGATATTTCCAAAATCGGCGAACAAACGATTGCCGGCTCATTAGTGGAAGTGGTGGATAGTGTGGAAGATTATGCCAAGTATATGAGTGAAATTTTTGATTTTAATCAGATTTCTTCCTTATTTCAAAAAGGCTTTACTTTCACCTTTGATGCGATGAATGCGGCCACGGGTCCTTATGCCAAATACATCTTTGAAAAGAAACTGGGCGCCCCGGAAGGCAGCGTTAAAAATGCCACACCTTTACCGGATTTTGGCGGGATTCATCCCGAACCGAATTTGGTTTATGCGAAAGAGTTGGTTGATTTAGCCTATTCGGAAAACGCCCCCGATTTATGTGCGGCTTCGGATGGAGATGGCGACCGCTATATGATTTTGGGCAAGTCCTGTTTTGTACATCCTGCGGACAGTTTGGCGATTTTAGCACAACACTTAGAAAAACTTCCTTTTTATCAAGGGCGTTTTTATGGGGTTGCGCATTCCCGCGCTACCAGCCAAGCCTCAGATTTCGTTTGTGAGGCTTTAGGCAAAAAATGCTATCAAACCCCCACAGGCTGGAAATTTTTCGGTTCTTTATTGGAAAAGAAACTGATTACTTTATGTGGTGAAGAAAGTTTCGGAGCGGGGTCGTTTCATGTGATGGAAAAAGATGGTTTGTGGGCCATTTTGTGTTGGTTAAACATTATCGCTATCACAGAGAAAAAGCCAAAACAACTGTTGGAAGAAATGTGGCAAAAGTATGGGCGGATTTACAATCGCACCATCAATTACACAACAGATAAAGCCGAAAACGCCCAACGTTTATTGGACGCTTTGCCGATACATTTACAATCTTTGCAAGGACAAAAAATCAACAATTTGACATTGGAAAAGTTTGATGTGTTTAACTATGAAGATCCGATTACACATGATATATCCCCACAACAAGGCCTGATTATTTCCTTTAAAGAAAAAGCGGAAGTTATGGTGCGTTTATCAGGGACCAGCGCCAGCGGGGCCACATTAAAAGTCTATCTCCATCAATTTGATAAAACGGGCAAGGCGAAAGAAAAAGAACTCTTACAGTCCTTGACTGACTTGATTCCTCAATTATTGGACATTTCCCCTTATTTGGGCGAAAATTTTGAAACAATCATCACCTAATTTCTAAAGAAATTCGGAATACTGTATTCTTCTGTATCTTCCTGTTCGGGTTGAGGTTGAATTGTTTCTTTCTTTTTATCGTTGGTTTTTGTTAAATTCATCAAGTTGGGAATCCGACTGAAAATCCCCCCGGCAGAAGGATGTTTCACGTTCCCCATTGTCTTGGTAGAATCAGGTTTAATTTCCGTTTGTGCCGTCGGCTTTTTATGAACCCGCACAGGTGTCGGTACCACGGGAGGACGATCGGAAAACAAATCCCCGGGGATAGACACCGCTTCATCTGTTGTTTCCACTTCCGCCAGATTCGGACGATATGTATTTTGTCCCAAAGGTCCTGTATTTTCCGGGAAATTTTCAGGCAACAGATTCGGCTCTTCCACAGGCTCAGGACTTGGCTCAGGCTCCGCCACAAAAATAGGCGCCGGATTGACTTTAACTTCCGATACAGATGCCTCTTTTTCTTTTGGGACTTCTTCCACTTTATCATTACTAAGGCCCGTGGCTACAATACACACCTGTAAAGCATTTCCCAAGGTTTCGTTCATGGCCGAACCCATTTTAATCACCGCATTTTCATCGGCTTGGTCGGTAATTTTTTGCATAATGGTATCCATTTCGTCCAAACCCACCAACTGTTCCAAACCAGCCGACACATTGACCAACACACTTTTGGCCCCTTTAATGGAACAATTATCCAACAAAGGATTCATCAAGGCCTGTTCAACGGCCACATCAGCCCGATTTTCACCACGGGCAGTTCCTGTCCCCATCATGGCCCGTCCCATTGTTGTTAAAGCGGTTCTGACATCCGCAAAATCCAAGTTGATCATCCCTGTTTGCATAACTAAATCCGTAATGCCACGCACCCCTTGGCACAGCACATCATCCGACATCTTAAACGCGTCCGCCAACAAAGTGTTGGCTTTGGCGATACGGAATAAATTTTGGTTGGGCACCACAATCATGGTATCCACATATTTTTGCAGTTCGGCAATCCCCCGTTCAGCCACCTGCATCCGATGCGGGCCTTCAAATTTAAACGGTGTAGAAACAACCGCTACGGTCAAAATCCCCATTTCCTTAGCCAACCGCGCAATCACGGGAATCGCCCCCGTTCCTGTGCCACCCCCCATACCGGCGGTTAAGAAAAGTAAATGTAAGCCCGAAATACATTCTTTGATTTTTTCTTGAGATTCTTCGGCCGACTTTTGCCCGATTTCAGGATTAGAGCCTGCCCCCAAACCTTGGGTAATTTCCACCCCCAATTGAATCTTATCCGCCACCAAGGATTTAGAAAGGACTTGCGCATCTGTATTGGCGGCAAAAAAAGCGCACCCTGACACGCCGCTGGCCACCATATTATTGACGGCATTACATCCGGCACCCCCCACACCGATCACACCCAAATTCGGCGTCAATAAAACCTTAGGAGGAGGCGTTGCCAACCCGATTGTTAGTTCACTTTCCTTCATTATGACAGATTCTGTTTTAGCCATTGTATTACCTTTCCTAATTTACTTTTCGGCGTTGTTCCCGATTGAAATTGTGCAAACACTTTATCTTGACGACGCTTTAAAGTATACATCAATAAACCGATACATACATTTAATGTACACGAATCATAGTCCGTTGGCAAGTTTTTTATTTGTTTTATTTTACCAATTTGGGTCGGCCCCGATAAAAAGGAGGTAATTTTTTCCTTTAATCCCGCCAAACCAGCGCCCCCACCTGTCAAAACAAAATTTTTCGCCACAGAAGTAAAGGTTGTTTCAGCATCTAATTCAGAACGCACCGCGGTTAAAATTTCCTCTAATCTGGGAATAATCACCCCGATAAGAGAAGACCGCCGTACTTGGACATTCGCCCCTTCCTCATCCCCCAAAATCGGGACAATCAAGCGTTCTACTTCGTCCCGAGGCGAAAGATAAGCCGCCCCGTTTAACACCTTCAAACGTTCCGCATTTTTTAAATCTGTATTCAGGCTTTGCGCAATATCACGGGTGATTTGATGACTGCCCCGTTGAATAGTGCCCAGTTGCATCAATGCCCCCGCCACAAACACGGCATAGGACGTGGTGCCTGCCCCAAAATCAATGACAGTCGCCCCTAAATCTTTTTCTTCTTCATTCAGTACCGCCAAGGCCGCCGCATAAGGGGTGGCCACTTTCATAGACACGGACACATAACACCTGTCCAATACTTTTAATAAATTCATAGACTGTTCTTCGGGAATCGTCACCAAATGGACTTGAGCCCCCAAAGTGGAAGCATACACCCCACGCGGATCTGTCTGGCCTTGATTCTTATCCACCACATAACACAAAGGGAAAGCGTGCAATACTTCTTGCCCTGCCGGCACATGCTGGGTAATAATGCTGTCCACCAACTTTTGCACATCCGTCCCCGAAATGGGCTGACCTTTTTGAATCGGCACTTCGTGATATAAATACAACGACTTCATTTGCGGGGAAGAGATATTGACCACCACCGATTTAATTTCATGATCGGCCTTCACTTCCGCCTGATGAATCGCTTCCCCGATACACGAAGCCGCTTCATCCAAATTCCAAATCGTCCCCGCTTGAATGCCTTTCGCCGGTACACAAGAAGTCGCCACCACGGTCGGATTTTGATTATCCGATAAACGCACCACCATAACGGCAATTTTACCAGAGCCGATATCCAATAAATTCAGGTATGTCTTTTTTTGAAATCGTTCTTTCATTTTTTCCCCTTTTTATGTGTGGTCTTTTTTTTCGGATGCAGTGTAATACGATCGGCCAACCGCATATCAATAGAATCTACCTCTTTTTTTAACAAACCATCGGATAAATCTTTTTTTTGCAACCGTTTTAAGGCCTGTTCCATTTGATCTTGCGGTAATAAAATTTTCACATTTTCCACCGTATATAAATTCCAACGTCTTCCTTCCACCCGTGTGGCTGATTGAATTTGCTTTGATAAATCGGGCACTTTATCCAACGCTTTTAATAACTCTATGGTATTTTGGGGCGCATCTTCACCCACCACCAAAATCAAATCTTCAGATGAAAATTTCATCTCTTCAATGGGATTTCCCATTTCATCCAAAGGATGATAAACCCCTTTATGTTGCCACAAAGCAATCGGCGTTTTTTCCACCACCTCTATTTTCAATTTGTTGGGTAAAGCACGACTGACCACACACCATTGCACCCATGGTAATTGCAACAGATTTTCGCGCACCTGATGTAAATCAATCTGATTCATAGGGGTTCCCAGCGGAGCATTCAAGGCGGCTTCCCATTGCGCACGGGTGGTACGCTTTAATCCCACCACATGGACTTCTTTTAATTTCCAATCGGCTTTTTCAACGGCCAACGTAAAAACTTTGTTCATTTCTTTTAAAATCATTTGTCCTTGAGGCAACGCAAAAAAGACCCCAGCCCCAATCAGAATCAGGCACACCATAAAAATTTTCAATTTCCACAAAACTCCTTTTAATCGCATCGGGCCCCCTGAATCAATTTTTCCACCACTTGTTCATAAGATATTCCTTTTGATTTTGCCATATCCGGCACCAAAGAGCAAGAGGTCATTCCCGGATTGGTATTGATTTCCAAAAAGTAAGGTTTCCCCGTTAAAGATAAACGAAAATCACTGCGACTCACCCCACGACATCCCAACGCCACATGAATTTGTTCCGCTTGACGCAAAATTAAAGTTTGTGTCTTTGGGGGAATTTTGGCCGGAATTTGATGAATCACCGCCCCTTTCTGATACTTATTTTTATAATCATACCACCCTTTTTTCACACAGAGTTCCACACTGTTCAAGGCTTTCCCGTCTAACACAGCGACCGACAGTTCCCTGCCCGCAATATATTTTTCCACTAATTGAATTTTGTCTTCCGGCCAAGATTTTAACAATTTTTTTCTGGCCGATTCTGTTTGAATAATTTGCACCCCGCAAGAAGATCCTTCGTCATTGGGCTTCACCACCAACGGCAAAGCCATCTTTTTAAATTCTGCTTTCGTTTTTAATCCCCCGGGGGCAACGGTGAGGCCGATTCCTTTGGCGATGTGGCGTGTGCGTTCTTTATCCATACCCAAGGCACTGGTCAACACACCCGAATGGGTATAGGGAATTTTCATCCAATTTAAAACGCCCTGAACACAACCATCTTCCCCATATTTGCCATGCAAAGCATTAAAGACAACATCCGGTGAAAATTCTTTTAATTTTTGAATCCAAGCCTTTAAATCAGGCCCCACTTGAATCGCTTTGGTTTGATAACCTAATTTCTTTAAAGCCGATAAAACACCCTTACCAGTTAAAAGAGAAATCTCTTTTTCCGAAGACATACCACCCATCAAGACGGCCACTTTTTTTATCTTTTTCCCACGCATTTTATCTCCCTTATCAAACGAACCCCCGTGCCTTGAAAAACTTTTTCTTCCACAAATTGAATCAAATTTTCCAAATCTTGTGCACAAGCCGAAATGTTCACCAAAAAATTGGCGTGCTTTGCACTCATTTCACACCCTTTTCCTTTATACCCCTTTAATCCGACTTTTTCAATCAGAAAACCAGCGCTTTGGCTTTCCGGGTTTTTAAAAGTGGATCCCGCCGAACGCACCCCCCACGGTTGAGAGGCCTTTCTTTTTGTGCGATACTCTTTTTGAAGGGCTTGAATTTCGGCCTTTGTTTTATGTCCTTTTGCCCGTAAAACCGCCCCCGTGAAAATCAAATTTTGAAGAGGACAATACCGATACGACCAATCGGAAAAATCATCAAAGTGTTGTTCTGTTCCTTTTAAATCCACCGCATCCAAAGATTCCATTAAATCGGATAAATTTTGTTTAAAAGCCCCCGCGTTCGTGGGTAATCCTCCCCCCAATGTCCCGGGGATATCGGATAAAAATTCAAACCCGGCCAATTCATTTTCTGCGGCTACTTTTGAAATTTTACTTAAAGGTACCCCCGCCCCGCAAATCAGGCGATCCCCCAACACTTGAATTGTTTTAAAATCCCCAGAC
>JAZRVC010000015.1:0-5217 GCA_045598925.1 Alphaproteobacteria bacterium
TTAATTTTCATTTGACAGCTCCTTCCATACCTTCTGGGAGAACAATTTGTATTTGCTTTTTTTGAACATCCACAACGGGGAAAGTCTTTTTGGAAAATGAAAAATCCAAAATTTGATTTTCTGTTGTTTTGATTTCCAAAATATCGCCCGCCCCAAAATTCAAAACTTTTGAAACTTGACCAAAAACTTGGCCGTCTTTCAAAACTTCCATCCCCACCAAATCACATTGATAAAATTCATTATCCTTGGTTTGGGGGAGTTTGTTGCGGTCTGTATACAATTCTAACCCTTTAAAGTTTTCGGCAGTTGTGCGGTCTGTAATGCCTTTTATGGCCACCAACCAACAATCGCCTTTTTGTCCCACAATAGACGCTTCAAAGTTCTTTTTGCCATATTTGTCGGTAAAAGGATTTAAGTCCTTAAAATTGGCTTTATTCACCAAATAGGGTTTTACTTTCATAACACCCTTGATTCCGTGAACATTGACAATTTTACCGACAGCAATCAGCGACATTTTTAATCCTTACTCAGCTTTTGGTTCTTCTGCAGGAGTTGCTTCAGCGGCTGGTTGTTCAGCAGCAGGTTCAGCAGGAGTTGCTTCAGCGGCTTTCGCGGCTTCTGCTTCGGCCTTCATCCGTTCTTGAGCTTTCGCTTTCGGAGCAGACTTTTTCGGTGTTTCACGAATTTCTGGCTTATCGCATAAACCTAACAGGTTAAAAAGTTTTTGAACACGTTCTGTGATTTCAGCCCCTTGAGCCATCCATTTTTTGGCGGCTTCAACATCAACGCGCAAAGCGTCTTTGCTGTCCTTGGGTAAAAGAGGATTATAAAATCCTAATTCTTCAATAAAACGCCCATCACGACGGCAACGCTTATCTGCCACAACGATTTTGTGAACAGGGCGTTTTTTTGCGCCACCACGGGCTAAACGAATTCTAACTGACATATTTTTTCTTCCTTTCTGTTGTAGTTAGACATTAAACGGAGGAAATCCCCCGTTATCCCCAGGTATTCCCTTCATCATGTTGCCCATTTTCTTCATCATAGACATCATGCCGAAAGGTCCCATCTTTTTAAATTTCTTCATGACTTCAGCCATTTGCTCATAACTTCTTAAAAGTTTGTTGACATCTTCCACTTTGACCCCGGCCCCATTGGCAATTCGTTGCTTACGGCTGGCTTTGATTATTTCGGGGTTTTGGCGTTCCGCCGGTGTCATAGACTTGATAATCGCCGCTTGACGCTTCATCAGGCGATTATCCACTTTGGCCTCATCAATTTGTTTGGAAAATTTGGATATTCCCGGAATCATTTTCATAATCCCTTTAATATCGCCCATTTGATCCATTTGTTCTAATTGCTTCATCAGGTCGTTTAAATCAAATTGACCCGACATCATCTTCATGGCTTGGGCTTGCATCTCATCTTGATTGACTTTTTCAATAGCCGTTTCAACCAACCCCACCACGTCGCCCATACCCAAGATTCTGTCGGCCACGCGTTTGGCATCAAAGCGTTCCAAAGCATCCGCTTTTTCGCCGACACCCAAAAATTGAATCGGTTGACCTGTAATGGCGCGCATAGACAAAGCCGCCCCGCCACGATTGTCGCCATCTACACGAGTTAAAACAACACCCGTAATGCCGATTTTATCGGTAAATTCTTGGGCGACATTCAGGGCGTCTTGCCCCATCAAAGAATCCACCACCAACAATGTTTCTTTTGGATTGGAAAGTTTTTTAATATCGGCCACTTCTTGCATCATTTCTGTATCAATGTGTAAGCGACCCGCGGTATCCAAAATCAAAATATCATAAAGACCTAATTTGGCTTCATTTAAGGCACGCTTGGTAATTTCTAAAGGCTTTTCTTCCTTCACAATCGGTAGAACATTGAGTCCGTAAGTTTTTCCCAAATCGGCCAGTTGTTCTTGCGCGGCAGGGCGATAGGTATCCAAACTCGCCAATAAAACTTTTTCCCCTTCTTTTTGCAGTTTCAGGGCGATTTTGGCAGATGAGGTTGTTTTCCCCGACCCTTGCAATCCCACCATTAATAAGACATTTTGCGTATTGGGTGTCCATTGAAAATCAACAGATTCGCCTAACAGGGTCACCAATTCATCATGGACAATTTTGACCACCATTTGGGCGGGTTGAATGGAACGCACCACTTCTTGCCCAACGGCCTTTTCTTTAACTTTGTTGATGAAGTCTTTTACAACCGACAGGGCGACATCCGCTTCTAATAGGGCAATTTTGATTTCACGGGCGGTTTCGTTCATCACTTCTTCTGTGATAAGACCGCGTCCCGTCAACTTATCAAAAATTTTACTCAGCCTATCTGTCAAACCGTTAAACACCGGTCAAAACTCCTTTATAACAGTTGCGCCCCGGTGAGCGAACCATCGCCGAACGGGGTATCTCCTTGGAGACTAAAAAGTCAGTCCTTTTTGGAATAGAAAACATTATACAGAAAAAGAAAAGGAAAGTCAAGCCTTTTATTTTGAAAAAAAGCCTTTCTTTTCTTGACTAAAATTTGGGGGTTTGCTAAACTTTTTTTATCAACTTTAACAGAAAGGATTTCCTATGTATGCACAACTTTCAGGTATCATTGATTTAGTGGCCGATGAAGATATGGATGTCGCCTCTTTAATAGCGGCGGAAAATAAGCGTCAAAGCGAATCAATTCCTCTGATTCCTTCCGAAAACATTGTGTCAGATGCGGTGGCCGCGGCTTTGTCCAGTTGCTTTACCAATAAATACGCCGAAGGATATCCGCATAAATGGACAAAAGATGGGGCTTGTGTGGCCGGTAATGGACGCTATTATCAAGGTCAAGCCAACACGAATCAGTTGGAACAATTGTTGATTGACAGAGCGTTGGAGTTGTTTGTCCCCAATGATAAGGAAAACTATCATGCCAATGTTCAGGCATTGTCGGGGGCTCCCGCTAATTTGGCTGTCTTGTCGGCCTTTTTGCAGCCGGGGGATACTTTTATGGGATTGGCGTTGGATAATGGGGGACACTTGACCCATGGCCACAAAGTCAATATCACAGGTAAGTTTTTTAAAGCGGTGCAATATAGCTTGGATGACAAAGGTTTGTTGGATTATGATGCCATTGAAAAAATGGCGATGGAAAATAAGCCGAAAATCATCATCTGTGGGGCCACCGCATATCCTTTAACGATTGATTTTGCTCGATTCGGGAAAATTGCCAAAAAATGTGGGGCGCTTTTAATGGCGGATATTTCCCATATTGCTGGTTTAATTGCGGGTGGGGCACATCCGTCATGTTTCCCGTATGCCGATATTATGACCACCACGACACATAAGACTTTGCGTGGGCCACGGGCAGGGTTGATTATTTGTAAAAAGGAATTGGGTCAACAAATTGATAAAGCGTTGTTCCCCGGACTTCAAGGCGGACCGCATATGAACACCATGGCGGCATTGGGTGTGGCTTTAAAGGAAGCCTTACAACCTGCCTTTAAAGATTATGCACATCAAATTGTCACGAATGCCAAAGCGCTGGCTTGGGATTTAAAAAATGCGGGCTTTAAGTTGATTGGGAACGGCACGGAAAACCATTTGATTTTAATGGATGTCGTGTATTCGGATGAGGCGATAAAAGTCCAGGATGCTTCGCAATTTGCCGAAGATTTAGAAACCGCCCACTTGGTGGCAAATAAAAACGCGGTGCCCGGGGACTTAAAACCTTGGATTCCTTCGGGGATTCGTTTGGGGACACCAGCTGTCACGACTTTGGGGATGAAAGAAGCCGAAATGCACAAAATTGCGGCTTTCATTGTGCGGGTCGCTAATGCCAAAGGCGATAAAGCGACTTTGGAAAAAATCGGTGAAGAAGTAAAGGCTTTTGTCGCCCCCTATACAAAAGGCTAATTGAAAATAAAAAAAGAAAGGCTTATTTCCCTCTTATAACAAAGGGGGAGATATGCCTAATATTTTAATTATCAATGGTCATCAAAAAACGGATTTTGCAGCGGGAAAGTTAAATCGTACTTTGGTGGCCGAAATGAAGAAAATCATTTCACAAAAGCCTGAAAATAAAATCAAAACAACAGTGTTGCAAAAAGGGTATAAGGTGCCCGAAGAACAAAAAAAGTTTTTATGGGCCGATACGATTATCTATCAATTCCCTGTTTATTGGTTCGGGGTGCCGGCTCTGTTGCAACAGTATATGCAAGATGTGTATGAATATGGTCTGTTTTATCAATTTACTAACGGAGGATACGGAACCGGGGGGATGTTGGATGGGCGGACATATATGCTTTCTACCACTTGGAATGCGCCATTGGACTCTTTCGGGCACGATTTTTGGCGGGGGATTTATTCGCCTGATGTCGCTTTGATAGGGGTGCATCAAGCCCAAGCCTTTATCGGTTTAAAGCCCTTACCCAGTTTTTCTTGTCATAATGTGGTGAAAGACCCGCAAGTCAAAACTTATTTGGATGCCCTGGACCGTCATTTAGAATTGATTTTCTTAAAATAAAAATTATATTGCAGTTTTGTTTGAAATTGCCTATAATTTTTCTATGACATATCTATTTTTAATTTTGGGGCTATTGATGCTCTTTTATGGGGGAAATCTGCTTGTGGATGGCTCAGTGGCCGTTGCCAAAAGGTTGGGTTTGTCCCCATTGTTGATTGGCCTCACTTTGGTGGGATTTGGGACTTCTACCCCGGAACTGACAACCAGTTTGATTGCGGCTTTTCATCATAACGACGGGATCTCTATCGGCAATGTGGTGGGGTCAAATATCGCGAATATCTTGTTGGTGTTGGGGGTCGCGGCGGCAATTTCGCCCGTGTTGGTGTCTATTAAATGTTTTCGTCGGGATGCCTATTTTTTGGTTTTAAGTTCTTTGCTTTTACTGGTGGGCGGTCTTTGCGGGGGCATTGGTCGTTGGCTGGGGGGCGTGATGACAGCCGGCCTTTTGTTTTATGTGTGCTATTCTTATTTTATGGATAAAAAAGCCCAAAAGGAAAAAAATATTGAACCAGAAAAAACTTCACTTATCAAGAATTTAGTGATTGCAGTTATCGGCATTGCTTTAACGATTTTAGGGGCAAAATTTTTGGTGGATGCTTCTGTGAAATTGGCCACTTCTTGGGGCGTCAGTGAAACAGTGATCGGTTTGACGATTGTGGCCGTGGGGACCAGCCTGCCCGAGTTGGCCACCTCTGTGATTTCTTC
>JAZRVC010000016.1:0-14293 GCA_045598925.1 Alphaproteobacteria bacterium
AATCAAAAAATTGATAACAGTATAAATAATTATTTTTTATTAAAACTTTTTCTTGTTTTTAATTTTCTTTAAAGTTATGACTTTTTATACAAATAAGTTTTTCTTGAAAAAAGACCTTATAATAGGTATAATAAGAAAAAAGGAAATAAAATGCGTGAAATTGTTTTAGATACAGAAACAACAGGTTTGGATGCCGATAATGGAGATCGGATTGTGGATATCGGTTGTGTGGAACTGGAAAATCATCAACCGACAGGAAAAACGTTTCAAGTTTATATCAATCCGATGCGCTCTATTAGCGAGGAAGTTGTCCGGATACACGGTTTAACAGAAGAATTTTTGTCTGACAAGCCGACTTTTGAAGAAATTGCGGACGATTTTTTGGCCTTCGTGGGCGAAGATACGCCACTTGTGATACATAACGCCACCTTTGATATTAAATTTTTGAATATGGAATTAAAACGCTGTCATCGGCCTCTTTTATCTCAAGATCGTGTTATTGATACGCTGATTTTGGCAAAAAATAAATTTCCGGGTGCGCGTGTCAATTTGGATGTTTTATGTAAAAGATTTAATGTGGATGCCAGTAAACGGACTGTTCATGGTGCTTTATTGGATAGTGAGTTATTGGCTGATGTTTATTTGGAATTAATTACGGATCGGGAACTGGTATTTTCTTCTAAAGAAAAAGAAGTTAAAAAAATAAATTTTCAAAATATTATTCAAGAAAAAGCCAATTTTCCTGAACGTCATTGGACACTGTCTGAAGAAGAAAATCAGGCACATGATTCTTTTTTAAATGAATTAAAAAATCCGTTATGGAAAAAATAATTTAAAATAACCTGTTGAAAAGATTAAATAATTTAAAAAATATGTAAAAATGTTTCACGTGAAACATTTTTTATTTTATTATTCTTTTTTTAATTTTTTAACTTGATTTTAATTTTGTTTTTTTATATATTTTTAACAGAAAAAAGGAGAATGTTTCACGTGAAACAATTGGAAAAAAACATTAAAAATGCCGAAAATGATATCAAAAAATATATTGATATTTTATTAGAATGGCAAAAACACGTGAATTTAATTTCAAATAATACAATTAAAGATATTTGGATCCGTCATGTATTGGATTCTGCTCAACTTTTTTATTTATTGCCAAGTTCTGTTAAAACTTTAGTGGATGTTGGAAGTGGGGGTGGATTTCCTGGAATTATTTTAGGAATTTTAAATAAAATAAATGGATTTCCGATTCAAAAAATTATTTTAATTGAAAGTGATTTAAAAAAATCTCTCTTTTTAAAAGAAATAAATCGCCAGTTAAATTTAAATATTGAAGTAATAAATGAACGGGTTGAAAAAATAGAAGGTTTGAAAGTTGATATTTTAACTTGTCGTGCTTTTTCTGAATTAAAACAAATACTTATAATGTGTCAAAAAATTGTTTCACGTGAAACAATTTGTCTTTTACCTAAAGGAAAAGAAGTAGAAAAAGAAATAAATAATTGTCAAATTCAATGTAAAATTGAAAAATTACCCAGTGTTGTTTCAAAAGAAAGTTGTATTTTAAAAATAAAGGAGGTTATTTATGACAACTGAAATTTTTGCAATTTCTAATCAAAAGGGCGGTGTTGGTAAAACCACTACAGCGGTCAATTTAGCAACAGCCCTTTCTTCTTTGAATAAAAAAATCCTGGTGATTGATTTAGATCCACAGGGAAATGCTACGGTCAGTTTTGGTCAAAAAAGGGCTTTAGGTGGCCCCAGTTCTTATTCTGTTTTAACAGGGCAAGTTCCTTTATCAGAAGCGGTTATTACAACAGATATTCCAAATTTATCCATTATTCCTGCCAGTCAGGAGTTATTGGGAATTGATTTGGAATTAGCAGGGACACAAGCCCCACAATTTTATTTAAAAAAAGCCTTAGAAAATACACAAGAATTTGATTATATTTTTATTGATTGTCCGCCGGCGGTCGGGTTATTGACATTAAATGCTTTGGTGGCGGCCACTCAGGTTTTAATTCCCATTCAATGTGAATATCTGGCTTTGGAAGGGGTGGCAGATTTAATGAAAACAATTGAAAAGATTAAAAAAAACTTTAATTTTAATCTAAAAATTTTAGGGGTGGTTCTCACAATGTATGATGCCCGGTTTAATTTGGCAAAATCCGTCCAAAATGATGTGCGGTCCTTCTTTGGAAATTTAGTTTTTCAAACTATTATTCCCCGGAATGTTCGGATTCCTGAAGCGCCTTCACACGGAAAGCCGGTGATGCTGTATGATTTTAAAAGTGTCGGGGCCCAAAGTTATATTCATTTAGCCGCAGAAGTTTTACAACGTTTGAAAGGAGAAAACAATGGATAATCAAAGACTTGGAAAAGGATTAAGTTTCTTAATGGGTGAGGATTTTTTAGGACAAAACGGTCCCGAAAAGACTCAAGAAAAAATACAATTTGTGGCGATTTCTTCATTAAAACCGTGTCGTTTTCAACCACGAAAAGTATTTAATGAGGAAGCTTTAGATGAATTAGTGGCTTCTATTCGTCAAAAAGGGGTTTTACAACCTTTGTTGGTGCGTTCTGATAATATGGGAGGTTATGAAATTATCGCTGGAGAACGGCGTTTTCGGGCTTCTCAAAAAGCAGGACTCACAGAAGTTCCTGTCATTATTAAAAATTTTAATGATAAAGATACTTTGGAAGTGGCTTTAATTGAAAACTTACAACGGGAAAATTTAAATCCTTTGGAAGAAGCCGAAGCTTATGTTAAATTATTAAAAGAATTTAACTATACGCAAGAAGTGTTATCGGATGTTTTGGGTAAGAGTCGCAGTTATATTGCCAATATGATGCGCTTATTGGAATTGCCTGATAAAATTAAAGAATTATTGGAAAATAAACAACTGACCCCCGGACATGCACGGGCTTTGTTGGGAATGCCAAAGGCCGAAGAACTGGCTTTGGAAATTATCAATAAAGGGATGACAGTTCGTGAAACGGAAAAATTAGTCGGGGAACAAAAAAATCCCCCGCAAAAAAGGATTCATTTTCAAGAAAAAGATGAAGATATCAAAGATTTAGAAAAGGAACTTTCCCAAAAATTAGGGGCAAAAGTTCGTTTAAAATGGAATGGAAAAAGTGGTTGTTTATCAATTACTTATAAAGATTTAGACAAACTTCATTTTATTTTGGATTGTTTAGCAAAGTAAAAAGAGTTTTTTTCAAAATCAATTCCGGTAAAATCTGGCCTGATTTCATTTGAATTTCTGCTTCTAAAAGCATCTGTTTGGCTTTGATCAGTTGAGACAACGTCCATAAGCGTAATTGTTCTTGAAAGGGTTGTTTTAAGCGAAATTGAGCTGGTTTTAAAAGAGTATCCGCCACTTGAAGCGGTGTTTTTCCCTGTTGAATAAAATACTTACCCGTTAAAAGTAAATCTAAATTTTTATTTAAAAGGCGAACTAATGAAACAGGTTGTTCCCCTTGATTCAGTAAAAGGTGAAAATAATCTTCCATCATTGAAAATTTTTTGTTAAAAACAGCTTGAATAAAATTTTCAACAGAAACATTTCCCACGCCGATTAAATTTTGAATATTTTCTAATGAAAGGGGCTTTTTGGTTTGATTATAAAGTGTAATTTTTTCCAACTCATTTTTTAAAATCAACATATCTGAATTTGTATTTTTTATAATATAATCAATACCTTGTGGAGAAATTGAAAAGTTTTCTCGTTTCAGATAATCTATAATAATCTTGTGAATTTCCGCCTCTTCGGGAGGATAGCAGGCAATCGTTAAAAAATTAGGCAGACTTTCCGCTTCCAAACGTAAGGCATTGTTTTTGGGTAAATTATCGGCGGTTAAAATCAAAAAAGCATCTGTTTGGCGATGTTCAATAAAATCATCAAAAGCCTCTAAAGATAAACTGCCTGCCTCTTTCATGACAATCAGACGGCGCGAAGAAGTCAAACTGGGCGTGTTGGCTTCATCTGTGATTAAAAAGGGGGCTGTCTTTAATTGAGCGGCCGTGAGCGTAATCAACGAAAAAGGATCTTCCTGTGGCAGGATTATCTTTTTGATTATATTGGATAAATCATGAATTCTGGCTGTATCTGTTCCAAAAAGAAGAACACCCGAAAACTGTGTGAGAATTTGGTCTTTTAAAGCCGAAATTTGATAAGGTTTTGCTTTCACGAATTATTCCTGAGTTATAAAAGCCAAAACACTGTGTCCGATTTGTTGCGATAATTGTACGGCCAATTCTTTATACGTTTTTTCTTTCGCAACCGTGGTGGCGTAAGGGTTGATTTCTACCAGATAAGCCCCGGTTGCCGAAACAGATTTTTGTAAAAGAATTTTGTTTGTTTTGGCGTCTTTGATGGTATAAGAAGTGGTTCCTGTGGCCTGAATTGTGCTGGCAAATTCATCATTGGTGATGGTCTTATCATAGCCTGAAAACGCAGGGGGCTTCACTTCTAAAATATATTGACGGGTGGGGTTGACGGCTATTTCAGGCAGTTGTTCTTTTAATAAAAGGTACATTTGTTGCCCGTATTGATCCGGAATTTTACGAATATCAATTTTGGTCGTTTTTAATAGGTCATAAGAGGGGGAAGAATGACTGTAAATCGGGCTAAAACCACAACCAGAAAGAAAAAGAAATAAAAAAAGATATTTTTTCATGGGAACTCCTTTTTCATCAGAATATCAGAAAATCAGATAAAACACAATAAAAAAGGGTTTAAAAATAATCTTTTTTAGCGTATAATAAGCCTATGAAAAAACAAACGATTTACATTATTGCGGGACCGACTGCCTCTGGAAAATCCAAATTAGCCATGGCGTTGGCCGATTCTTATCACGGACAAATTGTGAATGCGGATGCGTTTCAAGTCTATCAGGGCTTACGCGTTTTAACGGCGCGTCCTTCACGGGAAGAAGAAGCCCAATATCCCCACTTTCTGTACGGGTATGCGGATAATAACACCCAAGTCAGTATGGCGGATTGGTTAAAAAAGTTAAAAGGTATCTTACCCGAACTTTCTTGTCCGATTGTGGTAGGGGGTACGGGACTTTATATTCATGCTTTAATGGAAGGAATCAGCCAAATACCTGATATTCCAGAAGAAATTCGGTCATTTGTGCGTCAAATGTCGGATGAAGAAAGAGTCCAACGTTTAAAAAAAATCCATTGTCCTTTGGATCCTCAACGGCAAAAAAGGGCTTTGGAAGTTCTGTTAGCCACAGGTAAAACATTGGAATATTTTCAACAATTAGGGAATAAAAAAGTTATTGAAGCAGAATTTAAAACAATTTTAGTGATGCCCCCGCGGGAAGAAGTATATCAAAAATGTGCCCAAAGATTAGAAGAAATGATACAACAAGGGGCTGTTCAAGAAGTTGAAAATCTTTTAAAATCAAATGCTTGTGGTGGTGTGATGAAAGCGATAGGAGTGGATGCGTTGACCCGATACTTAAAAAAGGAAATTTCTTTAGATGAGGCCAAAGAACAAATTTTATTATCCACACGTCATTATGTAAAACGTCAAATGACGTGGTTTCGGCATCAATATGCGGCTCAAGTGGTATTAAATAGACCCGATATAAAGGATGTAATTACTTTATAATTACAGTTAAATTTTTATAAAAATCAATAGGTTAAATTATAGACCTTATATTAAAAAAGAGAAAAAAATCACTAAAAAGTAATTACGATGTAATTATTTCTTGACAAAGGGGAAAAATCCGCTAAAATGTAATTACATTGTAAGAAAGAGGGTACATGAAAAAACAAAAAATATTCTTTCATAAAGGACAAATAATCTTTATTTTTCTGGGACTTATTTGGTGCTTTGTTTGTTTTCAATACTTAAAAAATTCAGGCTGGTGGGTGCAACGCGCTGTTCTTTCCCCTATGGAGTTTGTGGGGGGAATCGGCGGGTTGTGTTTGCCTTTGGTTCTTTTATTTTTGATTTCGGCCTATTTTGACAGAAACAGTTATTTGGAAAAACAATCCCGTCAAATGCGGGCTTATTTGGATGAATTGATTTATCCGACAGAAGAAGGGGCGATTTATACAAAAGAACTCACCAAAGCCTTACGGGAACAAATTATTGAATTTCGCTCCGTTTATGCCGGAGTCAATCAGCATACGGACAAAGTACGGGATAATTTACAACGTTGGATTGAAGGATTAAATAAGTTGGTTCAGACGGTGGATCGTCAGACGGTAGAGGCAGTTCAAAAAATTGCCACACATATTCAAAAGTTGGCCGAAATTACCCATCAAAGTAATGCGCAAGCCCACGAAACAACCACTGTATTGGCAGGACAAGCAGATATTGTGCATTCTGTGGCAACAGAAGCCAAAGAAGAATTGACTGATATTCGTCAGAGTTTAAATAAAGAAGCGGAAAGTTTAAAACATATTTTAACGTGCTTTGAATCGGCTCGTCAGGAAATCGGTCAAAAAATGGTTCAATGTGAAAAAATGGCCGAAGTGATGACACAAAACACCTTGCGTATGGGGAAAACTTTGGAAGGCTATGAAGAAATCAAAGAGGTCGCCAAGGAATCACAACAAATTCAAAAGCAAATGGTTTTGGCGGGTGAAAATTTAGAATCGCGTGCGATGCACCTGAAAAACATTTTAGGACAAATGCACGGGGATATGTCTTTGGTGGCGCAAGGATTACAATCGCACACTTTGGCTTTGGAAAAGCATTTAGATTTAAAAAAATCTCAACAACAGGATTTTTTAAAACAGGCCTCTATGATTTCCAAACAATTAAACAATTTTTCCGTGGATTTAGCGCGCTTATTTACCCCGAAAAACGAAGAAGAATTGTGGCAGGCGTATCAGGCGGGGGATAAAACCGTTTTTATGCGTCATGTTCAAAAAGAATTAAAGCAAACGCAAATTCAAAAAGTCAGGCGTTTATTTCGGGAAAATATTGCTTTTCAAACTGCGGTGGAAAGTTATATGAAAACTTTTGAACAAATGACACTTCAGGCTTCAGAAAATGCGGGAGAAAGCCCCTTATTGGAAGTGTTGATTGGTTCAGATATTGGTCGGTTATATATGGTGTTGGCACAAATGATAAAAGGAGAGGTATCATGAAAATAAATTTGATTAAAATCGGAAATTCCTATGGGATTCGCTTGCCTAAAGCGGTGATTCAAGAATGTCATTTTGATAAGGAATTAGAATTGACGATTAAAAAGCCGAATTTAATTGTTTCCCCTGTGTTAAAAAAGAGAAGTAATTGGAAAGAAATGATGGCGGAAAGCATTAAATTGAAACCTGTCAAATCGGAAGGAGAATGGGAATGGTAAAAAAATATGATGTGTATTTTTGTGAAATGCGGGGGACAGAAAAACCCTGTGTCATTGTGTCGCCCGATGAATTAAATGACGTGCTTCCCTATGTTTTAATCGCGCCGATTACCAAAAACGAACATCACTTTCCGTGCCGTATCGGTTTAAAAATCAAAGGACAACAAGGTCAAGTCGCTTTTGATTTGATTCGGTCGGTGCCAAAAGCAACCTTAATTCGGCGGGCGGGGGCTTTACCACCGAATTTAAAAGAAGAAATGCAACGGATTTTAAAAGAACTCTTTATGACGAAAGAGGAAAACGCACTGTAAAGGTGGTGCCTTTTTTGATGTGGCTGGTGAGTATCATTTTTCCCTGATATTTTTGCACCAAATAAGCCACAATATTCAAACCCAAGCCGGACCCTTCCGGTGTATTGGAAAGCCCTTGATGAATCCGATAAAACCGTTCAAAAATGACGGCACGATATTTTGGGGCAATATAGGATCCTGAATTAAAAACAGATAGATAAAAATGGGATTTTGATTTTTTTAGGGTGATTTGAATCTGGGCTTTTACGGGGGCGTATTTCAGCGCATTATCCACCAAATTTTGGCAGATGTATTTCATATCTAATTCTTTGCCGACCCACCAAAGGGATTGAGCGGGTTGAATAAAGGATAGGTCTTGTTGCTTTTGGGCGGCTTTTTGTTGAAAGCCTTGTGTATATTCTTTTAGGAATTGATTAAGATTTATTTTTTTCAGGGGTTCGGATTGATTTTGTTGTTGCAGATGGGCTAAATCCAAAAAGTTTTGAATCAGTTCGTTCATATGCTGAGTTTGTTTGGACATCAGATTTAAAAATTTAACCTGTGCTTTGGGATCATTTTGGGCCGGCCCTTGTAAAGTGTCAATCGCCCCCGATAAAATTGCCAAAGGGGTTTTAAGTTCATGGCTGGCATTGGCAAAAAAATCATTTTGCTGACGATGAAATTCTTCAAAGGAAGTGATGTCGTGCAATAAAAAAGAGTGGGTGGCGCCCAAACGGGTCGGGTAATCAAAGGTATCAAAACGCACATAATAGTAAAGGGGATGATTTTTTTTCTGAATTTGCCATTTAAAAAATTGCGGGCGTTTTTGAAGGGGTAAGGGGGACATTTTAAACAGGGAAAAAATATTTTGATGCAAGGCTTTTTGTCCGAAAAGTTTTAAGGCGCTTTCGTTCATAAAGACAATGTCATTTGCGGGATTTGTCATCAACAAAGGATCGGGTAAATTCTGTAAAATCAAGGTATCAGATAGGGCTTGTTGTTGCCACAAAGACGACACAGCCTGATAGGCATTGGCTAATCGGCGCGAAGAAAAAAGGCTTTTTTTAAATTTGGGAAATTCTTCACTGACCCCTTCCGAAATTTTATTTAAGTAGGTAATGAATTGATCTAAATCCTTAAAAATAAAAAAGACGATAACCGCACTGAATCCCCAAAAGCAAAGTAAGGCGATCAGGGCACTCATCCAATTCAATTGCCCCATCATCATTAAAACCAACAAAATAAACACGGCCGGAATGTTGATAATCCAAGTTCGGGCAATCAATTTTCCAATCTCAAAGATGATTTTTACTTTCTTTTTTTGCATAAATTCAGTATAATGGAAAATCAAGAAAAAGGAAAGAATAAAATGGTGGCGGATAAAACAACTCCTTTAATGGAACAGTACTTAAAAACAAAGGAACAATATCCTGATTGCTTATTGTTTTACCGAATGGGGGATTTTTATGAACTGTTTTTTACGGATGCCTATAAAGCCTCGGCGGCCTTGGATATTGTCCTGACCTATCGGGGGACTTATATGGGGCAAAAAATCCCCATGTGCGGGGTGCCCTTTCATGCCTATGAAAACTATCTGGTGCGCTTGGTGAAGGCCGGTTATAAAGTGGCGATTTGTGAGCAAATGGAAAACCCTGAAGAGGCCAAAAAACGGGGCTATAAAGCCGTGGTCAAGCGGGAAGTGATTCGAATTGTAACCGCCGGAACCTTGACGGATGACGCCCTGTTGAATGCCCGCAAGCATAATTATCTGGTGTCTGTGGCCGAAGGGGGATTGTCGTTAGGGGTGGCTTGGGTGGATATGTCCACGGGGGACTTTTTTGTGCAAGAAAGTTCGGTAGAAAATCTATCGTCCGTTTTGTCCAGATTAGAGGGTGCGGAAACGTTGTTGAATGAGGAGTTTTTAAAAAAACATCCTTTTTTAACCAACGAAAATTTCGGTCAAATTTCGGCTTTACCGCCGTCTGATTTTAATCCGATTGTGCATGCGGCTGTGATTGAAAAATATCCCCACTTTTCCAAAGGGGAACAGGTCGCCATCGGGGTGTTGTTAAACTATATTGAAAACACACAAAAAGGAAAAGCGCCTGTTTTAAATGAGCCTAAGCAAATTCAAGAAATTCAACTGATGCAAATTGATCGGGCGACACGTCGCAGTTTGGAATTGACCACAACGCTTTCGGATGAAAAAGGGGCCAAAAGTTTATTGGATGTATTGGATCGGACAAACACGGGGGCAGGGGCCCGATTGCTTTCCACATGGTTGGCGGGACCTTTGATGAACTTGGATAAAATCAATGATCGGTTGGATCAGGTGGCTTTTTTCAAAGATAATCCGTTGGTGTTGAAACAGGCGGAACTCATCTTAAAAGAAATCCCCGATATGGAAAGGGCCTTGGCGCGCTTGTCGGTGAATCGCGGGGGACCACGGGATATGTTGGCCTTGATGACAGGGCTCAATTTGATTCCACGGTTGCGCACGGAACTGAATGCGGAATTTGTTCCCCCTGTGTTGCAAAAAAATAAAGAATTGATGGGCGAACACAGTGCCCTGGTAAATGAAATTCAAAAAACATTGATGGATGAAGTGCCTTTGTTGGCGCGGGACGGGGGCTTTATTCGGGAAGGGTGTTCCGCGGATTTAGATGAATTGTTGGCGATTAAAAAAAATGCCCGAAAATTGTTGATGGATTTTCAGGCTAAATATGCCACACAAACAGGGATCAGTAATTTAAAGGTGACCTTTAATAATATCTTGGGATATTTTATTGAAGTGCCCGCCCGTGTGGCAGAACCCCTTTTGACCAACAAAGAAATGGGCTTTATTCATCGTCAAACGATGGTCAATTGCGTGCGCTTTACGACCGGGGAACTGGCCGATTTGGAAACAAAAATTATGCATGCAGATGAAAAAGCCTTGGCGATTGAATTAGAACTTTATGAGGCTTTGCGTGAACAAATTTTGGCCGAAAGTGAATATATTTTACAGGCGAGTCGGGCTCTGGCGCATTTGGATGTCAGTTGTGCTTTGGCAAATTTGGCTTTGGAACAAAATTGGGTGCGCCCCGCTTTAACCAATGCCAAAGAATTTGACATCAAAGGCGGACGTCATCCTGTGGTGGAATATGCGCTGTCCCAAGAAAATCAATCTTTTATTCCCAATGATTGCAATTTAAATGATAAAAATAATTTATGGCTTTTAACGGGGCCGAATATGGCGGGAAAAAGTACTTTTTTACGCCAAAATGCGTTGATTGTTGTGTTGGCACAAATGGGGTCTTTTGTCCCCGCCGAATCGGCAACTATCGGGTTGGTAGATAAGTTATTTTCCCGTGTCGGGGCCAGTGATGATTTGGCGCGGGGTCATTCTACCTTTATGGTGGAAATGGTGGAAGTGGCCAGTATTTTAAATGGCGCCACTGATAAGTCTTTGGTGATTTTGGATGAAGTCGGACGCGGGACGGCCACTTTTGATGGGCTGTCTATTGCTTGGGCAACGGTGGAATATTTACATAATCATAATCAAGCGCGGGCCTTATTTGCGACCCATTATCACGAATTGACGGCCTTGGATAAAAAACTGAATCGTGTATCATTGCACACGATGCGGGTCAAAGAATGGCAAGGGGATATTGTCTTTTTACATGAAGTTGGGGAAGGGGCGGTTGATCGGTCCTATGGGATTCATGTGGCGCGGTTGGCGGGTCTGCCCGAAGACGTGCTCAATCGGGCGGAACAAGTGTTGGCACAGTTGGAAGAAAAAAAAGCCAAACAAAAACCGTTGTTTGAAGATTTACCTTTATTTGCACACTATGAACCCGTGAAACCCAAAATGTCCGCTGTGGAAAATAAACTGAAAGAACTGGATGTGGATGCGCTTTCCCCGCGGGAAGCGATGGAAGTGCTGTATCAATTAAAAAAGGAAATTAAATGAAAAATTTTATACTTCAATGGGCGGGAACGCTGATTATTATCGCGGTGACGGTGTTTGTCTTACAGGTGATGTGGTACTTGGCGATTCCTGTGTTGATTGTGTGGGCGGCTATTTACGGCCTTTCTTGGGTCAAACATAGGTGGGAAAAAGGAAAAGTCCCCCTTTCTCGGTCCCGTCCCATTAAAGCCCACGAGGTCATTGATGTGGAATTTAAGGAAATCAATTAGGCTTTAATAATTTCGCCGGTATCGTTATCAATAATCAAAAAATCCGCCGGTACCTTTTCGGTGCGTGCTGGGGCTAAAGAAGCCGACATTCGGGCAGAAAAGTCCCGAATACTTCCTTTAAAACAATGCAGAATACCTTGATCTGGCAGAATAAAGTTCGGCCTGTCTTTATGATGATTGATTTGTTTTTTCATAAAAATCCTTTCTATCAAATTACACTAAATAAGTGTGTTAAAAGTAATATATACAACTTTAAAGAGAAAAACAAGTTGAAAAATGAAAATTTTGCACTTATTTGATGTGTGTTATCTTTTTTAAAAGGAGGAAAAAATGAATTGGATGACAAAAATTTGTTGTATTTTACTGGTTATCGGTGGTTTAAACTGGGGCTTGGTTGGGTTATGCAACTTTGATCTGGTGGCCTTTTTGTTTGGCCAGATGAGTGTTTTAAGTCGTATCATTTATACCATTGTTGGTTTAGCGACCATTTGGGTGATGATAGACGGCTTCTCTTCACATTCAAAACGATAAAAAGAGAAAAACTGGAAAAGCCTTCCTTGAAATTTCGGGGGAGGTTTTTTCTTGACTTTTTTGGGTAAAATCTTTATAATCAAAGGCATTTTAATGCTTGGCAAAGGAGTCAAAATGGACTTAAATCAACAAACGATACAAAACCTGTCTTGGTTGGCGCGTTTAAAATTGCCCGCCGAACGCGAAGGAAAAATCTTAAACGATTTACAAAGTATTTTAAATTGGGTGGAAGAACTCAAAGAAGTGAATGTGGATGGGGTGGAACCTTTGGTGTCCATTACCGAAGGGACAGCGCCGATGCGGGCGGATGAAGTATCTGAAGGGGATATTCAATCTGATTTAATGGCGAATGCGCCCGAATCAATCCAAGGGTTTTACGTTGTGCCAAAGGTGGTGGAATAATGACTGATTTAATCAATTTAACAATTTCCGAAGCGTTGGAAAAATTAAATAAAGGGGAAATTTCATCTGTGGAATTGACCCAAGCCCATATTGAAGAAATGGCCAAAGGGCGTATTTTAAATGCCTTTATTACCGAAACACCTGAATTGGCATTGGCTCAAGCGAAAGAATCCGATGAACGCCGAAAATCTGGTAAAGTCGGTTTGTTGGAAGGGATTCCTGTGGCCAATAAAGACCTGTATTGCACCAAAGGGGTGCGCACCACAGCGGCCAGTAAAATTTTATCCAATTTTGTGCCACCTTATGAATCAACAGTTTCCCAAAAATTAAAGGATGCCGGCACGGTGATGTTGGGGAAACTGAATACAGACCAATTTGCGATGGGGGGCTCTACACTCACCAGTTATTTTGGTCCCACCAAGAATCCTTGGAATTTGGATTTAGTGCCGGGCGGCTCTTCGGGTGGTTCGGCGGCGGCGGTTTCTGCGGGCCTTTGTATGGGGGCAACGGGTTCCGATACAGGGGGCTCTATTCGTCAACCGGCCAGTTTTTGCGGTATTACAGGGATTAAACCCACCTATGGGCGTTGTTCGCGTTATGGGATAGTGGCCTTTGCCAGTTCTTTGGATCAAGCGGGTCCGATGGCGCGTTCGGTCAAAGATTGTGCTTTGATGTTGAACGCTATGTCGGGGGCCGATGGTAAAGATTCCACTTGTCCAGATATGCCCGTGCCCGATTTTACCCAGGCTTTAACAGGGGATATTCGGGGAAAGAAAATCGGTATCCCGAAAGAATATCGTCCTGAAGGACTCAACCCTGATGTCGCCAAAGTTTGGGATAAAGGAATTCAATTTTTAAAGGATGCGGGGGCAGAAGTGGTGGATATTTCGCTTCCCCACACCAAGTATGCTTTGCCTGTTTATTACATTGTGGCGTGTGCGGAGGCCAGTACGAACCTTTCCCGTTATGACGGGGTGCGCTATACCACACGGGTAGAGGGTAAATCTTTAGATGAACTTTATGAAAATTCCCGCACAGACGGTTTTGGGGACGAAGTGATGCGCCGTATTTTATTGGGGACTTTTGTGTTGTCGGCGGGCTTTTATGATGCCTACTTTACACGGGCGCAACGGGTGCGTCGTTTGATTTATAATGATTTTGTGGAAGCCTTTAAAAACGTGGATGCGATTTTGGTGCCGGCGGCGCCAACGCCTGCTTTGTCTGCGGAAGAATTGAAAAATATGAAGCCTGTGGATGTGTATTTGGGCGACGTTTTTACCACACCGGCCAGTTTGGCGGGTGTGCCGGGACTTTCTTTGCCGATAGGTCTTTCTGAAAATGGACTCCCGATTGGCTTACAGGTTATTGGCAAGCACTTTGATGAAAACACCGTTTTCCAAGTGGCCGATGTCTTGGAAAAACAAGCAAACTTTGATAAAACACCCCGTCGGGTGAAAGGAGAATAATCATGTACACAATTCATGGAAAAACAGCCGACTGGGAATTGGTTATTGGATTGGAAGTCCATTGTGAAATTCTTTCAAATGCAAAAGTCT
>JAZRVC010000017.1:0-12657 GCA_045598925.1 Alphaproteobacteria bacterium
CTGAAAAAATCGGATGGAATAATAATTACTTATGGTTAGCCGATTGTTATAGTGGTTGTCCATCTGATTTAGGTGACGAAAGTGATACTTCTGGCTCCGCGTGGCGCGTGAGTGACAGTGGCGTCTTCGACGACTTTCGCGACGGCAGCGACTACGCTGCGTTGTGTGTGAGGTAGTCTCGCTTCGGCTCTCTTGTCATTCCGGATTTAGTCCGGAATCCATGGTCGGGTCCGCGTGGAGAGTTGGGATTAACCCCAATAGTTCGTGTCAGCGTGCCAATGGATTCTGAAACAAGTTCAGAATGACAAAAAACAGAATGTCATTCCTTGACGAACGACAGTGAGGAGATAAGGAATCCCAATCAGATGCCTTATTTCGCTAACGCTCAAGGCATGACAATAAACCCAACCGTCATTCTGAAGGGGCAACGCCCCGAAGAATCCATGGATCCTTCGCATCCGCTCAGGATGACAATAAAAAGAGAGTCATGACAATAAAACTTTTTTCCTGTTGTTTTTAACATTTTGGACAGGAAAACACCCCTTGGTATCTCTTAAGCCAAGGGGCTATTTTTTATTCACCGAACTTATTCTTTTGGGGTGGTGGCGTCAATCGCGATTTGCTTGGCGGTTTGATAGTCAAACTTACCACTGCCCAACACAGGCGCTTCTTTGACCACCACAATCGTTTGTGGCAAGCCTAATTCGGTCATCCCTGTTTCTTTATATAGGGTAATCAGGGCGTCTTTGGTAATCGTTGCGTCCGTGGTAATCAAGATAATCTTTTCGCCCTTGCGATCATCGGGCAAATTCACCGCGCCCAGAATCGCTTCAGGCCACTTCTTCGCAATGGTTTGTTCAATCGCGGTCAAAGACACCATCTCGCCCCCGATTTTCGCAAAACGCTTACTGCGTCCTTTAATGGAAATAAAGCCGTCCGCATCCATGACAACGATATCCCCCGTATCATACCAACCGTCCTTGGGTGGCTCTAACACCCCCGGATTTGTGGCACGCATATAACCTTGCATAATGTTCGGGCCTTTCAGGTAAAGTTCGCCGCCTTCTTCAATCCCATCAATCTTTTTTAACTTATATTCCATACCCGGCACCAAACGCCCCACAGAATCTTTCTTTTGATGCAAGAAGGTATTGACCGAAATAAACGGAGAACACTCAGTCGCGCCATAGCCTTCAAACAAACGCACCCCGAATTTTTCTTGCCACACTTTGCGGGTTTCCTCTTTAATCTTTTCGGCCCCGCCCGCCACAATGCGCAGGCTGTTAAAATCATAGGGATTCGCACAACGGGCGTACGCGGACAAGAACGTATCTGTCGCAAAGAAAACCGTTGCCCGAATACTGGCCGCAATTTCCGGAATAATCCGATAGTGCAACGGTGTCGGATACAAGAACGTCTTGACCCCCACCATCATCGGCACCAAAGTCCCCGCGCCCAAACCAAACGAGTGGAACAAAGGTAAACAGTTTAAAAACACATCACTGCGGTGCAAATCAAACCGTGAATAAATCTGATAGCAGTTGGCCAACAAGTTTTCATGGCTTAAAAACACAGCTTTGGGAAACCCTTCCGACCCAGAGGTAAATAAAATAACCGCCGTATCCGAAGGCTTGACTTTTCCCGCTGTCTTTTTATAAATCCAACGCGGAAACCACGCCCCCAGCGCCCCTTGAATCTTATCGCCCAGTGTTAAAGTGGATTTTAAATCTTCCAAATAAACGACGTGAATACCGTTCTTGGTTAATTCTTCAATCATGGGCTCTAACTTCGCCAAATGCACCACCTTATGTGCGGTCACCACTGTTTGAATCCCCACTGTGGCACAGGTACTCAACACCGCTTTCGCGCCCGAGGTAAAGTTAATCATCGCCGGCGTCTTCCCATAAGCCTGCAACCCCAAGAACGTATAAACCGAAGCGGCAGAAGTCGGCATCATCAATCCCACACGCTGTTCATTGGGTAAACGCCGATGCATCAACGCCCCCAACACAAAACTTTTCAAAAACACCGCCGCGTATGTTTGAGGATGGCGAGCTGTATCATCCAACACACGATACATATGTCCGCGCATTTTCATGGCATCCGCAATGGCCTGGAAAACCGTCCTTTGCTTATCATAACTGTCAAAAGTCATATTCGCAATCACGTCATACAACTTAGATGAAGACCGCGTCCGTTGTTCGCGGGTCGGCATAGATTCAGGATACTTAAAGGCCACAGGCGGTAAAATCGTCAAAGTAATTTTCGGGAACCATTTAAACCAAGCCTTTTTACCCAACACGCGGGAACCGAAAGCATGCGCCGCACCTTTGATACAAATCGGCACCACAGGGGCATCCCCCTTTAAGGCCATCATCGCTGCCCCTTCATAAATCTTTAAACGCGTATTGCCCCCTTCTAACAACCCACCATTAAAAATCATACAGGTTTTATCCTGACGCAATTCTTCCACCATGGCTTTCACGGCAAAAGGACTGACCGGATCCAAGGGACGCAAATCCACCAAGTTCGTCATAAACTTCACAATCGTTTTTTCCAATAATCTTTTATTGATGGAAAAAACAATAGAACGGTCCAAAAACGCCGACACCAAAAGGACATCCATAAAACTGGTATGATTCGCCACGATTAAACAGCGTTGACCTTTTTCGGGTAAATTTTCCAAGCCTTTGACTTCTACTTTAAAAAGTTTTTTCAATGCCTTTTTAAAGAAATGACGGCGTTGTGTTAAAGGCAGCAATCGGGCAAAGTATAACGACACCACTAAGTTCGCCACCGCAAACACGGCAATGATCGTGGTTAAGTTCAAGAATAATAATTTAAACACAAAAATTAAAACAAAAGACACCGCAACAAACAGGGCGTTCAACAAACCGCTGAAGGAAAACAGTCGTCCCATCACTTTGGCATTATTATTCATTTGCAACAAACTATAAAACGGAATAATGTAAAGCGCCGACAATACACCCAACAAAATCACATCTATCATCACGTGCCAATAACTGACACTGGCGGTTAAAAGTTGAAAAATTGTCAAGGCTTTATTCACGGCCAGTGTCGGTAAAGAAGTGCTGGCCAACGCCAAATCTAACAACACCACACTCATCAATCCACCGACCCAGACGGCTTGAGACCCCAAACGTTTATGGGTGGTATGGACACAGGCAATTGCCCCGATAATATAGCCCACAGGGAACAACACCGCCGACAAAAACACCACCACAGACCAACGGGCCTGTAAAATATCTTGGGCATAAGAAGCAGAAAGCATCCCCAACAAACTCATCATCACCCAAAACCAAGCAATCCCGATTAAATAAGCCCAATCATCAAACTTATATTGTAAGGCTTTGGAAATGAAATCAAACACGTGCAAAGGATTTTTTACAACCTGAGTTTGCGGATCCACCGGTTCTTGGGCGGGCAACAAACACGTCACCAACAAACTGACACAGGAAAGTCCCATTGAAAACAGGCACACCCATTCCAAAGACAGATCAAATTTAATGTGTGCCATCAACATTAAGGCCGAAGCCCCCATCCCCAATAATGAGGCAATTTTAATCCAAGCGTTGGCTTTGACCAATCCTTTTTCCCCCACCAAGGCCGACATGATGGAATAATCCGCCACACGCACACAGGCCCCGATAAAGCCCAAACCGCCCATAATGGCCAACAAAACCCACCGTGAAGAAAGCGAAATACCCCCCAGTGTCAGCAATAACGCTCCCACTTCAATCATTCGGAAAAACAACAAAAATTTCTTTTTGGAAATCTTATCAGCCAACTGCCCCGCAATCGTGCTGCCCGCACAAAACGACAGCGCATACAAAATAACGCCGGAAATGATAAATCCCACACCCGCTTGGGTCAACCCATACGTGGCCATAAATAAAAATAAGGCCCGCATAAAACTATCGTTGATTGCCGAAAAAAAATGGGAAATCAACAAGGGAATAAATTTTTTATTTAATAAAACATGGGACATAACTTCTCCTTTTGTTTGTTTAGGGTAAAATTAGCATATTTTCATATAAAAAGCAAATCCTCACCCTCAAGAGTTGAAATTTTCGGGCTTTTTTGATATAATCGCCTTAAAAAAGAAAGGAGCCTGATATGTTGGCCACCACCTCTTCTGTTGCGTTTTGCGGGATTGATGTTTTAAAAATTACCATTGAAGTCCAAATTATCAAAGGGCTCCCCAGTTTTACCATTGTGGGATTAGCGGATAAAGCCATTGCCGAAAGTCGGGAACGGGTGCGGTCTGCATTACACTCGGCGGGGCTCTCTTTACCGGGGGCACATATCACGGTGAATTTAGCCCCCGCGGATGTATTAAAAGAAGGCACCCATTACGATTTGCCGATTGCCATGGCTTTATTGGCCGCGATGGAAGTCCTGCCGTCCGATAAATTATTGAATACTTTAATGATGGGTGAATTGGGTCTGGATGGCACCATCCGTCCCGTATCGGGAATTTTGCCCGCTGCGGTTTTTTCAAATCAAATCAATGCTACTTTTATCTGTCCCGTGATGCAAGGAAGCGAAGCCGTTTGGTCGGGCAATAAGGCCATTGTCCCTGCCACAGATTTATTACAACTCATCAATTATTTTCAAGGGCATCAAGAAATCCTGCCCCCCGAACCCCAAACGTTGCAACCTGCCTCTTCCTTTTTGGATTTATCGGATATTAAAGGACAGGAAAGCGCCAAGCATGCTTTGGAAATTGCCGCTGTGGGCGGTCATAATATGTTGATGATTGGTCCCCCGGGATCGGGTAAGTCTATGTTGGCCAGCCGCCTGCCCGGTATTCTGCCCCCCCTGTCGGTGGAAGATATTTTAGAAGTCAGCCAGATTCATTCGGTGGCGGGCTTGTTAAAAGACGGTCAGTTGGTTGCCACACGTCCCTATCGTGCCCCGCATCACAGCGCCAGCACACCCGCCATGGTCGGGGGTGGCATCAAAGCCAAACCGGGCGAAATTTCTTTGGCCCATAAAGGGGTTTTGTTTTTGGATGAATTGCCCGAATTTTCCCGTCAAACATTGGAATCTTTACGTCAACCCCTTGAGACAGGGGTGGTGTCCGTGGCACGGGCCAATTCGCATATTACCTATCCCGCTAAATTTCAACTGATTTCCGCCATGAATCCGTGCCGGTGCGGTTATCTGGGGGTTCCGGGGCGCAGTTGCTCCCGTGCGCCACGTTGTGCCGAAGAATACCAAAGTAAAATTTCGGGACCTTTATTGGACAGAATTGATTTACAAATAGAAGTTCCCCTGCTCTCTCCGTGGGTGTTGGGGCAACTCGGCCCCAGTGAAAAATCGGCCGTTGTCTTGGATCGGGTGATGAAAGTCCGCGAATTTCAAAAACAGCGGGGACAAACAGTTTTAAACAGTGAATTAGAAGGAAGTCAATTAGAGCAAACCGCTCATCTATCAGATGACGCCCGTCAATTTTTAATTCAAGCCGCCGAAAAAGTCGGCCTGTCCGGTCGGGGCTTTCATCGGATGATTCGTCTGGCACGCACGATTGCCGATATGGCGTTTAGTTCAGAAATTTTAAAAGAACATATGGCGCAAGCCTTGATGTTCCGCTTACCCGAAAGGAAATAATCATGGATTCTATTATCAATATGTTGGTCGGGATTGTCGGTTCCAGTTTCGTGATTGGTGCTTTGATTATGGGATTGATCGGTTATTTTATGATTCATCGCTTACGGACGCAACACCATACCCAATTGCAACTTTTACATAATCTGCCCGTGGGACTTTGTTATGATTGCCAAGGCACCCTTTTAATCAATAAGGCCCTGTGTTTAATGTGGAACATTGATAAAAAGCCCCATACTTTTCATCAATTTTTGGCCTTGATTCCCAAAAACGAGCAACAACGCTTTTCCACCTATTATACAGGATTGATTCAAAAAAACTTACCTTTTGATGCCCTGTTGCAACGCAATAAGCAAATCTTTTATGTGCGCGGTCGTCCCTTTGAACACAAAACGCACGTGTTATGGATTACAGATATTACCAACCACCAAAAACAGTTGGAAGAAGTAAATCAAAAATTGAGCATCGTTGAAAAACAAAAAAACCTGTTAGAAAGCGCATGGGAAAATTTGCCACTGCCCGTCTTTATTCACCGTGGTAAAAATGAAATTGTGTTTGCCAATCAAGCGGCCAGTAAAGAAGAAGGTGATGTCAGCCAACTGCATTGGTTGAACGCGGACTTTAATTGCCAACAACAAAACTATACCCTCACGTTCGGTCAGGAAACCCGCACCGAAGAAGAAGTCCAATCTATGTTTCGGGAAGTGGCCGGTGCGCACCAAAGGCTGTGCAAAGAACTGCCGTGTGCGGCGTGCTTATTTGATGCCAAAGGGCAATTGATGGCATGCAGTAGCGCTTTTGCGAAACTGTGGAATCTGGATGAAGAATGGCTGAACGCCCCCCAAGATTACGAAAACTTTTGGGATACGCTTCAGGAAAAAGGATTACTGTCCCGCGTGGTAGATTTTGCCCAATATAAAAAGACGCAACGCGAACAGTTTGCGGAACTTTCCCAAACCGAAGAAATCTTCCTTTATCTTCCCGGCGGACGGATTGTCAGACGCCTTATGATTCCCTTTGCACAAGGCGGGGTCATTTTACTGGACGAAGATAAAACAAGTTAAAATTTTTAAGCGCGCTTTAAATATTCTTGCACAATTTGGTCGGTATCGGAAATTTCTTTTTGAAGTTTTTCGGCCAACAACACGTTCTTATTCCCCGAAGAATAAATCTTTAAATAAGGCCCTAAGCCCGATAAATCCACATCCAAAATCACGGATTCATGAATCGCGGGACGAGACACCAAAATGGCATACTTCCTGTCGGCCCATTCTTTGCCCAACACAAAGTTCATTTCTCGGGGAGTTAAATTCCATGTCGCATAGTCAGAGGCATTCGCTTGCGGATTTCTAAAGAACACCACCGTTTGACATTGACCGCGAATCACATCCCCCAGACCGTTTTCATCCAAGAACTTGGGTTGCTGGAACGCGCACAAATAGGCCTGACGTTTTTTACGCCCTTCCCGTAAACCCACAATAAAACTTTCTTTAAACATGGGGTGCTCTAACATCGGGGCCGTTTCATCAATCATAATCATAGTGGGCGAGCCTGTCGCCGTGGCCAGAGATTGAATACGGTGCATCACATAACTGATGACCGCCGGCGCCAAAGTGGCATCTTGGAAAATCGTGGTAAAGTCAAAACCCATATAGCGACTATCCAAATCCAAGTTATCCGTGGGGGAGTTAAAAATACGTCCGTATTGGTCTGTATCAATCCAACGATTGAGTTCTCGGCGCATATAACTGTTGGGCGCGAAACAAGATTTATACAGGTTCTTTAACAACCTTTCACTTTGGGGCAGGTATTCAAACGCCGTCGTGACCGCACGGGCAATTTCGGCTTCGGATACCGCATCCGTGCCACCGGTAATATCCCGCACCCACGTGCGCAAAAAGGCCCTGTTTTCCGAAGTATCCGGCATGGCAAAAGGATTCAAAGAAACAGAATCCTCGCCCCCGTCAAATTTGACATAGGGTGCCCCGTTCATAATGGCAAACACCTTCGCCCCGTTATTGCGGTCAAAAAAGTAAGTATGTAAATCGGGAATCCGCATGGCTTGACCGGCCATAAAACTGAAGAAGGTTGTTTTACCTTGCCCTGTCGGCCCGATCAAAGCGGTATGCGCCACAGCATATTGTTCTTCGGACACGTGGAATTGGAAAGCATAAGGCGTGCCTGTAATCGTTCTGAACCAACTGATCGGCATGGGTCCCCAATCGGAAGTCATCCGTCCCGGAGGGGCTTTATCAATCAAACTGGCACAGGCAACCACTCGGGAGAGATACAAATACGTCCGCGGGTATTTATCAAAGGTTGGCAGTTGGCTGAAAAACACAGCCTGAGCCGCCCATCCGTCCCGAATAGGCGTTACATTGTACAACCGACAAATCCGTTCCACTTCTTCTTGACCAAACTTTAATTCTTCTTTGGTGTCCCCGAACACCAAGATACTTTGGGCATATTCGTTAATACTTTGCGCATCCGCATCATTGGCATCCATGGCTTCTTTGGCTTGCTCATATTGATCAATAACGCTTTGGGAAAAGGTAGTAAAGTGCGCCATACGTTGTTGTTGCACCAATAAAAGGCTGGCTTTCACTTTCGGAATCGGATTGATGTTGTGCAACAGCGTCATTTCAATATCCAAACTTAAAAAGTCCGCAATCATTTGTTCGTCCATAAAATCACCCGGACGACGAATGCCCATCGCAATCGCCAACTTTTCGTGATCCCCGCTGAAAAAGCGAATAATGCCTTCATCTTTTGTAAAATGCACATAGTCCGCGGTCAATAAATCGTTCAACGTTTCTTTTTCTTCTTTGCGCACCATGGGTTGAGGCTTGGTAATAGGACTGACTAATTTCGCAAACAACCAAAAAGGACTTTTATCATCATTGTTGAGGTTGTGCGTTTCACTTAAAAGTTTAGGCTCATACATATCCAAAATACTTGTCAAAGCCGACCCCGCCTGATCTAAATCTTTCAGGGCATCCTTTCGGTCATTGACGGATAAAATAATGTAATGCTTATTTTGGAAAATACGGTGCAGGTTGTCCATCCACTTACCCGCCACCGCTTTTAACAGTTTGTTATCCTTATAGGCGTCCGGCTCAGTTAAAGCCACCCGTTCGCGCACCGTAATCACGCGCGAGGTCACCTCTAATTCCGCCATGGCATCCACCCAACGCTTGCGGGCCTCTACCAAAGCCATTCTGTCTTCGGGCAATAGCAGGGTCATATCGGCACCCTTTACCTCATACACACGGGCTAAACCCTGATTATGCAAGTGAATCGTGGCCCCGTCTTCGTCCAGATATTCAAAAGGCAAAAAGTTCGCCAACCTTGTTTCCACGGGTTTCGGTAAGACTAAATCCCCGATTTTTGTCACAAAGACGAACACAAAGAAAAGGGCGGATAACACCCCGATAACGGCCAAAAAAGTACTGTCCGCTGTGGCTGTCTGGTAAAGAAAATCTGCTAAACTGGCATCTATGTTCATTTAAATTCCTTTACGGCGCAAACTTGGCCCCTCTGGTTGGATAGGTATTTTTGGTCATGTGCGGGCGAGATTGAAACCATCCCACAATCATCAAATACAGGTGCGGGTCATAGGTACTGTGCGCCACCAAAAAAGCATGGACAATCGCAATCGTGGCAATAAACCAAATGATATTGCCTTGAAACAACGCCAGATATAATAACATCAAGGTAAATTGAACAATTAAATTTGCCACGGCCAACATCATCGGTGCCCAAAAAATGCGAGGGGGCATTGCGACAGCCTTTAAGATTGGTTCTTGCATCTTCTCTCCCTTCTTTGTGTTATATTAGCGCAAATAAAAATAAAAGAAAAGAAAAAAAATAAATTTCGGTTAAAAAAGGAAAAGACACGGTCAAAAACCTTGACAAACATACAAAAATATGCTAGGTTATAGACATCAAAAAAGGAGTTTTTAAATGGTATCACATATTGCAATGGCACAAGAAAAAAATGTCTCTGTTCAAAAAATTCATGAACGAGCCATCGCTTTAAATAAAATTTATTTTTTAGATGTGTTTAAAAGCGCCCAAGATGGCCTGTGGCATGGGGCTGTTTGGAAAAAAGAAAATTGCAGCGCTTGCCGTAAAGATGCCTGTCAAGGTTGTGTGGAATGTGTGGTCGTTTTATCGGAAGGTTTTACAAAACCCCAATATGCGGCCTGTAATTTAAACCAAATTATGGATGGCATGAAGTTATCTGAAGCCACCGAAAAGAAAATCGGCCTCAAAAATTCTGATTTTGCTTTATTAAAAAAATTAGAAGTGCGTCCCACACAACGCGAAACTGTTCGGGCTTTCCAAATGAAAAAATCATTTGAACGCACTTTGTATTAACCCCCTTTCTATCATTCTCGGGCTTGACCCGAGAATCCATGGTCGTGTCCGCGTGGCAGTTTAAAAAAGGAGCCCCTTGGGTGGTGAATCCCAAGGGGTGTTTCCCTGCCCAAAATGTTAAAAACAGCAGGAAAAAGCGTTTTTCTTTATTGTCATTCTGAACTCGTTTCAGAATCCATTGGCACGCTGACACGAGCCATTGGGGTTAATCCCAACTCTCCACGCGGACCCGACCATGGATTCCGGACTAAATCCGGAATGACAGGGAGGTATTTTGTCATCCTGTTTCTCCTCTCTTTGTCATCCTGAGCCCCCCTTTCTCGTCATCCTGATTTTTCCCCCTCTTGTCATCCTGAGGGAGTTTATACGACCGAAGGATCCATGGATTCTTCGGCTGTCGCCTTCAGAATGAGGGTTGGGTTTATTGTCATGCCTTGAGCGTTAGCGAAATAAGGCATCTTGTTGAGATTCCTTATTTCCTCACTGTCGTTCGTCAAGGAATGACATTCTCTTTTTTGTCATCCTGAGCGGATGCGAAGGATCCATGGATTCTTCGGGGCGTTGTCCCTTCAGAATGACAAGAGAGCCGAAGCGAGGGGACTACTTACACAACGCATTTGACTCATACGCTGCACCACCGTCACGATAACGAGTACCGACACTACCATTCACTAAGATGTATGCACGACCAGAATTGCTATTATAATCACTTTTACAAGCATCATCATAACAATCTGATGTCCAAACATCAGTCAGCACTAAATCTGGATCATTCTTGGCTGCTGGACAATCATCACCATCGTTCAAATTTTCACATCCAAAGTCAGACAAAGAAACCATACTCATACTACTTCCACATGAAGAACGAGAAGCATCTTGCCAATACCTATGATGTATGACTAAACAGTATTTTCCAGATGCTATAACTGTACCACCAACTTCTTCACAAGCTGTTTGATCCACACCACTAGTCGCACCGGCGTCGCCTAAGGTCACGACTAAAGCACCACAATCGCCTGTGGCTTTGTCGCCCAGTTGATTTTTGACTTGATCACAGACACCCGTGTCTGTGATAGCGGCCACAACTGTTTTATCCGTTTTATAAGTAATTTCACTGGCGCCACTGGGGACTGTTGGACTCACGGTAGTGGAATACAACATATCCGTGGTACTTCCTTGTCCTTTATTCGCGGACATTCCCAACATATAGATGGTGGAAATACCATTTACGATTTCGTTGGCTTTATATTTATTCATGGCCATGGTATAACCCGCGATACCGCCCACGGATAAAACTCCGATAATGGCCAGCACGCCCAGCATTTCTACCATACTACGACCTGATTCTAACTTTTTATTTAACATTTCATTGTCCTTTCAAAATTATGTTAATAAAAAACCCACCGAATAGTGGGCGGATGTTAGAAAACCGTAAATTGTGACGGCTCAGCCTATTGGGCAGTCGCCTTATTCAGCCGACATCCGTCCTTTCGGCCGAATGCCAACGTGATTCAAGAGTCCATTGACGACTCTACAATTTATGGGTTTTCTACGCCCATGCCTTCCCCACCATGGGAAAGAACAAAGTCATTTTAGCAACTCAATTTCAAAATTGCAATAGAAAAAAATCCCCGCTCAAAAAGCGGGGAAGTGGATTATCCCAATTTTTTATTCAGGATTTGATTGGCCAGGGCAGGATTGGCTTTACCACCGCTTGCTTTCATAATTTGCCCCACCAACCAACCTTTCAGTTTATCCTTACCGGCTTTGATTTCGGCCACCTGTTCGGAGTTCGCCGCCATCACTTCATCCACGATTTTTTCAATCGCGCCCGTATCTGTGTTTTGTTTCAATCCCTTTTCTTCCACAATCACGGCGGGGGCTTTGCCCGTTTCAATCATCATTAAAAACACATCTTTGGCGATTTTACCCGAAATCGTGTTATCTTCAATAAGGCCCACCAAAGCACCCAAATTTTCGGCTGTAATAGGGCTTTTTGAAATCGTTAAACATTCTTTATTCAAATAGGCAAACAAATCACCCATGACCCAGTTAGCCACTTTTTTCGCGTCATGCCCTTTGGCCGCTGTTTCAAAATAAGCGGCTGTTTCCCGATCCGCCGTTAAAACAGACGCATCATATTCGGTCAAGCCTAATTCCTTCACATAGCGGGCTTGTTTAGCCTTCGGAAGTTCCGCTAAATTTTTGCGAATATTTTCAATATATTCATCCGACAACACCACAGGTAACAAGTCGGGGTCTGGGAAATAGCGATAATCGTTCGCATTTTCTTTACCACGCATCGGACGAGTTTCCCCGTTATCCGAATCATACAGGCGGGTTTCCTGTTTCACCTGTCCGCCGTTTTCATAGATTTCCACTTGGCGGTTGGCTTCCACTTCAATCGCATGCATCACAAAACGCACAGAGTTCACGTTCTTGACTTCCGCCCGTGTGCGCAGTGTCTTTTCACCCACGGGACGCACCGATACGTTCACGTCACAACGCATAGAGCCTTCATCCATATTGCCATCGCACGTACCCAATGCCCGCACAATCGCGCGCAAATTACGTAAGTATTCGCCGGCTTCTTCGGGGGATGTCATATCGGGCTTGGACACAATTTCCATCAATCCCACGCCCGCA
>JAZRVC010000018.1:0-21831 GCA_045598925.1 Alphaproteobacteria bacterium
ACCGAATAAAATTCGCCCACGGCGTTATCCCCTTTTAAAATACAACTGGGGTATTTCCAAGTAATAGCCGAGCCCGTTTCCACCTGCGTCCAAGAAAGTTTTGCCCCATTCATTACTAAGCCACGCTTCGTCACAAAATTATAGATACCACCTTTGCCGTTTTTATCCCCAGGATACCAGTTTTGAACAGTGGAATATTTAACGTTCGCTTTATCCAAAACCACAATTTCCACAATAGCGGCATGCAGTTGATTTTCATCCCGTTGCGGCGCGGTACACCCTTCCAAATAACTGACACTGGATTCTTCATCCGCAACAATAAGGGTTCTTTCAAATTGACCCGCTTGCTTGGCATTGATACGAAAATAACTGGACAATTCCATCGGGCACTGGACACCCTTTGGAATATACACAAAAGACCCGTCCGAAAACACCGCACTATTTAAACAAGCAAAGAAGTTATCTGTATAGGGCACCACAGACCCCAAATACTTTTTCACAATATCGGGATATTGTTGTACTGCTTCAGCAAACGAACAGAATAAAATCCCCCGTTTTTTCAGTTCTGCTGAATAGGTCGTGGTAATAGAAGTACTGTCAAAAATCGCATCCACCGCGACACCCGCCAACTGTTTTTGTTCCTTTAAAGGAATTCCCAACTTTTCATAGGTCTTTAAAATTTCAGGATCTACCTCATCCAAAGACTTGGGTTGCTTTTTATGTGGGGCGGAATAATAGTAAATACCTTGATAATCAATCGGTGCATAAGTCCCTTTAAACCAATGGGGCTCTTTTAAACTCAACCAATGACGATAGGCTTTTAACCGAAAATCCAACAACCAATCGGGTTCGTTCTTTTTCTGACTAATCAGCCGAATAATATCTTCATTTAAGCCTTTGGGCACCACATCGGAATCCACAATCGTTTCAAACCCCTCTTTATAGGGGGAATTCACGACCTTTAACAAATCTGACCCAGTGTTTTTCATACCCTATATAATGCTCTTTTTTCATAAAAAAGTCAAGAAAAACCATTTTTTACTTGCAACTAAATAAAAAAAAGTCTAACCTTCATCTAATCGGGGAGAAAAACACATGGAACAAATGGAAAATTTATTTATTTTTTTTACTTGCCTTTTAATTGTTACTTATTTAACAATTTTAGTTCGCTTAAACAAACATCAAAAAAAGATGGATAGGTTGTTGGAAGAAAACGCCGAACAAATCAAAGAACTGAATACTTTTAATCAAAATAAGGGCAATCCTTTGGGACCTCTGTTGCAAGGGGTTAAAAAAAGCATTACCTTGCATTTTAACAAAGAAGGAAAAATCCTGTTTGCGGATGATAATTTTTTGGAACTGTTGGGGTATAAGAAAAAAGACCTGATCGGTAAAGATATCCACATTTTATTAGGGAAGGTCAATCACAGTTATACAGATGTACAATCGGATATTGCCAAGCGCGTTTTTATCGCCCCGAAATTATTTCCCGAATATGAAACAGAATTGATTCAAAAAAACGGACAACATATTTGGATTTCATGGACCAATAAAATCATCTATAATTCAAAAGGAAAAGCCACAGAAATCCACTCGGTCGGGTTTGATATCAGTAAACGCAAAAAGTTAGAAGCGGATTTGAAGTTTTTGGCATCTATTGACACACAAACAGGTCTGATGAATCGTCAAGCCTTTTTGGAAACAGGTATGCGGGAATTAAAACGTTCTATTCGTTATAAACATCCTCTATCTTTAATGTTGATTCAATTAAAGTTATCCCCGGATAACACCTTAAATTTAGAAGAACGTGATGCACTGTTAAATCAATTGGCGAACACCTGTAAAAAGACCATGCGTGATGTGGATTATTTGGGGCGTATCGGTGAGGTTGATTTGGCATTTTTGCTTCCCGAAACAGCAAACAAAAATATCGTTTTTGCCAAAAAGAGATTAGAAGAACATTTAAATTCCGTTAAAAAAGAAAAAGGAATTGAAAAGAAGTTGCAGGTCAATTTTGCCACGGCTTCTTATACAAAAGAAAAGTCTATTGATGAAATTATTATGAAGGCATATAAACAACTAAAAAAATAGAAGGAAAAAGAAATGGAAATTACTTTAAAAAACACTTTTTTTTCGGTGGGAATTTTACCTGAAGTCGGAGGGGCTCTTTCCTTTTTTAAAGCACAAAACACAGACATTTTGCGTCCCTGTTCTGCGACAGAAACAGAAGCCAACAACTCGGCCTTGTTTGTAATGGCTCCATACAGCAGTTTCATCGCCAACAATACGTTCACTTATTTCGGAATTACCCGAAAACTATTCCCAAATTCACCGATATCAAAATGTGCTTTACACGGCGATATTTGGCGTTCCAAAGGCGAAGTTGTTTTTCAATCATCCGACAAAGTCCAATTAAAATTTATTCATACGAAAGACAAAGGTTTTCCCTTCCCTTATACTTTTTATCTTACCTATTCGTTAAATGACCAAGGCTTAGAGATCTCTTTCAAATTGGAAAATAATTCCGCTCTTCCTATTCCTTACGGTTTTGGCATTCATCCTTTTTTCGTTAAAGATAAATCAACAAAAATTATGTATAATTCAACACACGTTTGGTATCGCGGGGATGATCCGATTTTAGGCCATCCTTATCGTGTTCCCAAAGAATTAGATTTCAACGAAGCCAAATCTTTACCCCGTGAAAATTTGGATATCAGTGTCGGCGGGTGGAATGGAACAGCGCAAATTACCACCGACCGTTATGCAGTGCAAATCAATACTGATTCCAGTTTCAGACATTTGATTCTATATAGTCCCAAAAACAAAAATTTTTATTGTTTGGAACCCACCACACATACACCTGATGCTTTTAATTTGGCTTCACGAGGTATCGTGGGGACAGGTATTCAAAGTTTGGGGCCGCATGAATCCACAGAAACAAGTATTCAACTTTATGTGAAAGGAACAAAATGATTAATTTAACAAAAATTATTGCCACACTGGGCCCGGCTTCTTCCGATAAAAAGACTATTTCTGCCTTGGCTAAAGCCGGTGCAAATGCTTTCCGTTTAAATTTCAGTCATGGTTCATACAAAGAACACCAACAACGTATTGCGATTATCCGTGAAATTTCAAAAGAAAACAATACGCACTATACGATTTTGGCAGATATGCAAGGCCCGAAATTGCGTGTAGGCATCTTTAAAAAAGGAAGTATTCAACTAAAAAAATCACAAATTTTCACTTTGGATACCGCAAAAGAACCGGGGGACGAAAAACGTGTTCAATTACCTCATCCTGAAATTTTTAAGGTTATTAAACCCAATATGAATCTTCTGTTAAATGATGGTAAAATCAAACTACTCGTTCAAAAAGTCAGCCCGAAAAAAATTGAAACAAAAGTCATTGTCGGTGGTGTTTTGTCCGACCATAAAGGTGTCAATGTGCCTGATGTAATTTTGCCGATTGACGCCCTGACCGCCAAGGATAAAAAAGACCTGCAATTTGCCTTAAAACAAGGGGTGGATTGGATTTGTCTTTCCTTTGTTCAAACAGCCAACGACATTCAAATGGCCCGCAAATTGGTGGGGACAAAAGCCGGCATTTTGGCCAAAATTGAAAAACCGACCGCTGTACAAAATATCTCGGATATTGTGGCGCAGGCTGATGCTATTATGGTCGCACGGGGCGATTTGGGGGTTGAATGTCCCATTGAATCCGTTCCGATGATGCAACGTAAAATTCTGTCTTGCTGTCGTTTGGCGGGAAAGCCGGTTGTCATCGCGACACAAATGCTGGAAAGCATGATTGAAGCCCCAGTTCCTACACGGGCCGAAGTGTCAGATGTGGCCACCGCGGTCTATGAAGGCGCCGATGCCGTAATGTTGTCGGCCGAAACCGCCGCAGGGGCTTATCCTGTTCAGGCTGTTCAGACTATGTATAATGTTATCTTACGCACACAAGCGGATGTGGATTATCCAACACATTTGTCGGCCCTGCGTCTGCCTTTGGATGGCAGCATTCCTTGTGCAATTACTTCTTCCATGCGGCGCATGATTGCCTCGCTGGCAAGACCGGCCTGTATCGCCACCTATTCTGTTTCGGGTAAAACAACCCTGCGTGTTGCCCGTGAACGAGCGGTTGTCCCCCTATTGGGTATTACAACGGATAAGAAAGTGGCTAACCGGATGGGTATTGTTTGGGGAGTTGTTCCTTTTTTGATTGCCAAAATTCAAAAATTTGACGATATCGCCAAAAATGTCATCAAGATTGCCCAACAAAAGAAATTCGCCAAAAAAGGTGAGCAAATTATTATTACAGCGGGTTATCCGTTTGGAAATACAGGTTCAACCAATCTGTTGAACATCATTGAGATGAAATAAGGTCTTTTTGAACGTTAAATTTTTCCGTGGGAATATAGGGTCTTTTTTCCAAATAATCCTGGACATATTCTCGCATGGTTTTATCCGCAATTTTATAAGAGTGTAATGGGGAAAAGCCATCTCCACCTTTTGCTAAAAACTGGGGAAGAAGGATCGTATATTTTTTATCTAAAACAACATCTTGTTTTTGCACTTTTAAAGACACCAACTGACGCGTCAAAGGATGAAAAGTATAAGAGCCACCCGCTATTTGCAATAAAGCATTCACACGGGTTTTTGTTTTGTACTTCCCTAAACCTTGGGTGATATAATCTTTCAATTCCCGCCCCGTCATTTGCGTTGAAACCAAAGTAGAAGTAAAGGGCAGAATTTGGATTAAATGTTTTAAAAGGACTTCCCCTTTTTCCAACCCGGAACGAATCCCCCCAGAATTGATCAGCACCATATCCACTTCAGGCACTTGCGTTAAAATCATCTCGGCCACCGCCTGCCCGATAGGACAATCCTCCGCACAATAATTTTTGTTTTCTGTCATTAAAATAGGGAAAGGATTCATTTGTATTTTTTGATTCAATTCGGTTTGAATACTCTCTAATCCAGAAAAAATCAACATGACCGATTTGTCATTTTCCGAAACATTATCGGACAAAGGAAGGCTATCCCCCGCAAAAGTTTTCACCTCGCCCAAACGATTAAAAGCAACATCTAATTTCCCGACATATTGCCCATAAGCCCCCGTTGAAACAATCAAGGTTTTTGTTTTATCCGTGTGTTCAATAACCATGGGATAAGGTCCTTCTGCTTTAACCGAATGATTTGATAATAAAGTATGCGAATGTCCCCCGATAATCAGGTCTATATCAGGCAAGGCTTTTGCCACTTCTAATTCTTGCAGGATTCCCAAATGACTGATTAAAACAATAATAGAAACGCCCGACTCTTTCAGATGTTCAATTTCTGATTTTAAACTTGCAATCAAAGGATTCAATTCAATCCCATCTGTGTGCATAGAAGAAGTCTTGATTTCCACGGGCACAGCCCCTATTACGCCAATTTGAATACCTTTTCGTTGCAAAATAAGTGAAGGAACGACCCGTTTTTGTAAATCAACATCTTGAAAAGAAGCATTACTCACCACACAAGGCGCCTTCACTTGATCTAAAAAATGTTTTAAAATAATTGGCTTATCATCAAACTCATGATTTCCTAAAGTCAACACATCTGGTTTTAAAAGATTAAACAGAGGAATCAAATCATTTTCTTTGTGTAAAGTATAAAAAAACGTCCCCGAAAATCTATCTCCCGCATCAAAATATAAAACATCCGAATCCTTTTGGCGTTCAGCGTCTAAAAAGCCTTGCAACCGAGCCAAGCCCCCCAAACAATCTGAACCCCTTTCGCAATCCTGTCCGGATGAATTAGAGGGCAATAAATGGGCGTGTAAATCATTGGTGTGAATAAAGGTCAGGTGTACTTCACGGGGCCAACAAACCCACCCCAAAACCAACACAAATCCAATAAAAATATATTTTAAAAACTTTTTCATAAAGACATCCCAAAGTCTGATTTGAATATATCAAAATCAAAAAATGATGTCAATAGCAAAGGCCATAAAAGGGGGATTTTATTTTTTGGCGACCCTAACGGGATTTATTCGCTGCGCTCACCCCTGACGGGGCCGTATAAAGACGTTGCCTACACTAAAAGTTTCGGCCGAACCCTACGGTTTCATTTTCCCTTGAAAATCCGCAAAAAATAAATCCCCATAAAAGTGGAATTTTATTTTTTGGCGACCCTAACGGGATTTATTCGCTGCGCTCACCCCTGACGGGGCCGCCTAAAGGCGTTGCCTTCACTAAAAGTTTCGGCCGAACCCTACGGTTTCATTTCCTTATGGAAATCGTCAAAAAATAAATCCCCGATAAAACGGGAATTTCATTTTTTGGCGACCCTAACGGGATTTGAACCCGTATACCGGCCTTGAGAGGGCCGTATCCTAACCATTAGATGATAGGGTCTTTACGCCCTTATTCTAATCAAAACCAATCTAAATTGCAAGAAAAATATATTAGCGTGATGGCTTCAAAGAAGATTTTATCACTTGTATTATTTTATCACTGGATTTATCATTCTTTCTAAATTCTTGATAGCCTCGCATAAAAGCACAGGTCAAAAGCCCCAAAATTCCCAACCCTAAAAGACAACCAGCTGCAAATTGTTGTTTTTGCTCTTTTGTAATCATTCTCTACCTCCTGAATCAGAAGGAATTATACTTGATTTTTGATATTTTGTCAATATTTTTTACAAAACAATTACAAAGTTCAAATATAGGGCAAACAAGCTCCACAACAACAAAGGGAGTAATAATATTCCTGAAACTTTGGATTTCGGAAAAAAGATTTTAATATTTTTGACTTCAGAAAAAATCAGCAGGATCAAAACATAAAATGCCAATAAGGGCATGTGCAGGAAAAAGAAACAAAAACTCCACAAAAAGATCAATAAAGTTTGAATTTTAAACCACAAAAAAGGTGCTTTTCCCCAAACTAACGTCCCCGACAAAGAAATCAAAATAAATAAAATACCCCACACAGCCCCAAAATAAAAATCAGGAGGGGTCAGAGTGGATCTGGAAAGTCCCCTGTACCACAACAACGTTTCATCCGTCATATAGCAAGAGGCAATAAAACCGATAAAATTCAGTAAAAAGAATAGGAATAAAAAATGTCCTAATTTATTCAAAAAAGATTCCCTTTGCATTTTACCCCCTTTTTCTATATACTGAACAGGTAAGTTTTTTAAAAAAGAAATCAAGATGCCCCTGATAAAATTCATTTTAAATATCCTATTACCACCCCGTTGTCCGATTTGCTATGAACGGGTCTTAGATGAATTTTCTTTATGCGGAAAATGTTTTGCAGATTTAAAGTTCATCAATAATCGGGTCTGTACTATCTGCGGAAAAGAAATTACCTCAGGAAAAATCTGTGGAGCGTGTCTAAAAACACCCCCTCATTTTGATAAATGTATCTCAGTTTTCAAATATAACGACACAATTAAATCTTTAATTTTACCTTTTAAACATTCCGACCACCAAGAACTCACCCCTCTCTTTGTCAATTGGATGATTTTAAAGGGAAAAGAGATGATAAAAGACTGTGATGTCATTATCCCTGTGCCCCTGCACCCAAAAAGATTATTTAAAAGAAAATACAATCAATCAGCGTTGCTGGCCCAAAAATTGGCCAAGCATTTTCATAAAGAATACTTACCTTTGGTGTTAAAACGAAAGAAAAATACAATCTCTCAAGGGCATTTAAATCGCACCAAAAGGCAAGCAAATGTCCGTGGGGCGTTCTATATTTCCACTCCGGAGGAAATTCAAGGCAAAAAGATCTTGTTGATAGATGATGTTTATACAACAGGGGCAACCTTAAACGAATGCGCCAAAATATTAAAAAAAGCGAAAGTGAAACAAGTGCAATGTTTCACGCTCTGTCAAGCAGGGAAATAAAGACTTTAATCTAAGGTTTGAGAATTATCAGAGGTTTGTTGGGACATTTTTTCCAACACACGTTGCATTTTTTCTTTTAAAATATCGTCTTCAGAGCAACGCATTTCGGGTGTCAAAATAAAAATGTTGGCCATATCAGAAACAGCGGGCAAAACATCCACTTTTTTCTCGGTACGCAATTCATCAGATAGCATTTGACGAATAGAGGATAAAATTTCTTCAGTTGTCATTTCTTGTTCGTTCATGATTTCCCCCTAATCTATTCCAAAACCTAACCATTTATTTTTGACCATTTCATAGTATTCTTTCGGGTCATACGGTGCCACATCCAATCCCAAACTTTGGGGATTCATACGGCCGATTGTACTCATCAAAGCAAAAGCCGAAACAATTTCATCATGATGGACACGGATGAGGGCCACTTGATTATCCAGGTGTTCCTGTTCTGCATCCAACACATCCAAGACCGTTCTGGAACCGACACCGGCCTCACGAATCACACCATCCAAAGCCAATTTGGAAGCCTTGATTTGGGCTTTAATAGAATCCACTTGCGCTTTATCGGCCATATAATTTTCCCAAGTGCTGATGACTTCGGCGTGCACATCTTGAATCGTTTTGTTCCACAAAATACGGTATTTATTTTCGGCCAACTTCGCCTGACGAACGTTGGTATATTCTGATCCCGATTGATACAAAGGCACCTTTAAATTTGCCGATACTTTCCAATAATCATTTCTATCAACGGAAGTGCTTTCTTCCAACCGCCCCGCTGAAGCCCCCAAATTCACGGAAGGCGACAAAGCCCCCTTTTGTGCTTTCACGGTATAGCTGGCCGCCTGTTGGGCATATTTTGCGGCCAAAATTTGCGGATTATTACTCATGGCCAAATCCATGGCTTCTTCTATTGTTTTGGGCAAATTAAAATCTAACCCTTTCACATCTTCCAAGGCTTGCGGTTCAATACCCACGACACTGTAAAACAAAGCCTCAGACCGTTTTAAGTCCCCTTCGGCCGCAATACGACTGGCCGTTGCCCCAGAAGCACGAGCCTCTGATTGCGCCACATCTGTGCGGGTCAATTCGCCCGCCTTAAAACGCTTACGATACTGATCTAAATGTTTTTTTAAAACCTTTTCTTGATTTTCCCTTAAATCCAAAACAGCCTTATCCCGAATTACATTCATATAAACAGAAACCGTTTCTAATAAGACCTTTTGTTCAGCACTCAATAAACTATGCCGTCCGGCACGAACGGTATCTTTTGCCGCCCGCACAGAATTGTATGTTGAAAAGCCGGAAAAAAGAGGCTGAGATAAACTCACTTGAACCGAAGTTGGATTTTGGTCATATTTTGTTCCCGCCTGCATTGATGAATTTTGATATTCCAGTTTATCGTGCGTTCGTCCCAAAGAACCTTCGGCATAAAGAGAGGGCCGATATCCCGCTTTGGCTTTAGACACTTCCTCATCCATTATCTTTTGCCCAACGCGTTCGGCAGATATCGTCAAATTGTTTTCGTAAGAATAAGCCAAAATCTGATTTAAATCAGCAGAAAAAACTTCTGTTGAAAGGCAAGCCATCACGAAAGCAAAGACGAAAATCCTTTTCATCAATAATCCTTTTTAATAGCCTTCTAATTTAGTCTCAATATCTTCCCCGGGCAAGAAAGTAATCAAGGGTAATTCCAACAATGTATAGGCCCCGAAACGATCTTTATTTTTGGCATTAATAGCGGCCCGCGCCGACGACACCATCACGTTGGCGGTAAATTCAGGATTCACCCCTTCTACCGTATATTTTTGATTCACTTCTTGGGCCGTGCGTTCCACTTCCCCTTCGTGATGCAAGGTATTATATTTGTTGATATCTTTAACAAACAGAACCTCAGTCGGATCATTCACAAAATAAGCATCTGTTTTAATGGCTTTTTCAATTCTGGCTTCATTTTCTTTTTTATCAGCCTGAACATACACACGTCTTTTTTGATTTCCACGACCGTTCGCCAAAGTCAAAGCAACAGCATCCACAACGCCTTCAATCGCTTTTACAGCAGCGGTGTGTCCCATACTCCGTCCGCCTTTTTCACCGCCAAAGGTTGTGGTCGTGCGCCCCGTCATAGAAACAATCTTCATTAAAGTACGCACCACGGAATCGGTTCCCGGATCCCAACCCGCCGAAATCACAGACACCGTATTGGTGGCCTTGGCCGAAATATCCGCTTCACGACGGAAAGAGGGAATATTTTCGTGTTCATCATAACTATCCACGGTGCAATAGCCCATATCCTGATACATCTTCACCTTTGCAGGAACTTCACGTGATGGAATACACAATAACAGGACATCCGGTTTATTTTTCAATTCTGACACATCCGATACAACGACTGTATCTTGTAATTCTTCTTTGTTTTTATACAGCGAAGCAGGACGGCGTACGACCCCCACTAAACGCATATCTTTGCTTTCTTGTAAGGCACGCTTACAACCGCGTCCGACATTACCCCAACCGATAATTGCTACATTGATTTTTTGCATATAAGTTCTCCTGATATTTGTTGATAAAGTCTTTTATAATCTTCACTGGATTTTGTCCAGGAATAGTTTTTTTGCATCGCCATTTCACGCATCCGTTCAATGTGTTCTGGACGATCATAATAGGTCGCATTGGCCCAACCGATTGTGTTATACAAAGCCCTGGCCGATACGTCATGAAATTTAAATCCTGTCCCGACACCATAGTATTCATTATAGTTCAAAACAGTATCTTCCAACCCACCCGTAGAACGTACAATAGGCAGTGCCCCATAGGTCTGACTGACCATCTGTGTTAAACCGCAAGGTTCATACACAGACGGCATTAAAGAAAAATCCGCCCCGGCTGAAATCATATGTTCTTGTTCTTGATCAAAGCCGATATCCACCGCAATTTTTCCTGGGTACTTTTTGGGTAAAGAAGCAAAATAATCACTGGCCCATTTTTCGCCTTGTCCCATAATCACAAACTGTGTTTCCATGGTATTTAAAACAGGTTCAATACATTCGGATAAAATCTTAATTCCTTTTTGTTCCGACAAACGGACACACATAGAAATGACAGGTTTTTGGACACTTTCCAACCCCATTTTTTGAACCAAATGGCGTTTGTTTTCATTTTTCCCTTGTGTAAAATTGCGAACCGAATATTTTTCAGGAATAATCAAATCTTTTTTCGGATTCCACAGTTGTGTATCAATACCATTTAAAATACCACTTAAATCGGCCTGACGTTCTTTTAATAACCAATCCAACCCCGCCCCAAATTCAGGTGTTAAAATTTCACGGGCATAATTGGGCGACACCGTATTTAACTTGTCCGCAAAACGAATACCACCTTTTAAGAAGTTGATGCATCCGTAATCTTCAAAAGCCCCCGAATGAAAAGCATCCCATCCGATTTTTGCATAAGGCAACACATCCGAATTAAAGCGCCCTTGATAGGGTAAATTGTGTATTGTTAAAAGGGTCTTTGTTTGCGCAAAGAAAGGATCATGTTCGGATTTCAGATAATAAGGAATCAAACCTGTTTGCCAATCATGCAGATGTAAAATTTTGGGTTGAATTTTTAAATCTTTAATTGTTTGCATCGCGGCCCGACAAAAGAACGCATAACGATAGGCATTATCCCAATAGGCCACATGACTCACCGCATCATCATAAACCCCGTTTCGGTCAAAGTATTTATTAAATTCAATAAAATAAGTATCCACTTTGGGAATATATTTTGAATAGTGGACCGAAAAAAACTCTTGGCAATTTCCCATATTCACACAATTGCCCTGCATAATCTTTTTAAGTCCGTATTTTTTATAATCTATTTTGGAATAAAGGGGAATAATAACTTTGACATCCAGCCCTGTTTCAACCAAGGATTTAGGAAGGGCCCCAACGACATCCCCGAGTCCCCCTGTTTTAATAAAAGGCGTCATTTCTGCAGCAATAAAAAACACAGTATTTGAAGCCATAATTCCTCCTTTTTATTTGAGTATAAAGAACAAAATTTACTTTTGCAAGTTTTTTTTAAAAGAAAAACTAGATTTTTTTTAAAAAAAAGATATAATGAAGGTATGTTTCAAAAATCTAAAAAACATTTATATCAACAAATTCTGCAAATTGATAACCGTGCGTGTCAATTACGGGATATGAATAATAAAGTGCTATACACCAATGCCAGAGGCACTTTGCTGTTGGGGTTAGACGAAAATCCTTTTCCTTTTTTAAAAGACCTTGAAACAGCCAAAATCAAAAACCTGAAAGCCGCCTTTCAACAAAAAGTGCATTTCAGTGGCATCATAGAAGCAGACGATCAAATTTTTGAAATTCAATTACATCCGTTGGAAAAAGCGTATCTGATTACTGTATCGGACAAAACCACACAAGAACAAATATATCAAAAATTAGAAAATCAATTAGATTTATTAAGCGAAATGATCCGCCATCTGCCCACACCGGTTTTTCTGTCTGATAAACACGGAAAGATTTTGTATGCGAACCCCTCTTGTTTAGGGGAATTACAGCAAGATTTTGTAGATCTTATCGGAAAGAATTTCAAACTTTTTCTTCATTCTGATAAGCCTGTCGGATGGGAATTTTTGCCCGTTCAAGCGGCCGAAGAAAATTTGTTATTAGCCACCAAGAAAATTAAAATCGGTAAGAACTTATCCGAAGAATATAATACCTCGCCCGTTCCCACCCTTTTAATCAATCCGACCAGTAAAAAAATTACTGCTGTCAATGAGGCTTTTGCCAAAATTTTCAATCAAAGTATTTCCGCTTTAATTGACCAAAGTTTTCCTGTTCTGTGGAATAGTGAATCGCAGGAAAATTTAGAAAAACAGTGGTCCAAAATCTGTAAAAATCAAGCAGATGACACCTTGGAACTGACAAACAATCAATTGGATATCACCTTCCGCAGTCTTTGGAATAAACAAAAAGAAGATATTTGTTGTTATTTATTTGATATTACGCCCCGTAAAAAGTTAGAGCAACAACTGGCTCAAGATCAAAAAATGCAGGCAATCGGACAATTGACCGGGGGCATTGCGCACGACTTTAATAATATTTTAACGGCCATTATTGGCTTTTCTGACCTTTTATTAGAAAAACACCCCGTGGGTGATTCTTCTTTTTCCGACATTATGCAGATTAAAGGCAATGCCCAAAAAGCCGCCTCACTGGTCCGACAACTTCTGACTTTTTCCAGAAAGACACCTTTGCAAAGCAAGTTGATTTCCGTGCATGATGCTTTTGTGGATTTAACCCCGCTTTTACAAAGAAGTTTGGCCCCGCTTTGTACATTAAAATTAAATGTCAAAAAACATTTGGGCTGTTTACGTTTAGACCCCAGCCAGTTGACACAAATCCTTTTAAATTTAGCTGTCAACGCCAAGGATGCCATGAAGCAAGGCGGTACTTTTCAAATTACCGTTACCCACGAAGAAGTAAAAAAGGCTAAGCCTTTGGGCAACACCGTTCTTCCCGGTGGCGATTATATCAAAATTTGTGCCACCGATACAGGCATTGGGATTCCACCGGAAATTCTGCCCCATATTTTTGACCCGTTTTTCAGTACAAAAGACAAAAGTCAACAATCAGGAACGGGATTGGGTCTTTCCACCGTCTTTGGTATTATCAACAGTGTGGGTGGTTTTATTCATGTGGACAGCGAAGAAAACGTTGGTACCACTTTTTCAATTTACCTGCCCCGTTTTGAAAAACCGAAAGTGGCCGAAAATCCGACTTCTCACGCCATTCCAAATGTCTTTTTTCAAACCTCAGGCGGAACAATTATTCTTTCGGATGATGAAGATGGCATCCGTACGATTTTAAAACGTGCCCTTTCATTAAAAGGCTTTAACGTGATTGAATGCCAAAATGCCAATCAAGCCCTGGAAGCCGTCCGTCAAAATCCGTCAGCACAATTATTGATTACAGATATGGTGATGCCCGGGATGGATGGAGAACATCTGATTCAGGCAGCCCAAAATATCAATCCGAAACTAAAAAGTATTTTAATGTCAGGATATTCGGCACAATTTGAACGTCATGCATCAAACAAAGACCTGCCCTTTACCTTTATCTCTAAACCCTTTGTTCTAAATGATTTATTAAATACTGTTCAAAAAGTATTAAACGATTAAGAAATACCTTCTGTCGGACTGAATCTTAAATACATTTCTTTCCAATCCGAATAATGATCCCCATATTTTTCTGCTAAAATTTTAAAGGGCGACTCACTGCCTTTGTTGGCTGCGATATGGACCGCCCGTACAGCGCTTTCCGCCACTTGGGTAAAGGCAGGCAGATTCATATGATTTGTGTACTTCACCAAACGAAGTGAGCCATCCTTATTTAAACCAACATATACTTCAACCACAATTTCGTCCAACCGATCTGTCCCCCCGTCAATGTTCCAAGACTCACGCAATTTTGAACTGATAAAGTCTTTATCCGAAATAGTCATCAGTTGATCCAAGCGCCCCTCTAATCCGCCTTTCAGCCCTTCGGAAACAGGGTTTTCTTCAACCACTTCTTTTTTTACAGGTTTTTGGCGCACTTTATCCACGGTCGCCAACAAAGATTGCAAATCTAAATCTTCTTCATCCGAAGGGGGTATCTGTTTCGGTAAAGGCTTTTCTTCGGGTTGAGGCTTTTTTTCCTGCACCGCCACCGAATTTTTCGGGACAGGCACAGATTTAGGTTGAGGAACAGGCGATTCTTTTTGAACGGTTTTAGGTTTTACTTGAGTTGTTTTAAATTCTTTTTTAACCTCTGTTTGTTTCGGGGTATTTTTCACCGCTTTTTTGGAAATTTCTTTTTGTGGTAAATTTGTTTTATCGGAAATTTTGACTTTATTCAGGTCTATGTGCATCACAACTGCGGGCGGTTTAGAATATTCGCGTGAAAACGAAAAATTCCCAAACATGAGGCAAAGAATTACCCCGTGTAAACCCAACGACATCCATAATGCACGCCGTTCCATACTTTATTTTCCCTTTACCTTCATCACTTCTGCGTCTGTTTTCAGGCCCACTTGAGTAAAACCGGCCGCCCTTAATAACGCCATCACTTCAATGACTTGACCATAATCCGCCTTCCTGTCCCCAGAAATCATCATTTGTAATCGGGGATTTTCTTTTAATAAGGAAGATATTTTTTTGGTTAAATTATTCAGTTTCACCTGTTGGTTAGCTAAATAAATTTTTCCGTTTTTATCCACAGAAATATCCAAGGTCTTTTCGGGACTATCCACCGCCTTACCGTCGCCTTTGGGAAGATTCAAAGGAATCCCCGTTGTCAACAAAGGGGCGGTAATCATAAAAATAGCCAACAAACTGGTCATCACATCAATCAAAGGGGTTAAATTCACCTCGGCTTTAACAGAACTGCGGCGACGACGAGAACGTATCATTTTACTCTCCTTTTTGGCTGGATAAAATAGTCGTCAATTCATCAGAAAAGGTCTCCATACGACCCACCACCCTGTCAATATCATGACTGAGTTTATTATAGGCAACGACCGCGGGAATTGCCGCAATCAAACCCACCGCTGTGGTAAATAAGGCTTCCGCCACCCCAGGGGCCACTGCCGCAATATTGGTACTTTGGGTCGCCCCAATCGCATTAAAAGAATCCATAATTCCCCACACCGTTCCGAACAAACCCAACAAAGGTGCCACCGAGCCGGTAGAGGCCAAAAAAATCATCCGAGTTTCCATTTTTTCCACTTGTTTATCAATGGTAATTTGCATCACCTTTTCCAAACGTTCTTCCATTTTGATAGAAGGATTTTTGATTTTTTCCGCGATAATATGTTGGTATTCGGCATAGGCGTTTTTAAAAATCAAACTGAACGGATCTTTGACTTTTTGGGGGAGTTCTTGGAAGAAAGTCAGCAAAGAAGAAGCGTGCCAAAATTTTTCTTCAAAATGTTTCATACGGGCATTCACGCGGCGCAACATCATCACCTTATCAAAGATAATTGCCCAGCACCAAACGGAAGCAAACAATAATCCCAAGATTAAAATTTTCATAAAGATATCCGAATCTTGGAACATCCCCATCATAGAAATAGAAGAATGAATTTGTTCTGTCATTTTATTTTTCCTTTCGTTATAAACTTATATGTTGAACAATCGTTTCAGTTGTTGCGGTCGTAATTTCTTTGGGCAGAAAAGCATATAGGCCCCCGCGCAAAAGCATATCACAAACAAATAGAATAAGCAACAACCTCACTAAAGAGCCCCCTGAATGAACCGTATTGGCGAAAATAAGCCCAAAAAAGACCATCACAAAAAACATGATATTTTCAACAATATCCCCTAAATTCAAAAAATACATTCCCAGATAGTCCAACGCGACCACCCCCACCAACAGCGGCAAATTTTTTGAAAAAAGGAACCCAACAATCCCAAAAGGAGAAGCCATTTTATTTTTCCCCTTGATACTTCAAATACAAGGCTTTCACATCAGCAGGGATTCGTTTTGGTCTTAATGTTTTGGCATCCACAGAAACAGCCTCAATCTGCACAACCGCCGCCAATTGATCCTCCACAAAAAATCTTTGTTCGGATAAACAACTGGCCGCTTTAATTTCTTTGACCTGTGTTTCAATCTTGACCACAGCATTTAAAGGCGCGGGACGTTTATATTCCACGCTTGCCCGACAAACAACAAAGGCATCTCCTCTGTCCAATAGTTTTGTAATGGGAAGTCCGTTTTCTTGGAACCATTCACTACGCGCCCTTTCCGCATAAGAAAGATAGTTCGCATGATACAAAATACCACTGGCATCTGTATCCACATAATACACACGAAATTGAAAATGATGAATCATGCATTCTCCAATAAATCAGGTTGAACATATTGCACGGGTGTTTTTAATCCCAAATGCTTATACCCTAAAGCGGACAGCATTCGTCCCCTGGGCGTGCGCATCACCAAACCCAACTGCATGAGATAAGGTTCAATCACTTCTTCAATGGTATCGCGTTCTTCGGAAAGAGCCGCCGACAACGTATCCGCCCCCACAGGCCCCCCCGCATATTTATCGGCAATACATCTTAAATAACGTCTATCCATCGCATCCAAGCCTTCTTTATCCACCTCTAAACGTGTCAGGGCTTTATCGGCCAATTCGGGTGTCACGGGATTATCGCCCGCAAAATCACGCACGCGCCGCAACAACCGCCCCGCAATACGAGGGGTTCCCCTTGAACGCTTGGCGATTTCGTGCGCGCCTTCTTCGGTGATATTCAACTTCATCAAATGTGCATTTCGCTCAACGATTTTTTGTAAATCCTCTGTTTCATAAAAATTCAAATGCAAAGGAATCCCGAATCTATCCCGTAAAGGCGTAGAGAGCAGTCCTGAACGGGTTGTCGCCCCGATTAAAGTAAAAGGTGGTAAATCTATCCGTACAGACCGCGCCGCAGGCCCTTCCCCAATCACAATATCCAATTGAAAATCTTCCATCGCGGAATAAAGAACTTCTTCCACTGCGGGATTTAATCTGTGAATTTCATCAATAAACAAAACATCTCGGGGTTCTAAATTCGTTAAAATCGCCGCCAAGTCCCCTGACTTTGAAATCATAGGTCCCGAAGTCGGACGGAAATTTACCCCTAATTCTTTGGACACAATTTGCGCCAAAGTCGTCTTACCCAATCCCGGGGGACCAAACAGCAAAACGTGGTCCATTGCCTCTTTACGGTTTCGTGCTGCATTCACAAAAACGCGCAAGTTTTGACAAAGTTGTCTTTGCCCCACAAAGTCATCCAAACTTTGCGGACGCAGGCTTTTAAAAAGTTCTTCATCCCCATTTTGTTTTTGCGGTGCAATAATACGATTTTCAACCATTTTATTTTCCTTGTTTGTTTAAATTAAAAAGCCCCTTTTCCGATTTCACGAAGCGACAGGCGAATCAGTTCCGAAGTATCGGCTTCGGGATGAGCTTTTAACACGTTGGCCACCACCATCCCCGCTTCAATTCGGGCATAGCCTAAATTAGATAATGCAGAAATAGCCTCTTCCATCACAGAAGATTGAGCACCCGTCTGTGTGTTTTGCAAAACCTGCATGGTTTCATTGGCTCCGACACTACCCATTTTACCTTTTAATTCCGTAATCAAACGCACACCCAATTTGGGCCCCACACCCCCTGCACGGGTAAAGGCTTTACTATCCCCTGTCATCACTGCCATTTGAATTTCTTGCGGGGTTAAAGCCGATAAAATCGCCAAAGCCACTTTGGCGCCCACCCCCTGCACCGTACTCAATAAATTAAACAGTTGTTGTTCCGTGGTATCGGCAAACCCAATCAGATGGATATGGTCTTCACGCACCTGGGTTTCTATCCATAAAGAAACCGTTGCCCCGACGCCCCCTAATTTAGTGGCGGTTTTAGACGAGCAAAATACCCGATATCCCACCCCGTTCACATCTAAAATCAAGTATCCTTCATAAAAAGAATCAACCCGTCCCGATAACTTTCCAATCATTTTGTTCTCCTTTTGTTCCAACTCTACACAAAAAAGAAACAAAATGCAAATAAAAAAGTTGATTTTTTTTGAAAATAAGTGTATAAGTTTTTTATAAAGCAATAATTTAAACTGATAAAGGTTATTCGCGATGGATATCATTCAAGAAAATGTCAGAACTCCTCCCCAAAATATTGAAGCGGAACAAGCCGTTTTAGGGGCAATTTTGGTCAATAATAAAGCCCTGGAAAAAGTATCTGAATTTTTGCAAGATAACCATTTCGTTCATCCCGTCCATTCCAAAATCTATGCGGCTTGCCGTCATTTTATTGAACAAGGTCGTATTGCGGATACGGTAACCTTAAAACCCTTGTTTATTCATGATGATTCTTTTAAAGAAGTGGGGGGAATTGATTACTTGGCTAAATTAGCGGCCAGTTCAGTTCGTATTGTCAATGTCGCCGATTACGGACACCAAATTTTGGATTGCTATCTCAGACGTCAACTGATTGACTTGGGAACAAATATCGTCAATGATGCTTTTGATATGCAACAAGAGGCTGAGGCTTTGGCGCAACTGGAAACCGCGGAAAAAGGGTTGTATAACCTGGCCAACGAAAGCGAATTAGACGGGGGACCGATGAGCCTTTCTCAGGCCCTGCAACAAACATTACAATCCACCCAAACAGCCATGAATAATCCCGCGGGCATTGCGGGCACCCCCACAGGCTTGGTTGATATGGATAAGTTATTGGGCGGTCTTTACGATTCTGATTTAATTATTTTGGCGGGACGTCCTGCGATGGGAAAATCCGCTTTGGCCACCAGTATCGCCTTTAATGCGGCTCAATTTTTTGAAGAAGAAGCCAAAAAAGGCGGACCTAAAAAATCCGTGGCTCTGTTTTCGTTGGAAATGTCCGCCGAACAGGTTGCGGGGCGTATTCTGTCCTCAAAGGCAAAAGTACCGAATCACCAAATGCGCACAGGGAAACTGACCCCCGAACAATTTGATGAATTGGCGGCCGGTGTGGATTTACTTTCACGTATTCCTTTAGAGGTAGATGAAACCCCGGGCATTACCGTAACCGCTATCAAAAATCGCGCCAGACGGATGCAACGGGATAGCAATAAAGGCTTAGGTTTAATTGTTATTGACTATTTACAGCTTATCTCATCAGCCAAAAAGACGGAAAATCGTGTGCAAGAACTCTCCGAAATGACACGGTCTTTAAAAATTATGGCCAAGGAATTAAAAGTTCCCGTTATCGTATTATCACAACTTTCTCGTTTGGTTGAAGCACGAGATAACAAACGTCCGATGCTGTCTGATTTGCGTGAATCAGGGTCTATTGAACAAGACGCAGATATCGTGATGTTCGTCTATCGTGAAATTTATTATTTACAAAACGAACAACCTCAAAAACACGAAAAAGAGACCCCCGAAAAATTCGCTTTGCGTTGTGCTGAAATTGAACAAAAGAAAGTGGAACTGGCCAATCAAGCCGAAGTGATTATTGCCAAACAACGTCATGGGCCTGTAGGAACGGTTAAACTCTACTTTAATGGTGAATTTAGTCAATTTTCAAACTTGGAACAGGATAAATAACAATGAAAGATTATAATTCTTTTTTACAAAAAGCCCTGTATCATGTTGTAAAGGATGTTTTAAATACGGTCGCAAAAGAAGGCCTGACGGATGAATCTTACTATGTCCTTTCTTTTCAAACACCCAACGCAACGATTCCGCCTTTTGTTCGGGCAAAATACCCCGAAGAAATGACGATTATTTTACAACATCAATTTTCTGAGTTATCGGCAGATGAAACAGCCATTCATGTCACGGTTGGTTTTGGTGGGGTACCTTCTGCGATTACAATTCCCTATACTTCCCTAATTTCCTTTGTGGATCCCGCCCAAAAATTCGGACTGACTTTCACACCACAAAAAGAACAAATTGAAGTCAAAGAAGAAAACGAATCCACCGCTGAAGTCATTGATTTAGCCAGCCGTAGAAAGAAAAAATGAAAAAACACTCCGTTGAACTTTCGGGACATCAAACAAGTATTGCGATTGAAGATGAATTTTGGTTTCAACTGAAACAAATCGCCAAAGCAAAAGAGATTTCTTTACGTCAATTACTTATTCAAATTGATAACACGCACGAACATAATTTGGCCAGTAGCATTCGTCTGTTTGTATTAAAATATCAAATAGAACAAAACAAACAAGCCCAATAAAATACGGTAAATAGCAAAAAGAGCAAACGAAGAAGTCTTAACCCACTTCATTAGAAAACAAATAACACTCACACCCAAAACAAAAGTCAAAAGAACACTAACGATTCCCGTAGATAGAGGGGGAAGCACTACTTCACCTTGTAAACCTTTAAACAACACATATCCAACGGTCATCATAATGGTTGGAATAGAAAGCAGCATAGAAAACCGCGCGCTTTCCGTCCGACTGATTCCCAACGCTCGCCCGCAAGTCATCGTAATCCCCGAACGGCTGGTCCCCGGAATAAGGGCCAAAGCCTGTGCGCAACCGATATAAAAAGCCCCCCTTAAAGACAATTGGGATATTTTACGTGATGTTTTACTATACCGATCCACCCACCACAATACAATCCCCCAAAACAGGCTGTTGAGTGCAATCAAAGCGGCAGAACGCAAAGAGGAGCGAATCAAATCAAAAAAAACAAAACCGACCACAACAATAGGCAGTGTTGCCACCACCAAGTTCCAAAAAAGTTTTTTATCGCCTTTGCCGAAAAAAACCGCCAACAAACGAAACACATCTTTTTTAAAATACAGCAAAACCGCCAACAATGTCCCCAAATGCAAAAGGACATCCATGCCCATTGTTTGATTAGAAATCCCCAATTTATTCATCAACAACAAATGCCCCGAAGAACTAACGGGTAAAAATTCGGTGATACTTTGAACCAGGGATAAAATAAAAACATCAAACATAACAAAACTCCTTAAGTATTAGGATACAAAAATTTTTTTATCTGTCAATTAAAATGATGATTGCTTTTTATCAAAAAAAATTTTATAGTTTAAATATATCAATGACAAAGGAGATGAAATGACACAAAATCAAGAATTATTTAATAATTTAAGAACATATCTGAACAATCAAATTATCGGTCAACCCAAATTGATTGACAGGCTGTTGATTGCCCTGTTGAGTGATGGACACTTATTGGTAGAAGGTGCCCCGGGTTTGGCCAAAACGAAAGTGGTTAAAACGCTGTCCAACCTGATTGAAGCACAGGCTCACCGCATTCAATTCACCCCGGATTTATTGCCCGCCGACATTACAGGCAGTGATGTTTTTAAGCCTGAAACAGCCAGTTTTTATTTTCAAAAAGGCCCTATCTTTCATAATTTAATTTTGGCAGATGAAATCAATCG
>JAZRVC010000019.1:0-2934 GCA_045598925.1 Alphaproteobacteria bacterium
CCAAGGGGTGTTTTCCTGTCCAAAATGTTAAAAACAACAGGAAAAAGCGTTTTTTGTCATGACTCTCTTTTTGTTGTCATGCCTTGAGCGTTAGCGAAATAAGGCATCTGATTGGGATTCCTTATCTCCTCACTATCGTTCGTCAAGGAATGACACTCTCTTTTTTTGTCATTCTCGGGCTTGACCCGAAAATCCAGTGTTATTTATTCTATGGATTCCCGATCAGGTCGGTAATGTATCACTTCTTGCCATATCGTTTAATTTTTCCTTCCTTTAGTCGGGGATGGCCAAAGCCACCCCGACAAATTTTTAAATCTTAAAGTATATAAAAAGCGAAGGAACCCTACTCACACAAAGCATAGATGGTGACGGTGCGATCGTTGATGGACACGGAGCCATAGTAAAGGTACACGAGGAACGCGAGGGAGGAATCCCGACTATCAGATGTCCATAGATAACTATCATTACCAAAGGCTGTTTGTAAAGCAGAATAATAGCCATTCCCCAGACCACTTAAATCTCCACAAGTGGAACTACTGGTCCCCTGTACATAACAACTAGACGCCCCATTTCTATCTATCCCTAATTCCGCTAAACTGGCCAAGTGCTTCCCTTGCGCTTGACACCAGTTGTTCGCACTCCACCAACTCATTTTATGTTTACTGCGAACAAAGGACTTGAAAAAGTCATTCGCACCGACAGGTATTGTGTACCCATCCACATCAGAAATGGGTGTACAACGACCAGAAGAAGGGCTACTGGAATCCTTTCCACTCACCAAACAGAACTGGCCTGTATGACAATCTGAATTCTTATTACATAAGGAATTATCACCTAGACAGACGTATTCGCTATTATCATTTTTACGATATGCACTGGCACACACACCACGTTCGTAATCGCAACATCCTTGATAACAGTTGCCGGTGTTGCCTTCACTACAGGTCAAGTTGTTCGCAACCGCGACACATTTATAAACAGAGGTACTACTGCCTTTTGCGCAATATTCACCCGCGGCACACTTACTGACACATTGACCTTCAACACATTTTTCACACTTATCAATATCACAATCACTACACGTTTTATAATTTATCGGTGTTTCGGCAACATTCTTGGATAAATCGTTCGCAAACAAATAAGTGAAAGTGTTTGTTTCCCCACAGGTATCGTTGGAATTGAGCATTACATCCACAGGAACAGACCAATCTTTGGACATATCCCATAATTGTTTACATATGCCTTTATCCATACCTGTAACGGTCAGGCCAAAACTCCCCGTCGCTACGCCGTCTTTTTTGGCAATTGTACATCCTTTTACGGTGGCGTTGCCAAATTCGGCCAAATTGAAGTCTTTCCCTAACAATAATTGTCCCGCTGCACTGACAGCCCGTTTATTGACTTCGTTGATGATTTCGTTCGCCGCGTGTTTATTCATCGCGTTCTTATACCCCGCAATTCCGCCGATAGACAATAACCCGATAATGGCCAGTACGCCCAGCATTTCAACCATTGAGCGGCCACCTTCCTGCCTCATTCTGAAGGCTTTAGCCGAAGAATCCATGGATCCTTCGCGTTCGCTCAGGATGACGGGGGAAAGGTTTGATTGCCCTTGTTCTAATTTCACATTTTTATTTTTTGACATACAGTCTCCTATTGTTAAAAGTTAATAAAATAACCCACCGAAAAGTGGGCGGATGTTAGAAAACCGTAACTACAACGGCTCAGCCTATTGGGCATGAAGCCTTATTCAGCTGACATCCGCCCCTTTGGACGAATGTCAACGTTATTAAAGAGTCCTTTGACGACTCCGTAGTTGTGGGTTTTCTACGCCCATTGATTCTCCCGTTTTGGGAAAATCAAATTCATTTTACCAAGACTTTTTTGAAATTGCAACAGAAAAAATCCCCCTTTGGTGTGTGCCAAAGGGGAAATCAAAAGGAGTTCTATTTGGTGCGGGCGAAAGGACTTGAACCTTCACGCTTATGGCATCGGCTCCTAAGACCGACGTGTCTACCATTCCACCACGCCCGCGCCTCTATTAAAATACCATAACGTCCCCAAAAAAGCAACAAAAAAACCGTCCCTTGGGCAGGAACGGTCTTTCAAATTTCAAAAAGGCTTATTTCTTTGCCGCTTTCTTTGCGGGCTTTTTCGCCGCAACAACAGACACATAAGTTCTGTCCTTCACAGTGTGTTTAAATTCAACCACACCGTCCGCTGTCGCAAAAATTGTATAATCCACACCCATACCGACATTTTCACCGGGATAGTATTGTGTACCGCGTTGACGGATAATAATGTTTCCCGCCACAACAGATTGACCACCTGATTTTTTTAATCCTAAACGACGACCTGCAGAGTCTTGTGAGTTTTTAACGGAACCGCCCGCTTTTTTATGAGCCATTGTTTTTCTCCTTAACCTTTAATTTCCAATACTTTAATCAGGGTCAAATCTTGTTTATGACCGTTTTTGCGTTTATAACCGTGACGGCGATGTTTTTTGAACACCAACACCTTTTCGCCACGTGTTTGACGCACGATTTCAACCTGGACAGAAGCGCCCTTCACAAAAGGAGTGCCCACTTTATCGCCAGCCATCACGACTTCGTTTAAAGCGACCTTATCCCCCGCTTTACCGGCCAATTTTTCAACCACTAAAACGTCGTCCTTTTGGACTTTATATTGCTTTCCACCTGTTTTCACAATTGCAAACATAATGTATCCTTTCTTGAAATAAAACTGCGCAAGAATATACACGATTTTTTGGGCATTGTCAAGTAAAAAAGTGAAAAAACTAATTTTTTACAAAAAGAACTTGACAAGAGGCCAAAAAGAGTGTAAAATTCTTTTCCATGATGCGCCCGTAGCTCAATTGGATAGAGCATCTGACTACGGATCAGAAGGTTGTAAGTTCGAATCCTGCCGGGCGCG
>JAZRVC010000020.1:0-3054 GCA_045598925.1 Alphaproteobacteria bacterium
AGTAATAGACATTTGGACAAGTAGTCCATATAGTGCAACTCCCTGTGCTGCGTTCTTCGTTTTCAATAATGGTCAGATTAGTTACGATAATCGCCAAACAACCCACCGTCCTGTTTGTAGGGGGTAGGTTTTCTCGCTTTGCCTCTCTTGTCATTCTGAGGGAGTGATGCGACCGAAGAATCCACCCGATGGATCCTTCGCATCCGCTCAGGATGACGAAAAAAAAGAAAATCGGGGTGCCTTTTTACAAAATCTTAAGCCAACGTTTTTTTAATGCCTTTGACATCCGTCAATTTTAAGAAAGTTTGTTCGCGCGTTTGCAAATCTTTCATCATGACTTTCCCTTCGGCCAGTTCATTTTCGCCGATATACAGGGCTTTTTTCGCCCCGCGCTTACTGGCGCGTCCCAAAAACTTACCGGGGGCCGAAGCCTTAAAATCATAATCCATCGTCAGATTCATTTCATCTATCAAGGCCACCAATTTCAGCAGTTCGGGTTCAGCGGCCGCCCCAAAACCACCCAGCATGACATCCACCCCTTCATAGGTATCCGCCGCGCCAAACTTATCTTTATAAAGTTCTTCCACAACGACATCCCCAAAGCCCAAACCAACCGCTTGACAGGGTTTTCCCGTCAATCGTTCAAACAAATGGTCATAACGACCACCACCGAAAATCGCACGGAATTTACCCGCGGTATCAAAACATTCAAACACAATCCCTGTATAATAGGCCAATCCCCGCACAATCGCGGTATCAATCACCACAAACTCCGTTAAATCTAAAGCCTGACAATAAGCCCAGAATTTTTTTAAATCTTGAAAACCGACAGAATCTTCCTTCACAAACTTTTGAATTTCGGGCAGACTTTTGGCGATCATAAATTGATTGATTTTTTGAATTTGTTTATCGTTCAAACCGACTTCGGCCAACATCTCATCAAACGCTTCGGGGGAAATTTTTTCCTTTTTATCCATCACACCCATGACAGATAAAACCTGTTCGCCTTCAATTTTTAAGGAGTTTAAAAAATCGCTGACCAACTGACGATTATTCACACGGACTTTAAATTCACCTTTGGTAAAGCCCAACTTTTTCATGGCATTGACAGCGGTTTGAATCAAATAGGCTTCGGCAATCACACCTTCTTCCCCGACAATATCTATATTCCATTGAAAGTGTTCCCGCTTACGTCCCAACGAAGCCCGTTCATACCGAAAGCATTGACCGATAGAATAGACTTTACCTGTGCCCGCAAAAGCCTCACGATTAGCGGACACAATCCGCACCATAGAGGGCGTAATTTCCGGACGCAGAGCAATCTTACGCCCCGATTTATCTTCAAAATTATAAATTTGATCCGAAATTTCTTCGCCCGCTTTTCTTTCCAACAAAGACAAGTTTTCAACCACAGGCGTTTCATAGCGCGTAAAACCGTTTTGTTCCGCTGTTTCGGCCCAAACCTGCATCAATTTTTTGCGGAAAATCCAATCCTTGGGCAGAAAATCACGCATCCCGCGTAAAGGTTGAGGATCAATTACATCTTGCTTTGCCATTTAAAAACTCCTTTGTTTTTTTGGGATTATAACATAAAGGATGATTGTTTTCAATAATAAAAACTGGGAAACTTGCATTTCCCAGTTTTTTTGGTCGGCCCCAACTTAGAAATAATAACGGGCAGATAATAAGATATCGTGCGAACGCATATCTGTTTTGGCTTTACCTGTTCCATCTTTTAACTTGGCACTGGCTTCACCTAAATCAACATAGCGATAGCCTAAATCCATGCTCCAGCACTTATTCAAACGATAATCAATACCGGCACCCAAAGTCCAAGCAAAGTTCATTTTACCATCGCTTTTGGTGATAGATGTGCTATCTACGTTGTTATAACTCATACCCAAACCACCCATGGCGTATAATCCCATGTGTTGCCAAGGAATATTCATATAAAGGTTCGCCAAAGCGGGCACGGACCAAGAATCTGCCTTTTGTCCCGCATGACTGACTTCACCAAAGGCACGCATTCCAACGGTAATATCCCCACGGAAGTGCTTATTCATATGATACCCCAAACCTAAGTTAAAGACACCGGATTTTTCGTAATCCTTACGCCCAAAACCATAACCGGCCTGCATGACGGAATAAGCATCACTCATATCCCACCAATCTTCTTCGGCGTGCGCAGCAGTAATGGTCGTAACCATCGTCAATGCCGCTAATGTAGATAATAAAATTTTCTTCATTTGATTTCTCCTTTCTTTTTTTATCAGTTGAAGCATGGATTATTTTGGGGTGCTGTTTTCGTGAAATCTAGGGGGATTTTAAAAATAAATATCCCCGTATGTCAAAAGCATAACCCAATATAGAAGTTTTAAAAAAAATGCTTGATTTTTATGTAAAATTATTTCAAAATAGCAAAAAAGGAGTGAAAATGTCCGATTATCCTATTTTACGAAAAATCATCCAATCTGATGAACAATTTTTTTGGAACGTGACGGGTTCTATTGCAGATGTTAAGTTTAATCCGTGGTATTGGTTTTTAACAATTATCACTTTCGGGTTCTTTTTAATCAGCCTGTATTATAAGCGTATTTATGCTTCTTATTCTTTAACAGATAAACGCCTGTTGGTAATCAGCGGTATTTTTTGTAAAAAAGTGGATGAAATTGAATTATTCCGTATTACGGATTCCACCACCAATCAAGGTATTATTGATATGTGGGCGGATTTGGGCGATATTACCATCAGTTCTACGGACTTTACCGGCACAATTGTCATGCACAAAATTCCAAATCCCTATCAGATACGGGATAGTTTGCGCAAACAATATATGTTGGCGCGTCAAAGCAAAGGGACAGTGTTGATGGAAACGTTAAATTCCCCGGCCCCTCCGGCTATTTTTAAATAATTAAAAGGAGTTTGTTATGCATAAATCTGAATCCGGGCGCAGTATGTTGGAAATGATTGTCGTCATTGTATTGATGGCGCTTTTGTTGTTGGTGGGGTTGTTTGGGTTTAAGAAAGCCTCAGTTTCCTCCCGTTCTAATACGA
>JAZRVC010000021.1:0-16861 GCA_045598925.1 Alphaproteobacteria bacterium
TTTGTCTCATCTCTTATTTTTCCTTTCATTGATATTAGAGATTGTTCACGATGCATCAAAACAAGAAAAACTAATTTCTTTGCTAATAACGCAACTCAATAATTTTTTCTATGTTTTGGTTCCTTTCTCATGAACTAAAAAATGTCGCTTGGTGAGAGCGACTGGAAGTTTAAGAGCTATTGTTCAGAATAGTGCGGCCTATTGACCGATAACGGTTTATTGAACCGCCTTCCAGCCAAATGACCAGAAGGTTGGTTTTTTGCGCCGATGGTTGTCGGCAACTGAACAAGAGGCTCTTAACCCTCTTGGGCGGACACCATCCCGCCACGAAAATCATCCTAAAACAATTTTTCCCAAAAAGCAATAAAAAAAATCCCCCGATGATACAGGGGATTTTGTTTTATTTTAACAGAATATTATTCGGCTTCGGTCGCCGCATCATGGTCGCCGACAATCATTTCCTTGGAAATGTCTTTGGCGTGCCCACGAATAGCGGTTTCCAATTCTTCCGCCACTTTCGGATTATCCTTTAAGAATTTACGGGCGGTTTCACGGCCTTGACCAATGCGTTCGCCTTTATAGGAGAACCAAGCCCCTGCCTTTTCCACCAAGCCGGCTTTAATGCCTAAATCCAACAATTCGCCTGTTTTGGAAACCCCTTCGCCATACAGAATATCAAAATCCACAGTCTTAAACGGCGGCGCAACTTTATTTTTCACAATCTTCACGCGGGTTTGGTTGCCAATGACGTCTTCGTGATCTTTAATTGAACCAATGCGGCGAATATCCATCCGCACAGAAGCGTAGAATTTCAGCGCATTTCCCCCCGTTGTTGTTTCGGGATTACCAAACATCACCCCGATTTTCATACGGATTTGGTTGATGAAAATCACCAATGTATTTGTCCGCGCCACAGAAGCGGTGAGTTTTCGCAACGCCTGACTCATCAATCGGGCCTGCAGTCCCATATGGGAATCACCCATATCGCCTTCCAATTCCGCTTTGGGCACCAAGGCCGCCACAGAATCCACGACCAGCACACTCATCGTCCCCGAACGCACCAAAGTATCCGCAATTTCCAAAGCCTGTTCCCCTGTATCAGGTTGAGAAATCAATAAATCATCAATGTTGACGCCCAGTTTGCGCGCATAACTGGGATCCAAAGCATGTTCGGCATCCACATAGGCGCAATTGCCGCCTTGCTTTTGGGCTTCGGCCACCACGTGCAAAGCCAAGGTTGTTTTCCCCGAACTTTCGGGCCCATAAATTTCAATAATACGTCCTTTGGGCAATCCCCCAATCCCCAAGGCTAAATCCAACCCCAAGGACCCCGTAGAAATCGCCGGCATATCCACGGCGTTTTCCTGTTGTCCCAAGCGCATGATAGAACCTTTTCCAAAGGCCCGTTCAATTTGTGCCACAGCGGCTTCTAATGCTTTATCTTTTTCCATGAGTTTTTCTCCTTTGTTCTCGTTTTGTTCTCCTTTTATCATACCTATTTTTTTTTGAATTGCAAGAGATTTTTTTTAAAAATCCGCTCTTTTTTATTGCAATCCTTAAAAAATCATTTATAATCAAAGAAAAAAGGGAGATTCCTATGAAAAAAACAAAAAAGCAAAAAGAATCCGGTCGCAGTATGTTAGAGATGATTATGGTGATTGCCATTATCATTATTTTAACCATCGGGGCGTTGATGGGCTATCGTCAAGTCATCAGTCGCCATGATGCAACCAACCTTTATGAAGACATTATGACGCGGGCGGAATCTGTGCGGGGCAGTAATTTTCAAGGAAAAAGCACCTATGATTCCGGCATGGGCAATAAAACGCGTTCGGGATTGGATATGTCTGTGCCCCAAAAAGAAAACGGGACATTCACGATTTTGGTGAAAGATGTGCCCGCCAACGCCTGTCTCCCCTTAAAGCAAAAAGATTGGAAAGATGCCTTACGTATTTCCATTGATGATGTCGCCCACCGGCCCACAGAAGTGGATTGTTCGGATGTGAATAATGATTTTGATTTAAAAGTGATTTTCCCACTCAGGGCATCTGCGTTTGAGGCCTTTGGGCGCACCTGCGCCGAGTGTATGTCGTTGTGCGAAACGTGTGATAGGACAACCGATACCTGTATCAATACTTGCCCCACGGGATATCAATGTATTGAAAATGCCTGTACACCCGTCCATGTCTGTGCGGTCGGAACAGAAGGGGATGATTGCCACGAATGTAATAAAACGTATAGCCAAGAATGTTCTACCTGTACGGACGACAGCACCCCTTATTGGAATGGGACCACCTGCGTGTGTCATGGGAATACCTGTGGGACAGATGCTTATTGTACCGCCAGTGGCAACTGCGAGGGATGTGGCACCCCTGATGAAAGTTGCGCAATTTCTGCGGATGAGTTTGATGAAACAACTGGGTGCTTGACCACAGAAAAAATAACCTGTTTAGGTTCAACCCCCGCGTGCTTTAGTGATGGAAAATGCCACACATGTCCACCGAACGCCAGCTGTTCAGGGGGTAATGGCACTTTCTCATGTGATTCCAACTATTATCGCACAGGAGATAGTTGTACCAAGTGTGCGGATCCCGCCGAACAAAGTTGCAAATTTACTAGCAACACTTATGATGCCAACGGATGTATTACATCCAAAAAATTGACGTGTTCAGGCTCAACACCTGCTTGCTTTGATGATGGTCAATGCCACGCATGCCCACAAAATGCGACCTGCCCTAATGGTACCGTTCAATGCAACAGTGGTTATGGTCTCAGTCAAGTCATCGTTGGCACAATAGAATATCAAATTTGTTGTCCGGAAGGGACTTCCTCAACTAATGGAACCAGTTGTAATGTTGTTTGCGCCACAGATGGCACCGTTTGCGCCAGTTGTCCATCCGAAAGACCGTATTATACAGGTTCGGGATGTTCGGCCTGTCCCGCCCACAGTTCCACCACAAATACAGGGAATCGTTTGGGAAACACTTCTTGTTATTGTGAAGCAGGTTATTTTGCCGATGGCACACAATGTTCGGCCTGTCCGACAGGTTCAGACTCAGTCAATGTTTCCACCAGTGGTTTATGTTCAGGGCGTTGCACTAATGCTTATGAAACTCAATCGGGCGGAAATTATACCTGTCATGTCTGCCCGACAAACAGCTCCACCACAGGTGAGAACAACAACCAATTGACCGGTACCGGATGTTATTGCAACACGGGATATTTTGCAGATGGCAATTCTTGTTCTATCTGCCCAACCGTTGATAATCCGGAAATTTCGAATAATTCAACCACCTGTCAAACGAAGTGTAGTAATACTTTGGCGATCGATAATGGTGATGGTACCTATACCTGTACCTATTGTTTAACAGAAAGACAATGTGGAAGTCAGTGCTGTGGTAATGGACAAACATGTAATACAAAAACAAAGGTATGTGAATGTGCAACAGATAAACCATATTATGATGAAACCAAAAATGCCTGTGTTGCATGCAGAAATTTTGACGATTGTGGCTCTGATATTACCAAGATTTGTAATGCAGAAGGCGTCTGTGAAACCTGTGAAAATGGCCAAGAGGCAAACGATGCAGGAAACCAATGTGTATGCAAAAATGGTAATTGGACTGGAAGTGCTTGTGAATGTAATGAAGGATATGCAAAAAGATGGACTTATGGAGGCGAACAAAATTCCAAGAAAATAGAGAACAGCTGTTGTCCTTTACTCATGAAATCATATAGTAGTCTTGGTTGTAGCTTGTATACATCTTCTTTTAGTTATTGTACTACGAATTGTGCACGATATGGAGGAAATCCTCCAAAAGGATATTTTTGTTCTTTTGAAGAGGCATATCCTTCTTCTTATGACGCATCTTGTATGCCTACAAGGCCTCTAAGCCCAGAATATGACAGTGCAGTATGGCAGTCACAAAGTATCACTGATTACTACTCAGCTGCTTTTTACCAAAGAATATCTGAATTTCATCCTCAAAAAAAATGGGTGAAAGGCGTTGGGACAATCGTAACACATGATCCATTAGTCATCGAAAGTGAAAGGAATTTTTGTACTGCTATCGGTGGAAGAACCTTTGGCTTAGCCGATTTTCCTTCTGATCAATATAATACAAATTGTTCATGGTATCCTGATCCATCTAGTTGTAACAAAAAATTAACCTTTGCAAAAAATTTAAATAATGCTGGTGTAGGTCGAATTTATATATATGGAAATTATGGTAACAATACATGGACAAATGGCGTAATGAAAATGGACGTTTATTATTTAGGTTATGGTAACTATCCGGTTCTTACAAGTATAACAACCGCAGATCGTGTCTATACTGTCTGCTTTTTGGGAACAGATGATTCTTGGTTAAATTGTCCAAAAAATGCTTCGGGTAATGGAAACGGGAACGCCACAAATAAAAAAGATTGCTATTGTAATGATGCTCATCCAAAGTGGAATGGGACAGAATGTGTAGCACAGTAATATTGTTGTTAAATGGTGTTCAACAAACGGATATTAGTCGGGGCATTTACGCGCGACAAAGGGATTGAGATTGCCTTGGATGTGGTGGATGCGCTGGGCACGACTACATTCCCAAGCATCAGGCGGAAACTTTTCATCCCATGCGTGCATCAACTTTTCCATTGACGCATTCATACGATAAACCCCGCTATACGCTTTTTGCATATACAGATAAGTGCGGGCAATCGTCCCTTTCGCCCCATCGGGTGGTTCCACTTTGTTTTTTTCTATCTTCATCGGACACGCGCCAAAGGAATTTTTAGCCTCTGGCAACGGGGCAAATTGTTTGTTGGAACGCACCGCATTGACCGCCCCGATAGCAGGATACAGGTTATACAAATCCGCCTGCATAAACCGATACTGACTGTTTGTTTTTTCGGCGCATTTGCGTCCCTTATAGGCCTTTCCTTTTTTATCCACGCACTTGGGATGGCCCTCCCGCCACTCAACAAAGGCTCGACCAAAATTTTCCGCAGGGACCACATGTTCCCACTCTAATTTATTCGCCCGATTTTGATACTTATCCGTTTGAAAGCCTTCGGGTAAAATCAGACTTTTATCGGCCCCGATTTCGGCCCCGCAATAAAACGTGATTGGGTGGTCATAATACACTTGATTGAGGGCAAGTTCTTTGGCTTGAGAAAAAGAATCAATAGTGGTATTTTGTGCCCACGCCGGCAACGTAAAAACGAACAAACATAAAATTTTAAAAAACATTTTTTTCCTTTTCCAGTACTCTAACATAACTCCGTCTTTTGTGTCAAGGGAGCTTCTTGAGGATTTTACTTGACATTTTTATCCAAAAGAACGCATAATGAAGCTATGAAAAAACAAAAATTTGATCTTATTTTTAGTTTAGGGGCCGCCTGTCCAACTTCTATGTTGCTCAGAAAACACAGGCTACAAAAATCTTCGTATCCGTTAGATTGGATTGGCGGAGATGATAACTTTTTCTCACGCGTACAAATTTTATGCCATCATTTTGATGATTTTATAAATAAAGCAGATTTACAGTCAACCGAACAAACTTATATGGATCGTGGCGGTTTAAGACGACTCGTATTTAATACAAAAAATGGCCTTTTATTTAATCACGATTTTTCTGGAGAAAAATCATTAGAAGAAGATTACCCTCGTATTTTTGAAAAATATCAAAGACGTATTAAACGACTACTTCAAACTATTCAAAATAGTCAAAAAATACTCATCGTTTTTCAAGAAAAAGCCATTGAACCGCATTGTCTAAAAAACAATATAGATCTCATTTCGGCCTATCATTTATTAAACAAAACATTTCCTGATAAATCGTGGCATATATTATATTTTTCAAACAATCATCAAATGTCGCACACTGAGATAAAAGAAGAACAAATTTCCCCATTTATTACAAAAATTTCAGCAAATTATCCCTCATTAAAACAAAATGATGCAGATTGGGCGGTCAATGAAAAATTACTGCATCCCATTTATACAAAACTTCAATTAAAAAAATCTTTTAAAACGGCTTTTTCGGAAAATTTAATTCTTACAATGGGATTTTTTATACCTTTTCGTGGGATAAAACGTAAATTTTTAGGACACTTTTTTAAAAACTATTTCGAAATATAAAATGGTGATCCCGGCGAGATTCGAACTCACGACCTACTGCTTAGAAGGCAGTTGCTCTATCCAGCTGAGCTACAGGACCACTTGGCTTTCATTATAGCCCAAAACCCTGAAAAGGTCAAGGTTTAATTCTGAAAACCACCCCGGCCCCTTGCGTGATTTTAATTTCTTTTGGGGCAATAAAAACTTGATAAAACAGATTGGAATCCATCACAAAAGTCGGCGCATGACAACGACTGTCCGCATAGGAAAGCAAAGCCATATCCGCCCCCAAGCATCCGTTAGCGGTCAGGGCTATTTTTTTGCCTTTTAACCGCAGGTAATCCGGCCTTAAAACAGAAATCGCCCCGGCAAATCCCCTTTGTTTGGCCCACCGTTGCTGAAGAGTTTTGGGGCCCGTTTGTGTCTGATATAACTGACCTTTTTCCACCCATTGCAGCGCCCCTTGATACGCGACTATATCTGCTTGGTGATGAAAAGCCTGTATCGCCATTGCCCCGCAAAAAAGGGCTACACACAAAAATCGGCCGATGGTGTGGTACAGGCATCCCACAATCACGCCCAACAAAAACAGGCACAGCGCCCATGAAGAATAGGTGGGGACAAAAACTTCTGCGTTCGGCCACTGGGCAATGTTTTGACAAAAGGATTCTATATGGTTGAGCAAAAAACCCGCCACCGTGAAAAAGCCTGACTCTAAACCCAATGGCATCAGCAAACATCCCACAAACAAGCAAGGCATTACCCCCAATGAAAACACCACACTCAACAACATATTACCGAAAATCCCATACGGATTGATCAGATTAAAATGCCACGCAATCAAAGGAAGCAGGCCAAAAGTAATCGCGATATTCAGTGTCAAAAACTCACATACGGAAAGGGTAAATCTATTGTCTTTATGGCGGTGCTTTTGAAAAAAGTCATGCACTGAAATTAAAATCAGCACGGATAGAAACGACAATTGGAAACTGATGGATAAAATATTTTCCGGCCAAATCAGCAACAAAAGAAAAGCCAGTATCAACAAAGAATTTTTTGAAAAAGCGGGCCTGTCTATTAAAATGCCCAAGAAAACCAAACTAATCATCCCAAACGAGCGCACAGCGGGAATTTGGTACCCTGATAGGGTCAGATAAAACAGCGTTCCCAGCCAAGCCAAAACCGCCGCTATTTTTTTAGAGTTAAAATGCAATGCCAGATACGGAATCAACGCACACAATCCCCGTATCACAAAAAATAAAAAGCCCGCCAACAGTGCCATGTGAAAACCTGACACCGAAAGCACATGCACAATACCGGCTTGGCGATACACTTGATACTGTGCGGGCAGAACAAACTTTTGCTCACCGATAATCAATGGGGTGGCAATACGGGCTTGATTTTCGGGCAAAATCTGAAACAGTTTTTGCACAATCGCTTGACGGATTTTTTCAAACACAGAGAAAGACGTGTTTGACGGCCAGATGTGCGTGATATTTAAAATTTCCCCGCGGGCACCGATTCCTTGGAAATAAGCCAAAGGATACTTTGATTTTTTCAGGCTTTCCGCCTCTAACGGATAGAGCGACACTTCAGCCGAAAGTTGATCTTGTGCTTTTAAAGTAAGGTTCCTGTGCTTTAAAATCAGTTGGACTTTATCCGGATTATTTAAATCCGAACGGGGCCATCGGATGTTTTTTAAAATCAGAATTTGTTTGTCGGGAAGAACCAGATTTTCTTGAATTTCCCCTTGGATGTCTATTTGAAACACAGGCACTGTTAAAACAGGATGTGCTTTCATTTTTACAGGAATTTGCACCCACCCCATCGCCAAGAAAAAACTGCCCAACATTAAAAACACAAATGAGGGAATCAGATTTTTTCTGAATTGATAAAACAGGACGCCCGTTATCCCCATCCCCAAAAAATAAAGCCAACTGCCGCCATAAATAAATCCCGTCAATAATCCGCCCGCAAACCCCAAGACAACGCCCGCCAAACGATCGGACAATAAATCAATTGAGGATGCTTTTAATTTTTCCCAAAAAGGATGATATTTAGACCACATTTTTCAATTTTAAACGCACTTGTTGATTTAAATTTTCAAACATTTTATTGGCTAACTTCACCCACTCTTTTTCTTTATCCGCCAAACTGAATTTCGCAGGCATTTGGACAAAGTTTTTTCCGCCAACGGTAAAAGTTTTCTTTGTCTTTTCTTTTGTTTTCACAATAAATTCCACCTGATAAATCAGGGTATCTTTCACTTCGTCTTTTTCATACCAATGCGGGGCGGCAAGTTCTTCCCGTACGACATCCGCTTGTTGAATAACCACAATCAACCTGTCCGAAGACGGGGCAGTTTTTAAATTTTCCTGTCCCCAACGGATGAGCATTTGTTGGGGAACTTGCGGCCATTTGTTTTGAATATAGTGTTTGGAATCATGGGTCTTCGTTAAATCCACCACCTCTACCGACTGAACCGGAACAACGATTTTTTCGCCCAAGTTGAGAGAATCCGTAAAGACATCCGTGGGGGCATTCATACATGAACACAGCACCACTCCCAACCAAATCGCTAACCACTTTTTCATTTGCAATTTCCTTGATTTGCGCCTATTATCTGAAAAATCAGGAGTCTTGTCAAGGATGAAAACGATTACTTTTCAACGCTTAAAGAACCGAGCGCTCTTTTATTTGGAACGCTATGAGGCGAACAGCCAAAAACTAAAAACCGTCCTTATCAATCGGTTAAAAAAGGACGCCCTGAAAGGCGACACAGTCCCCCCGCAAGCAACCGAGTGGGTGGAGCAAGTCGTTCAAGAAATGCAACGCTTAAACTATGTCAACGATACGCGCTATATTGAAAACACGATTCGCCGACTGAAAGAAAGCGGTAAATCGCGCCGTTTTATTTTGGGCAAACTCATGCAAAGCGGCCTGACCGCAGACGACATCACCCCCTATTTAGAAGAGGTGGATGAGTTGGCTTCGGCGCGCTTGTTCGTCCGTAAAAAGCATTTGGGCGCCGATTATCAAAAGGATTTGGCCAAGTTAGCGCGGGCGGGTTTTTCGTTTGATGTCGCCCAAAAAGTATTGGAGGAAAAAAATGAATTTTGAAGAATTGGAAAAAGTCAAAGCACAATGCCTAAATTGTCAAAAATGCACGTTGGGCAAGACGCGGACAAAAGTGGTTTTTTCGGGCGGCACACCGAATGATAAAATCGTCCTGATTGGCGAAGCCCCGGGCTATAACGAAGATATGACGGGCGAACCTTTTGTGGGGCGCGCGGGAAAATTGTTGGATCAGATTTTGGCCAGTGTCGGCTTTGAAAGAAATAAAAATATCTATATTTGCAACACGATTAAATGTCGCCCGCCCGATAATCGGGATCCGCTGCCTGAAGAAAAAAAGGCCTGTCGGGAATACTTGGATAAACAATTGGAAATTTTAAAACCCAAAATTATTTTGTTGTGCGGGAAAGTGGCGCTCACGTCCTTTATTGATACCCCGTTGGGAATTTCCAAGATTCGGGGCAAGTGGTTTGACGGGCCCCATGGCGCCAAGATGATGCCGATTTTCCATCCGTCGTATTTATTGCGCAACCCCTCCCATGCCCCAAATTCACCCAAATGGCTGATGTGGCAAGATATGAAAGAAATCAAACGCGTGTATGATGAGTTGGAATAAAACACAACTCCTGTAAAAAACAGGAGTTGTTAAAAATAAAAAATATTATAAATTTTTACAATCATCTTCAGGTTGCTCAGAACTAATACAATCGCATGCATCATAAGAATACTCTGTTTCTTCCACACATTGCTCTATTTCTGTACAACGAGAATTATCTTGATAGTTTTCATAACACTCACAATAAATGGCTGATTTACCTGATTTCATACATGGCTCAAACATCTGAGTCCAATCATCACACTCTTCTGCTTGTAAACAACTATCATAAAATAGACAATAACTTCTACTAAAACACCCATTATTACACCATACACCTCCAGATTGTGCACAATTTGCCTGTGAGCATGAATCATTTAAGAAACAATTACCACTTGTTGCACCGACTGCGCCTAAAGTAATGATTAAAGAACCACAATCACCTGTGGCTTTATCGCCCAGTTGGTTTTTGACTTGGTCGCAGACACCTGTATCTGTGATAGCGGCCACAACGGTTTTATCCGTCTTGTAAGTAATTTCACTGGCACCTGTGGGAACTTTTGTACTCACAGTAGTGGAATATAACATATCCGTTGTGCTTCCTTGACCTTTATTCGCGGACATACCCAACATATACATAGTGGATACTCCGTTCACGATTTCGTTCGCTTTATATTTATTCATGGCCATAGTATAACCCGCGATACCACCCACTGACAGCACCCCGATAATGGCGAGGACCCCCAGCATTTCAACCATTGACCGACCCGTTTCCCCTGTCATTCCGGATTTAGTCCGGAATCCATTGGCACGCTGACACAAGCCTTTGAGATTCTTCCCAACTCTCCACGCGGAAGTGGTAATGGATTCTGAAACAAGTTCAGAATGACAAAAGTAATTATTATTCTTATTTTTAGTTTTAATCATTTTTTACTCCTTTTTCGTAATTAAAAATGCCACTTTGGCGTGCAAGTGGCTGGACGTTCAGAACTACGAAAAACGAAGTAGTGCGGTATATTATTCCGCACGCGGCTTTTATTCTACCGCCATCCAACCCTTATCGGTGAATGGTGATAAAGTACGCTTTTATCGGCGCGTTTTTCACTTGGTTCTGACACCATCAGAGGAACGCCAACTCCTCCTCAACACTCATTTAATCAGATATTCGGGGTAATTGCAAGTCTTTTTTATTCCTTGGGTGCCCCGTAAAAATAAAGGACATCCGCCAAACGGGGCAGTTTTACCACAACATCCCATGTGTCGCGGTTTAAAATATGATAGGCATGTGTTTCGTTAAAATACACAATCAATTCTTCAGGGGCTGTGCCCACCACTAATGTTTTGGGAAATAATTTTTTAACACTCAATTCTTCTTGCGCATTCAACAGGGTGGGTTGCGGGAATACGGTGTCTTTACGTTCGTGCGCCTCAATAGAAAACAATTCTAATCCGTTCCACGACAACCCGTCCGACATTGTCAAAAACTGAACATAGTCCGCGGGAATTTGAATAGATCCTTTTTTCACCAGCGCAATAGACAACCGTTGAATCGTCATCACGGATTGCGGGGCAAACACTTGCGCATAGTTTTGATAGAGTTGATTTAAAATAACATTGACGCTCATCGGCCCCCCGTTTTAATCGCAATTTGTTGTAAAGCGGCCGAAGTCATCCCCGCCATCACACTGCGGTCTGAGGTGGCTTTTCCCCCCGATCCCGTCCAATCCCCGCCCGAGATATACACCTTTCCCAACGGCACAGGCACATAGAGTGTCTTGGGGTGGGCCTTGCCCGCATCCGAAAACAATTGACGATTTAAAAAAGTATGAATCAATTTATGAAAAGGATGTTCGGGAATTAAAACCAAATTTTCCATCTCCAACTTTCCCCCGTACAGCAAGGGGTATTTTAAATGCACCGTCCAGTTGGCCGGCAAAATACCTTTTTTCATATAAAAAATGCTTTCTTCCGATAAACCCGCCGCCCGCAAATCATTCAGGTAATTTTGCGTCAAATCTTGCAAAAAATCCGCCCGCAATTTCAAAAAATCTTGATGATTTTGTAATTCGTTCAGCGTATAGGGATGATAGGGCGCGGTCATCAAATCCATGCCCGCAAAGTTTTCACTTTGAAACAAATTGACCCAATAATCCTGACCTTTTTCATCACTCATCAACGCATCCATCAAGCCGTCATCCAACTCGCTCTTTTGGAGTTGAGACGCAGGCTGACCCACCAACTGATCCCAGTTGTCAAAAATATCCGTACCGTCTAATTCATCATTGGTTGGATTCATCAGGCTCCTTTTCCGATTCTGTGGGTGGGGTTAAAAGCGGAGCATTCGGCGGCGTGAATTGAGGCGCCGGAATTTGCACCGGATCTTCGGCTGACTTAAAGTCCATATCTTGATCCAACATCCCTGATTCAGGGGCCGCTAAAACCGCCGAATCTTGATATCCGACTTGCTGTTGCATCACGGTTGTTTCTTCAATGACTTGCTGGACTTCCTCAGCCGGACGGCGTGCCACAATCCAAGACGGCACGCACGGGCAAGGCGGTATCGCCGCCTTCTTCAAAAACTTCTTATCCAAGAAATAACGCGGTGCATCCGCCAAAATCGGTGTGGACAGGTAATTTTGAACCAAAACATACTGCTTCGTTTGACCCAAACTTAAAATATCCGATGCACTGACCACATCAATCTTTTGTAATTGACGACTGACGTTGGTTCCCCCGCCCCCGCCATTACCAGGCTTATCCGCAAACATCCCCTTTAAATCAAAACCTTTTTCTTGTTTAGAGGTGCTCTTCACTTCAATCGTCTTGGACCCGATCATCTTTACAAAACGTTCCGCTGTTTGTTCATTGTTTTGTGACAAAATAATTTTGGCCGCTGTCGTGGAAATAATCGTTTCCAAATCATCTTTCCCGTATTGACCGGAAATCTGACCAAAGTCCTGCCCGATCAGCAAATAGGCAACCTTCATCCCACGCCCGACCGCCGGCCCGTTTTTCACACAATCCAGTTTCGGCATTTGCGGGAACTCATCCAACACAAACAAAACCGAATAAGGCCCTGTTTTCGTTCCATCCGAAGTTTTAAAATTCGGGGGATTCGCAATCAAGTACGAACTCAATAACTCCACAAAAATACCCGTGATGCTGTTCAAAGCCTTGGCATCCACCTGATTGATTGACAGGTACACAGACACCGGACGCATTTCATTGATGGTCGGATCCACCATCCCCCGTAAATCACGATAGGAAAAATCACTGAACTTTGTTCTTTCTTTCACAGCCGCGTTTTTAAAGATACTGATGCCCGCCAAAGCCGTGGATAAAATAGAGCCCCGTTCCTTATCAGGTGTTGTGGCCAACTGATTCATTTCGGTAATGGCCCGCTTGGCATAGGCAAACCGATTGGCTTCATTGACCGCCGCATCCAACACATCTTTCATGGCATCCGCCATCATGGCCATTTGGTCGCCTTCATCTGCCCGCCGTTTAATATCCGCCGCACTGCGCATTTGCATATCGGTCAGCCATTCCAAAATCATAGAAATACAGGCCTCATGTCCATGCCAATTTTCGGGCAAGCCTTCCCACGTTCCCACAGGGGCATAATTGTTTAAAGACAACTGACCTTTCTTAAGGGCATCCAAAGCCAACATCGCGCTTTGATCCGCCATATCCGCATAGTAGGTAGCCAAAATCTGCGCATCTTCTTCATCAAAAGACCCTTCTTGTAATTTATTGATAAAGTAATCATTGGCCCGGGCCCGTTCGCACTTACTGGCAATAAAATGCAAAAATCCCGACATGGCATTGCGACCCGTCTTGGACCAGTGAGGATCTTGGCCCCCTTTGGGTTCTTCCACCAAAACCGCCACCATAGAGTCAATATACATATCACGGGCCGGGCCCAAAGGCGGTAATAGATTCGGCGACAACGGGTTCCACGACGGATAGAAAATCCCTTTTTCCGGTTCATCCTGCGCGCCCCAGTTGATGACAAAAACAGGGCCCACTTTTGCCCGATAGCCGGATGTTTTTTCGGCCAACTCAGGCTTCACGTCATTCACAATGATACTCATGGAATCAGATTCAAAAATAGTCGGCACCACAATCCCCGCTGTTTTACCGGCCCCCGGAGGCGCCAGTGCCAACACAGACAATGTTTCGTTTAATTTTAACAGTTTCCCGCGAAACTTCCCTAACACAATACAGAAACCGTTTAACAGTTTCATTTTTTTAATTTCGGCAAAAGTCGCTAAATGGCCGTTGCCGAACACAGTGGATAATTTCCCAAAAGGGTTGGTCGCAATACCCAAAAAAGTAATGATTAAGAAAGTAATGAAAGGCAAAAAAGGCAGATATAAATTAAAATGTAATCCGGAATTATGATACACATAAGTGGCCCATTTCGCATACACCGTCAGCAAATACAACGGATGCAAGATATTAAAGACGCCTTTAAAAAATTTTGCGATTTCGGAAAGGGGAGCCCCTTCAATCAAATACATTAAAGGAAAAACCAGAATAGACGCAATCCACCAACACAAAATTCCCAACAACACGGAACGCATATTGCGTTTTTGATGTTTTTTTTGTTCATCATATTGATTATCAGCCATTTACTTTCTCCCCTAAGTTAAACATTGTACTGATTTTCTGTAAAATCTGTTCAGAAGGTGCTGCGTGCTGGTCTTTTAACACTTCACTGACAGTCGGCAATTCCACAGGTCCCCCGATTTCCGTCCGACAGACAATCACCCCTAAATCGTTCCAAGTCTTTAACATATCTTCGGCATTGATCAGATTTCCCCGCCGTTCAATCAGCACAGGTTGAATCGCTAACTCCAGCCCTTGATTTTGTAAATTTTTCTGAATCTTTTTCAGTTCAAAGACAGGCGACACGCGATGATCTGTTTCCGAAAACCACAAAGGATCTTCATCATTAAAGGCTTCTTCATCAGCCAACCAATCGCCTGTTTCATCATCATACAGGGCCACCCATAATTGATCCTGCGCCACGGCCAGCCAATTTAATTTTTTCCCCATCCAAGGCACATCATTCCACACGCGATAGCCCGCTTTAATCAGTACCGAAGCAACATCTTCATTGACGGATTCAATTTGGGGTAATTCCACTTCACTTAAAGGCGTTTCGGCAATATCTTTAAAATCCGCCGAAGGAGAATAAATAGGTTGTTCGGAAATCACCAATTCGGGTTCTTTGGCCGACATCGGCGCCCAAGGATTCGGATTTGTTTGTAAAGGGAAAGATTGGTTAGCGGGCATTTTCCCCATCAGCCCCGTCATCCCACCGGAAGTGCTGGCCATTCGGGCAGGACGTTGTATCCCGCTTTTAGTGGCACCCAAGGTGGCCATCGGATCATTCGGTTCTTCGTCCGCCTCAAAAGAGGCTTTTCTTTTACATACTTTTTTAAAGGTTTTTTTGGTGCAATGATAACTTTTTTTCACCCACCCGAACCATAAAACTTGATTTGCCAAAAACCAAAGCAAACAAAAAACAGGGCCGGATAACAAAAAGGAAAACAGAAAAATCCAATCGCCCGTATTGGACAAACGCCACCCTTCTTTAAATTCATTAAAAACAAAAGTCCATGAACGAAATGAAAACAATTCAAAGCGCCAATTGATATAAAGATACCCCTTAAACCACCATCCGAAAAACAGCAGCCAAACAATAACGCCTATTATAATTGTTCGTTTTGCACTTCTCATGCGCATTCCTTCATGCCTTTAATAAAGCCTATTATACAAAAAATTCAGGCTTTTGACTAGAAAAAAATGCGCTTTCAGAAAAAATATTCAAGCCTGTTGCAAAACCACATTCGGATTAAATGTTTTTGCGGTATTATCTTGCCTGTTTTCATATTGATTTAAAACAAAGCGAAAATACGTCAAAACAAACAAACGCGTGGCAGCCGATAAGCCGGAAGTCCCTTTGGTCGTATCAATTTTAGAACATAATTGATGAATCGTGATATTTTCACGCTGACAAATATCGGCCAAAGAAATCCAAGTTTCACGGTCCAAGCGCATACTGGTTCTGCGCCCGTTAACGATGACATTTTTACAAACTAACATCATTTACTCCTTTCTTTTTATGATGAAATAGAATATACTTATATCTAATAGGTACCAAAGTATAAAAATGCAACCTAAAAATGTATTTATTTTTAAATTACAATTATATGGTGTAAGATGAAAAGGAAAGAAACGGTTAAAAAAAGGCTCCACGATTGCGATTTTCCGGGCTGTACAGAAGCGGGCGAGTTTCGCGCGCCCAAGGACAGGACCTTGCGGTCGCATTATTGGTTTTGTCAAAAGCACGTGGCCGAATACAATAAAAATTGGGACTTTTTAAAGGGTCTTTCCCCTGATGAAATTGAACAACAATTACAAAATGATGTGGTGTGGCAAAGGCCCACTTGGAAATTGGGGGAACATAAAGCCAACCCGAAATTTTCGGATCCGTTTGATGTGTTTAAAGAAGAAAGACTGGGCATGGACGGGGGCTATAACCCACCCCCGCAACAAATAAAATATCCCCCGAAAGTGCAAAGGGCGATGGCTTTTATGGGACTCACTTTCCCGCTTAAAAAAGAGGATCTAAAAAAACAATATAAGACTTTGGCGAAAAAATATCATCCTGATATTTCCAAAAAAGAAGCGGGGCTGTTTCAAAAACTGGGCGAAGCGTATCAAATTTTAAAAGATTATTTAAAAGAACAATCATAATTATCTTGCAAAAGCGAACTTTTTTCATTAAAATAACTCTGCGGTCGGGCGATTCCCGTCGTGAGGATTAAACACCTCCTAATATGTCTGAAACAGGACAAAAATTCCAATCCTGATGGGTTGGATGGTCGCAGAATACAGGTAGTTTCTACCCAAATATGCGACGGTATTTATTAGATAGTGTTTAACTTCCAACCGCTGCTCATCACAGCGTTTTTTTAATAAAAAGGAAGTAAATATGTTAAATAAAACTAAAAATCAATGTTGTCATTCAGAACAAACCTCTTTATGTCATTCTGAACTTGTTTCAGAAT
>JAZRVC010000022.1:0-6699 GCA_045598925.1 Alphaproteobacteria bacterium
TTTGTCTCATCTCTTATTTTTCCTTTCATTGATATTAGAGATTGTTCACGATGCATCAAAACAAGAAAAACTAATTTCTTTGCTAATAACGCAACTCAATAATTTTTTCTATGTTTTGGTTCCTTTCTCATGAACTAAAAATGTCGCTTGGTGAGAGCGACTGGAAGTTTCATAGCTATTAAGAGTAATAGTGCAGCCTATTGGCAAATGCTTATTTGGCCACGCTTCCAGTCAAAGACTAGAAGCGTTTTACGTCAACGGTAATTGACAACTCTTAAGAGGCTATGAACCCTCTGGGCGGACACCATCCCGCCACGAAAATCACTTTAGCGAAAATTTTTAAAATGTGCAACATAAAAAAATCGCCCGCAAAAATTCACGGGCGACAATGTTAGGAAATAACAGAAACGTTTAATACATTCCCCCCATACCACCCATATCGGGAGCATGGTTATGGCCACAAGCACATTTATCTTCGGGCTTATCCGCCACCATGGCTTCGGTTGTAATCAACAACCCACCGATAGAGGCCGCACCTTCCAAGGCTGTGCGCACCACTTTGGTCGGGTCAATAATACCCGATTTAAACATATCGGTATATTCGTTTTTGCGGGCATCATATCCCATTTTGGTTTCATATTTTTCCAACAGTTTTCCCACAACAACGGATCCGTCCACCGCCGCATTGGCTGTAATTTGACGGATAGGTGCCTGCAGGGCTTTGCGGATGATATCCACGCCCACGCGTTGGTCATCATTTTCTGGTTTGACTTTATCCAAAGCCTTTGTGGCATACAACAAAGCCGTTCCACCACCCGTAATAATCCCTTCTTTCACAGCCGCACGGGTAGCATGCAACGCATCATCCACGCGGTCTTTTTTCTCTTTGACTTCCACTTCTGATGCCCCGCCGACTTTAATCACAGCGACACCGCCCGACAGTTTCCCCAACCGTTCTTGCAACTTTTCTTTATCATAGTCAGAGCCGACGGATTCAATTTGTTGCTTAATTTGTTTGCAACGGGCTTCAATATCCGCCTTTGCCCCAGCGCCATCCACAATGGTTGTTTCGTCCTTGGTAATCGTCACGGATTTGGCTGTGCCCAACATATCTAAGCGGACATCTTCCAACTTCATGCCCAAATCAGCGGACACTACTTGGCCCTTTGTGAGGATAGCAATATCTTCCAACATGGCTTTACGGCGATCACCGAATCCAGGGGCTTTCACCGCCGCGACCTTTAATCCACCGCGCAACTTATTTACCACGAGTGTCGCCAAGGCTTCACCTTCCACATCTTCCGCGATAATCAACAACGGGCGACCCGATTGCACAACGGCTTCCAACACAGGCAACAAAGGTTGCAAAGTGGACAGTTTGGCTTCGTTGATTAAAATATAGGGGTTATCCAATTCCACCGTCATCTTATCGGGGTTGGTTACAAAATAAGGCGACAAATAGCCACGGTCAAATTGCATCCCTTCCACAACCTCTAATTCGGTTTCAATACCTTTAGCGTCTTCCACGGTAATCACGCCGTCTTTACCGACTTTGCCCATCGCTTCGGCAATATAATCGCCGATGGATGAATCACCGTTGGCAGAAATCGTGCCGATTTGAGCAATTTCGTCATTGGTGGAAACTTCTTTACTGCGGGCTTTAATATCTTCCACCACAGCCGCCACCGCCGTATCAATTCCCCGTTTTAAATCCATGGGGTTCATACCGGCGGCCACCGCCTTACAGCCTTCACGAATAATGGCTTGGGCCAAAACGGTCGCGGTCGTTGTGCCATCCCCCGCCACATCAGCGGACTTGCTGGCGACTTCACGCACCATTTGGGCACCCATATTTTCAAACTTATCACTGAGTTCAATTTCTTTGGCCACAGACACGCCGTCCTTTGTAATACGGGGGGCGCCATAGGCTTTATTCAAAACAACATTACGACCTTTTGGTCCCAAAGTAACCTTGACGGTGTCGGCCAATAAGTCAACACCTTTGAGCATTTTTTCACGGGCAGAAACACCAAATTTAATTTCTTTTGCTGTCATTGTTTTTTTCCTCCTTTAATCTAAAATACCGAAAACTTCGGATTCCTTCATGATGACCAAGTCTTCTGAATCAATTTTCACTTCTGTACCGGACCATTTACCAAACAGAACTTTGTCGCCTTCTTTCAAAGTCATCGGAATCATTTTTCCCGATTCATCACGGGCACCTTCGCCCACCGCCACCACCACACCTGTGGAAGGCTTTTCTTTCGCTGTATCAGGGATGATAATGCCCCCAGCGGTTTTATTTTCTTCAGCAATGCGCCGAATCACAACACGATCACATAAAGGTTTGAATTTCATTTTTATTCCTTTCTTTCATTTTTTTGTGTCTTAAAGATATAAACTTTTTTAAGTTAAAAGTCAAGAAAAAATGTCCCCTGAAAAAGGGGACATCAGAATCCATTTTAACGCCACCAGAATTAGGCTTGCTTTGCCTTCAATTTTGGTTTTGTTTTACAAATAACATAAACATGTCCTTTACGGCGGACAACTTTACAATTTTTATCACGCAATTTAGCGGATTTCAGTGAAGAACGAACTTTCATTTTTTTTCCTTTCTTATAGATTTGTGGGATATTATACAGAAAATAAAATCACTTGTCAAGCAGATTTTTTCTTTTTAAAAGCAAAAATCAAAAGCACAAAGGCCAACGTCAAAGGAACCTTTTGGCCAAAGCGGGCAAACAAGGTGGGCGCCAAAGCACGGGGCAAATCTGAATCAATCGTGCCCGCTTTTCCCAAATCCAACTGTTGCAGAATTTGACCATAAGGGCTAATCACCGCACTGATGCCTGTATTGGCCACACGCACCAAGGGAAGACCTTCTTCTATTGCACGGGTTTGGGCCATCGCAAAGTGTTGATAGGGCCCCGCGCTCATCCCATACCAACCATCATTGGTGGCATTAAAAATCCAAGCGGGACGATGGGCTTTATCCACAACTTCACCCGAAAAAATAACCTCATAACACACCAATAGCGCGGCCGGCAATGTCTTATAAATCGCGGTTGTCTGAACCCCTGTCCCCGCTGTAATATCCGCATTGACAGGCACTAATTTTTCCAGTGGCAAAATATTCCTAAAAGGTACATATTCGCCAAAAGGCACCAGATGAGATTTATCATAGTAGCCTTGAATATCCGTTAAATCATCCAAAATAAAAATACTGTTCGCGACAGCGCGCGTTTGGGGATCCACCGCCCGCATCGCCCCTGTTATCAAAGTGCTTCCTTGATTTAAAGCGTGCATCAATTCCAAACGTTGGGCGTGATGATAGTTCATCAAGAAACTCACCGCCGTTTCGGGCCACAGAACGTGGGTAATCCCGACGCTATCTTTTTTGGATAAGTCCATTGTTTGATGTAAATGTTCTTGGGCTTTTTTAGGATTCCATTTCAGTGTTTGCGGGATGTTCGGTTGAACCAACCTTAAACGCGTACCCCAAACGACGCCCGGATCAGGTTGAAGATTCAAGCGAAGAAAACCGCCCACAACGACACAAACGGCCAGCACGCAAGCCACGATAAAGGTTTTTCTTTTGACCCCCAAACTCAATAACGAAAAAAACAAAACCGTCAATCCGCTTAAACCATAAATACCGACCAAAGCAGTTATTTGCATAACGGACAGGATAGGATTCCAGATATTGCCTATCGGATTCCACGGGAAACCTGAAAAAAGCTGACTTCTGGCATATTCAAAAAGAATCGTCAATCCCGCAAAGGCCACGCAACGTTTCCACCCTTTTGGGAAAAAGGAACTGAAATAAGTCGTCGCTCCCCAAAACAATCCGAAGTATAAACCAAAGCCAATCCAAACAATCGGACAATAAGGGGCAACATCACTGCCCTCCACCAAAAACGCAGAAGTCAACCAATTCATAGACACCGCGCCCCAACCGCAACCGAAATAAAAACCTAAACCGAAAAGACGCTTTTTTTGATCCGTTTGATTGAGCAAAAGGGTCAGTAAAACAAGGCTGGCCCCCGTAAGCGGTCCCCAAAAAAGCGGCGCAAAGCCCAGCGCCCCTAAGCCCCCCATCATTAGCAACAAAATCGGCAACAGCCACTTTTCTTTTTTCATACGGGTGAGCCTAACATAAAAATGGAAAAATTGCAAATTTTTATTGTTTTTTTAGGAAAAATAGAGCATCCTTTTCACAAACGAAAGGAATAAAAATGGACTTATTTAAAGAAGCGGCCGCTTTTATGGCCCAACATCCCAAAACAGAAGAAAACGATTCTTTTTTACAAACCCCGACTTCTCGGGAAAAATTCGTCCGTGAGTTAAAAATGATGTATGAAAATGCCACCAACAACGAAATTGAAAAAGCGTTAGATTGGGCTCTGGCGCGAACCGATCCCCCTTATCAAAAAGAACAAATTTTAAAAAGTCTGCGTCCGAAATTAGAAGATTAAAATCCCCACTTTCATGGGGATTTTTTTAACGGGTTCTATTTTTCTTTTTGGCGGCCAACATTCGTTTAGGCTTTAATTTGGTAATGGCTTGGTACCAAAAGGCCTCAGGTTGTCCATCGGGCTTACCCGCATCCAACCATAAATAATACGCTGTTTCACGAATCAGTTGTTCATTGTTATGTTCCATTGTTCCCTCCTATACAGGAAAAATAGTCGTCCCCCTCTGGAACGTCAATTATCCGAAAGAATATAAAAAGGAATGTTTAGACCTTTAAGCGCATTATCCCCTTTGGGCGCAATGATTCATTAAAAAACGTTGAATCAACCCGGGCGTTTTCACAGAATACTTGATTTTGGGATTTTTATCTAATTGGGCTTTGACTTCGGCCGATGGAGCAATCGGCCCAAAATCTAGTTGTTTCCATTGATTATGCGCGTCATTCATCACTTGCAAGGCATACTTAAAAGTCGTATCCGATAAATAAGCATCAGCCAAAGTAATAGACACTTCTTTATCTTTTAAGGCTTTTAAAATTAAAATAGCCCCTCTGTCCGAAAAACCACAATGGCGAAATTCATAGGTTTGACAGTAAGTATTGCCTTTGATGGCTTTGGCAATTTTTATCGCGTCAGAGTTTCCCGCCACTTTATCCCCACACCCAAACGGCAAATGCGTCAGTTTGGGGTCATTTAAAGCCAACCGATTGATAGTGTATTTCACATCTAATTTTGAAAACGGCTTTGGGTCATCATTGCCAAAGATAGCCGAAGAATCAGAATAAAGTAATTCAAAAAACTTTTGCTCCCAGCCTTCAAAATCAACCTGTTCACGGTGACTTTGTCGCCGAAACAAAACTTTTTCCCACTCAGTAAAATTATACAAATACTTTTCGTCAAAATGCAACATTTGGATGACACACCTTTCGCGGGGAACTTTAGCCTAATTCGGCCCATTTGTCAACCACGGATACAAAAGATAAAAAAATAACCTATCTATTTCAATAGGTTATCTTCTAATTGGTGGTGGTATTGAATTTTCAAATGAAACACCCGCTATTTTCATTTACTTGAGTGGATTTTTGCGAATGAATTGTATAAAAAAAATGAATCCTGACTTGACAAGAAAAGGTGAAAGTTTTATTCTGTCTTTATGAAGAAGATAATACTTTTAATGATTTTACTTTTAACAGGCTGCACTGTTCAATCACCGGAAGAGCGGTTTGTGAATCCGCTCTTCTATAAAACTCTTTATCCGATTTCTAAGAACGAAGTCGAAATAAAATTAACTCCAACCCGAATTTATACAAAATCTATTGTTTCAAAAAGAAATTGCATCCTACTCAAAAACACAAAAACAGAATTAAAATTTTCTTGCGAATATGATGATCTCTCTGGCGAACATATATCGGATGTATTATATAATTATGTATTAGAGGAAAAAATAGACTCCGTTCGGAATTGTTATATTATTCAAAAAAATGTAATCAACCCCACGAATGATCACATCGTTGGCACCAGTGCGTACTGTGTTTATTTAGATGAATAATGCCATTCATTTATTACAGGTATTTCTTTTAATGTCCTTTTTACCCAAGCATTACGATATTCACCAACTTGTGAACGATGGGATTCTTCGATCATTTTTGCAATATCCCGATTTTTTAAAGATTCATAAAAAGCCGGCCATTTTTCAGGCGTAAAATTTCCACCCATATTGTATTGAAAATCCAATAGCACTTTTTGTAAAGGTCTTGGATAGCAGCAGCAGGTGTTTCGTTCAAAAATTCAATACCACCAAACATACTATTGTATGTTTGGTGGTATTTTCATTTTCTACGGAAAGAACATATAGTCATTTACTTTTGCAAATGAATTGTATGCAAAAATAGTGTCATTTATCCTCAAAAATACACGTTTTATTCTCCCTTATAAGAGATAAATTACACTTTTTTCCTGGGAAAAAATGTAAAAAATCACACTTTTTCCCCCTGAAAAAGTGTTTTTCAATAAAATAAGTTGATAAATCTGTAAATAAGAGCATGTATGATGGCGTGTACAATAATTTGAAAGGATGCCATATGGAATACAACAGAGATTTTATACCACCAAGGATGCCGCCACTTATTTGGGATTGGCGCCAAGAACTTTACAAAAATACAGGGTAGATGGATCCGGGCCTAAATTTAGAAAAGTCCGCGGCCACAGTTTTTATGATATAGCCGAC
>JAZRVC010000023.1:0-16989 GCA_045598925.1 Alphaproteobacteria bacterium
TTCTTCGGGCACATTCTGAACCGCAATCGCAAATTCATTTTGCATGGCGGTCCAATCGCCTGTGCCCGCCACGCCAATCGGATAAGTTTTTTTGACTGTATTTTCAAATTCAGCCAAATTGACCCCTTTATTCAGTAATAACTGACCCGCGCCCACAACCGCGCGTTTGCTGACTTCGTTTAAAATTTCGTTCGCCGCGTGTTTATTCATGGCGTTCTTATAGCCCGCGATACCGCCCACGGATAAAACTCCGATAATTGCCAGTACCCCCAGCATTTCTACCATTGACCGACCGCCTTCGCCTGTCATTCTGAAGGCGTTAGCCGAAGAATCCATGGATCCTTCGCTTCCGCTCAGGATGACGTGGGAAAGGTTTGATTGCCCTTGTTCTAATTTCACATTTTTATTTTTTGACATAATGTTCTCCTTTTTCATAAAAAAATTGCCACTTTGGCGTGTAAGTGGCTGGATGTTGAGAACTATATCTTAGGAAATAGTGCGGTATATTTTTCCGCACGCGGCTTTTTATTCTACCGCCATCCAACCTAAAATCGGTGAATGGTGATAAATACGCTTTTATCGGCGCCTAAGAAATAAGGTTCTCACACCTTTGGATGGACGCCAACCCATCACGAAAAACAGCATATCAAAAAGGAAATGAAATTGCAACATAAAAAAATCGCCCCTATCCCCCCAAAATAATTTATTGTATCCCCTTGCTTTTTGTGAAAAAAAAATTTATATTGTTTTTGTGTTTTAACCCAAAGGAGAAATAATATGAAAAAACAAGTAATGACAATTATGGCTTCCGCTCTTTTGTTGGCGGGGTGTGCTAATTTATGTGGCGTGGAAGGGACTTGCACCAAGAAAAAGGTAGCGGACTTTTCCATCGGGCCCACTTTGTTCGCTTTTGATTCTGCTGTATTGACACCAAAGGCCGAAAAAGCGTTGGCTCCTGTTGCCGAAAAATTAAAAGAAACAGGCAAAAAAGCCCAAATCAACGGCTATACTGACAGCACAGGAAACGCTGATTACAACGTCTATTTGTCCGACAATCGGGCAAAGGCTGTCGCGACATATTTAGAAGGTCAAGGCGTTGCAAAACAAAACCTGACCGCTAAAGGTTTCGGGGCCACAGATTTCGTTGCCACAAATGACACGAAAGAAGGACGCGCCCAAAACCGTCGTGTAGATATTGTTTTAAAATAAAATAAAAATCTTCTAACATTGAAAACGGGGGAACTTTCCTCCGTTTTTTTTAAAAAAAGGTTGTATTTCTTCTTTTTTTTGGATAAAATGCTTTAAAAAAGGGGGAACATATATGAAATATATACTCTTAGCCACAACTGTTTTACTGACCACGTTGTCAGTGCAAGCGGACTATAAGGCCGCCGAAGAAGCCTATAACAACCACAACTATACCGAAGCCCTCAACGGCTTTTTAAAAGAAGCCGATAAAGGCGATTATCGCGCCCAATTCTATGCCGGAAAAATTTATTTGGAAGGCTTGGGCGTCAATCAAGATATTCAAAAAGGTTTGAACTTCATTGAAGAATCCGCCAAACAAGGCAGTGATTCGGCTCAGGCTTTGTTGGGATACCTGTATGAAGAAGGCAAAATCGTCCCCCAGGACAAACGGAAGGCCATCAACTTTTATAAAGAAGCGGTCGCCAGAAACAACAGTTCGGCGATGTTGAACTTGGGCTTGGCTTATTTCAGGGGCGACACTCTGCCCAAAGATCCCCAACGGGCGATTGATTTATTACAAAAAGTGGATATCACAGAAGTTAAAGAAGTCGGCCGTTATTTGGGCGATATTTACCTGTCCACCAATCAACCTTTGTTGGCTTTGCCCGAATATCAACGAAGTGCCAGGGCTGGGGATATCCCTTCGTTCTATGCTTTGGCCGACCTGTTTGCAAAAGACGAAAATAAAGACGTTCAAGCCAAAGCCCCCGAGTATTACACCTATGCCGCTTCACAAGGGCATATCCCGTCGCAATATATTTTGGGGACAATGTATGTCAGCGGAGATATTGTGGAACCGAACCTGTATTTAGGCCACGCTTGGTTGAAAATGGCCGCCGAACGAAACTATGAACCCGCTATGGATGTCAAAGAACAATTGGACAAGGATATGTCCCGTTCGGAAAGCGAAGCCGCCAGAAAAGAGTTTTTAAAATTGCAAACTGAAGTTCTGGAAAAAGTAGAATCCCCCTTCATTATTGAAGAAAGAAAACTATTAGAGGAAGCAGAAGCCGCCGCTAAAAAAAGAACATCACGCTCAAGAAAAAGAAGGAGATAATCCATGACAGAAGATAATCAAGACTCATTCTGGGGATCTTTTTTCTCATTCAATTTAACCACAATTGCGGGCATTTTAATCGGCGTGATGATTTTCCTTTTTTCCAGCGAAACGCACCCGATTTGGAGTTATCTGTTCAGCCCCACCCTGTATATTGTCACAACGATGATTGCGGTGACTATTCGCTTGATTTTGTGGCTGACATTGGAAAGAGGCGCTATCTTTGAATTTTCACACATTATCGGTCAAATGATTAAAGAAGTGATTATCATCAACTTGGTTTTACTCTCTACGCTGAGTTTTCTGTTTTTACTTACCACTTATGTGTTAGCGTAAGATTTGATTGATTTTAGGCAACTTTTTCGGCAAGTTCTTTAACTTGATATAGCCTTGTTTTAAATCTTGGGAAAAGGTCGATTGACGACTTTTGGCATAGTCCATATAACGTTGCAACAAAGAATGATCTTGAACCTTTAAGTCCATAGATTCCAAACTTCCCTGCCATAAATCAGACAACTGACGCGTCCCCGGCACCGGCACATGAATCACCCCCGACATCGTCAGGGTCGGCTTATCTGCTTGGCTGGCTTCCACGGTAAAACGCATGGTTTTAATATCACTATAAGTGCTATTCACCATAATATCCCCGACAAACTCATCAATTCCCATCACAGATAAAGAAGTTAAAAATTTATCAAAAAAATCAGAATAAGGGATATAAGATTCTAAATCTTGCGATAAATCGTCCCCATGAATTTTTTTCATGGCCTCTTTCACATTTAAAGTCAGATGAGATAAAGAAAGTTTGGCGGTCGCATCTTGGATTGAAAAGGTCATTTTATCTGCATGATTCGGCACATTCAAAAAGGGAAATTCAACCTGATAATAAATCAGACCTTGTTCGCCCCACATTTTTTCAACACCTTCATAGTGCATTTCAGATTCTGTTAAACCATAACGCCGATATTGATTTCGCAAATCCCCCGTTTTAGAAAAACGGGTCAAATAAATACCCCCCAACACAAACAACAAAAGGAAAAAGACAAAAGCAATTTTATGAAACATCTTCACACCACTTTCTTAAACAAGGTTTCACTTCATGGACACTCATCTGGCCCTTTTCATACAGGCCCGAAACTTCCAACCATCCCGTTTGTAAATCAGGCGAATTTTTTAATAAAATCTGTTGCGGTAAATCAACCAAAGCAGAGCCGTCCAAATTCAACTGTTTGACATGAACAATGACTTTCCCTTTCACCGGCTTTCCCGTCAGACGAGAAAGGACATCCAAATGCGCCAGCGCTGTGCGTTGAAAAAGTTCTGTGGGTTGGACAGGTTTCGCATTTTTTGTTTCGGCATCCGTGCGAAACAGCACTTCCCCCGATTGACGGCGTAATTCTATAGGGGAGGAAGCAAGACCCTCCGCTATTTGTGAAACAGGAATAATGTGTCGTTCTTGTGTGTCGGGATCAACGGACATTTGAAAAACAATATCCGAACTTTTGGGCTTTAATTGTGTGGCCCCGAAAACAGTAATGTTTTCCAAATCCGAACAAAGAGAATGGGCATATTGATCGGCACGGTTGGCTATTTTTTCTTGAAATTCAACCTCTTGGAAAAGGCTTTCTTGGGGAACCACCACCATCAAACGAAAATCAGGACATCCCGTAAAAGGGCCATAAGGACGATTTTCTTCTTGTTCGGCACGCAATTGAACAACATAGGTCGCTTGCCCCTCTTGCCCCAATTGAAAGGTTAAGGATTGTTGATGTTCGGCGGGTGTCATCCGATCCAAAACAGAACCTTGCCCCATAAAATCCCCCAACCAATAACCATCCAGAAAAAAGCCTGTCAATTTTTCATTTAATCGGTGGGCGGCATCATACAGTTCCACTTGACCATATCCTTGCACAAACCCGCCTTCACAATTTTTTTGGTTCGTTTGGATCGTCCAATTTTCTTTGGGATAAGTCGTTAAATACCGAAGAGCACACTGACCATCCACAGTGGAAATCACCACTTCATCTAAACCCGCCCAACAGAATATCGGAAAAAAAAGAACCACCCAAAAAAGTCGCATTATCCCCCCTGAATTAAAAAGCAAGGATATTCTTTTGCATTTAAGAAACGACACGCCTGCTGGGCTTTTGTTTTATCATCAAAGCCAATCAATTGAGCCCGATACAGTGATTTTTTATACGGGGTTTGAATATTCAACTTTCCTTCGGGTAAAAGCGCGTTGGCACGCAAGGCTGTTTGTTGCGCCCGATTCATAGAGCCGAAAGCCCCAACCTGAATCCCCCATTTTCCTTTGATGGACGACACGAACACCGTTGACGGCATCTGTTTTTTTTGCTGTAAAAAATAGCGAATATGATAGGGCATTTCCGGTATTAAAGCCGCCATATCAATTTTCGGCAACAATAACCGCCGATGCAAAGGATCAAACGCGGGACTCAATTTTCCCATGGCCACAGCCTCTTTTTGGATCTTCACCCGATGGAATCCTTCATCCAGTAAGGCCTTCATGGCTTCATCCCGTTCCAACACAGAATCATAGCCCATCGCCACCCCCACTAAACGATCTTCATTTTTCTTGGCCGTGGTAATCAGATTATACCCCACCGCCGCCACATAGCCCGTTTTCATCCCTTCCGCCCCTTCATAATCTTTCAAAACATGATTATGGCTGGTATAGGTATGACCGTTAAAATCAAAGGATGTTTGCGAAAATAAAGGATAGTATTGGGGGTAATGTTTTAAAAGCGCCAAAGCCATAATCGCCATATCTTGAGCCGTCGTTTGTTGGGCCGAATCATGTAAACCCGAAGCATTTGTAAATTGCGTATGCGTCATATTCAATTGTTGGGCTGTTTTATTCATCATTTGGGCGAACTCACCTTCAGTTTTGCCCAAGGCTTCCGCCAACACCACCGCCACATCATTGGCCGATTTCACAATCAAAGCCGAAATGGCCTGACGCACCGTAATCGTTTGTCCCGGAATTAAATCCAAATTAGATTTGGGTTGAGCCGCCGCATACGGGGACACGGATAAAGCATCCTCTAATTTCAACCACCCTTTTTCCAAAGCCGAAAAAGTCAAATACAGCGTCATTAATTTGGCCAAAGAAGCGGGCGGTAAAACTTGCTTTTCATTTTCCTTTACAAAAATATAACCGCTTTGGGTATCGGCCAACACCAAAGAAACAGGATGGTCTTGCGCCAAAGTCAAAGAAGGTAAAAGAAACGATAAAAGAAAAAAGACAAAACAATACTTTTTCATATTTTGAGTGTAAATAAAATCAGCCTGGGTGTCAAGCCGTTTTCAAAAAGAAAAAACATTTTTTCAAAAAAAAGATTGACTTTTTTTGAATGACAATGTATAATGGCCACCATTGAGTGCGTAGCTCAGCTGGTAGAGCACCTGACTTTTAATCAGGTGGCCGAGGGTTCGAATCCCTCCGCGCTCACCACTCAAATAAAAGGTTTCCAAAGTTGGGAACCTTTTATTTTATCCACACGACATAATTTATTTTTTTACGGATTTAATAATCTGTTGAGGGTGGGATGAATACCAAATTCTTCACAAGTTTCTTGAACCGCTTTATTTGAAACTTTACGACCGTTTTTAATGGCGCGGATGAGGATATTCTTTGGGGTATGTTCCATATCAATAAATTCCAAAACTTGCACAGAGTATCCTTGCGATTCCAATAAATTCGCCCGAAGAGCATCTGTCAACAGGGCCGAAAACCGTTCTTTTAACAGGCCGTATTTTGTTATCACGGGCCAAGAATTTTTGATTTGCGCATTGATTTCATGTTGGCAACAAGGAACAGATAAAATAATAGGTACATTCCATTGAATCGCATTATATAGGGCAAAATCGGTAGCTGTATCACAAGCGTGTAAAGAAATCACCATATCTATTTGTTCTTTTGGGGTATAACCGTCAATGTTGCCTATTTCAAAAGATAACCCCGTGTATTTGTATTTTTCGGCAATGATATTACACTTTTCAATCACTTCGGCCTTTAAATCAAGCCCGATGATTTTTGCTTTTAATCCTTTAATCTTGGTTAAATAATGATACAAAATGAAAGTTAAATAAGATTTTCCACAGCCGAAATCAATGATTTTAATATCCTGACGCTTCCATGTTTTTAAGGTATCATCAATGATTTCCAAAAATTTATTGATTTGACGGAACTTATCGGTTTGGGCGTGAATAATCTTTCCTTCTTTGGTCATCACCCCGATATCAATCAGGGCAGGAATCTTTTCCCCTTCGTTGAGCAGGTGTTTTTTCGCACGATTATGTTCCAACGCACACACTTGAGTTTCTGCGTGTTTATGCCGACCAATAAGGAGTTTTCCTTTTTTACTTTGTTTTAATTCAATATCCTCGGTCTGTCCAAAATAATTCAGTTGTTTATACTTGTTTTCAAACAGGTCTTTCACACAACGGGTCAAGTCCGATAAGGTCATCAAATTTTCTTGGAAAGCCTGTTTATCCGTGTATTTTGTCATTTGCCAAGCGGATACCCCTTTTAATTTCATGGGGATAATCACCGCCTTATTATAGGCATAAGACTTATCTTTCTTATTACTCAAAATCACACGCGCAAAAGAATGCTTTAATAATTCACTGATTTCCATATTGTTTCCTTTAATACACAATGTACAATGAAACCAAACAAAATTCAATGAAATTCTTTAAAAGAAAAACGATGGGCCCGTCAATTTTTTAACAGGGCTTGCAAAAAACAAAATTTTATGGTAAAATACACCTGTATTTTAAAAGGAGGTGCTGAATGACTCACAACCCTCAAAAAGCCAAAGCAGGAATGTTAAAACTTTGGTCTTCCAAAAATTTCGCTAACAGAGCCCTATATATGCTGACCGGATTTGATGAACTGGTCAATGATGAAAACGCGGTCAAAGACTTATACCGCGTGGATATGGCTTATGATTTAATTGCGCCCGAATTAAGCACTGAAAATAATCAAACCAAGCCTTCCAAAGCACTAGCCACCGTTGCTTTTACCCATCCGTTAAAGCCGGAAGATTATCAAAAACTGATTAAAATGACGAAAGCGGAAAAGCCCTCTTTGGTTGAATTAAAACAACTTTTAATGCAAGATGTGGATCATCAACCGACCGAAAAAGTAATTGACTATTTGACGTTTCCGATACTGGCAGCCATGACAACGTATTTAAGACCTGCCCCGAAATCTGAAATTTTACTGTTGAGACCCGAACTGATCCATCAAACATTAGACACCGTGCGCGCCAGAACATTACGGGAATTATTGACCGACAATGATGTCATGGTGTTAAAAATGCGGGCACCAGAATTAAAAGCGGATTTAGAAATAAAAGAAGTGCCTGTTTCTAATCAAAAAATTTCGGACTTTAACATTGTGCAAACACAAACCCATTGGGCAAATGTCCGTGATGCGCGAAAAATCACGCCCCAAACAGGTATCGGACGTCAAATGGCCCTATGGCGTTTAAGACATAACGTGAAAGAATAAGCCGTTATCAAACAACTTTACCGATATGTCTGATGGGATGTCGTTGCATCGCCAAATGATTGAACTCTCCGCAAATGGCGGCCTCTTCTATTATCTTATCCGTATTACCTGACAAAATCTTGACCAGGGCGGGCGTTGTTTTGATAAAGAATGCAAGACATATTTATCTTTTAATTTTGCATTAAACTTTCGTATGGACAAACTGAATCCCCGCCTGACGTAAAGGGGTGTCCAGATTGATTTCTTTAATCATTTTTTGGACAGTTTGCTCACTGATATTACAGACGGCTTTTGTTTTCTGTCCATGTGCGGCAGGACACCGCATATTCACATGATTTGCAACAGGGGATGATTCATGCATAAAAATCTTATCGCCCTCAACCGACCCCAAAAGAAGTTTGGTGTTTTTAGGGTCAATCTCGGGATGTGTATGTCGGGCATATTTCATTACCATTGAATCGGAACGAATAGCGTGATATTGGTTTTCCAACTCATTCATTCTTTTGGTGGTAATCTTTAAAGGCTTCTTATCATATAGGATAAATGATTCCAACGGGGTATGTTCTCGGACAAAGTTCCAAAAAAAGCCCGAAATCTTTTCTAAATACCGATAGCCTCTGACTTCACAAGAACTCGGATCATAATGATTGACCATATTTCTTTCACTTTCAATAGAAATAAGGGGGGTTGCGTCCTCAATCAATCCTTTTTCTTTGGCTAATTCATATATCTTTTTATGATCCTTTTGTAAAACGTGTTGAGCTTCTATTTTAGTGGGGGCAATTTCTTGCCAGTGCTTACCCAATAATTCAAAAACCAGCATTTTGCGTATTTTTTCAGACAAAGAATTGATAATAGGTACCGTTCGTGTATAGGCCCCCTGTAATCGTTCTTCCAGATATTTTTCTTCAAAGAACTTTTCCCAATTCTTTTGTGTTCTTGGTTGTTTTGTCCCTAAAAAGGCATCCACATATCTTAAAAAATCATAAAATTCGTTATAGTGTTTTTCATCGTTTGACAAAAAATATAAAAAATTTTGATTGTCAGGCATATTCTTAGAACGTAATCGTTTACGAAGAACTACTTTAGAATCTTTTGAAATTATAAACAAATTTTTACATGTCCCGTGTAAATCCCAAACGTATTCTGTTTTTTTAACATTGTTTCCAATCATACACAAAGCCTGTTCTTTTGAATGAAAGAGCCGCTCTTTTTCTTTTTTTTCGGCGAAAGAAAGATTGGGGATAAAATCTGCCTGCAACCAATGTGAGTGTAGAAAAGACTTCGCCTGATTTCTTACTTTTATTTCGTGCTTCTTAAATCTGTTTCTTAAGATGCCCGCCACGGCTATCAATTCAAAAGCATCATACATAATCTCCGTCATCAAAGACGGGGAAAAAATATATCTGTCGGGGTTGAAAGACCTACGCAAATGAACGGAAAGCGTCATATCCGGTATTTTTATATCAAATGTTTTGGATGAATCTCCACCACATCTTTTGGCAATATCGTTTGAATAAAACCTAACCATCAGTAAAATACCCACGCTGAAACATAGACCTTATTTTACGCTATTTTTTGGTTTTTGTCAAGGTAGAGCCTACCCCGCACACGGGGTCAAGACCTTATAAACTATCTATTGATTTTGCGTGAAAATACCGTTTTGTTTCCGAAATCACCACTTTACTTAAACACAAAATGGCAATCAAGTTCGGAAGTGCCATCAACCCATTGGCGATATCGGCAATGGTCCAGATTTCTTCCAATTTTAAGAACGAAGCTAAAACAATAGCCGAAATATACACTAATCTGAAAGGAATGATCCCTTTAACCCCAAACAAATAAACGCTACATCTTTCGGAATAATAACACCATCCGATAATGCTGCTAAAGGCAAATAAAACCAATGAAATCATCAGTAAATAGCCGCCCCAATCAGAAAACACCGAAGTAAAAGCGAAATTCGTCATAGCCGCCCCGTTCAGGGGTTCCATCCAAGCCCCCGTAATGACAATAGATAACCCTGTCAATGTACAAAAGATAATGGTATCAATAAAGGTTCCGGTCATAGAAACCAAGCCTTGTTCGGCGGGCCATTGAGTTTTTGCGGCGGCGGCCACAATCGGGGCCGATCCCAAACCAGATTCATTGGAAAAAATACCGCGAGCCACCCCGCTACGCATAGCCAACATAATGGTACTACCGACAAATCCTCCTGTTGCCGCTGTCGTGGTAAAAGCAGAAGTCAAAATCGTTTGAATCGCCGTGGGCAGTTGATCTATATTCATAATAATCACACCCATTGTAATCACAAAATACAGAAAAGCCATAACGGGCACAATGGAACTGGAAGCCACGGAAATGGAACGTAAACCTTTCAGGATAATAATACCGGCCAAAACAGAAACAATCATCCCCACAATCATTTTATCAAAACCCAACGTTAAATGGACAACCTCGGTAATGGAATTTAAATGCGTCATCGTGCCGATGCCCAAAATACCCGCCATCATACCGAAGAAAGCAAAACACGTAGCAAGCCATTTGAACTTTGGCCCCATGCCGTTTTTAATGTAATACATCGGCCCGCCCGAGATATTCCCGTTTTCATCTACCTCACGATATTTGACCGCCAACAGACATTCGGCATATTTTGTCGCCATACCGAACACAGCCACAATCCACATCCAAAACAAAGCCCCGGGCCCGCCCATTTTAATGGCGGTCGCCACCCCCACAATATTGCCCGTTCCCAAGGTCGCCGCCAACGCAGTACACAGCGATTTAAAAGGGGTAATATCCCCTTTACCCTGTCCTTTAGAGGTCACAATCAAACTTAAAGCCCGCTTTAATTGAAAGACTTGCAATAAGTGTAAACGGATAGTCAGCCACACCCCCGTCCCAATCAACAAAAGAATAGTCGGAGGTCCCCAAATATAAGCATTTATTTTTTCCAAAAAACTCAATAACATCTTTTGTATCCTTACATAAGGAAATATAACAAAATTAAAAATATTTTTCAAACAAAAAAATTTCTTGTATTTAAACAAAAGTTGTTCTAGACTTAACATCAAGGTGGTAAAATCATAATGAAAAATTTTTATTCTAAATTACTTTCTACGAAAATTATTCTAGCGTTGGGCGGTCTGTTTGTGGTTTATTTGGGCGTTTCGTCTGTTCACAAAGGGGCCGAATCTTCTTGTCTTTCTAATTCAGATTGCGCACCCTATGGGAACAATTTGTTTTGTCAGGTAGAGGCCACCGATTGCCACACAATCAAAGCAGGCACCTGTCAAAAAGTTTCCCCTTTCATCAAACAAGAAAAAGTGTCCTATGATCAGAAATATCTGACACTCAGCAATCAAGGGATGAATTGGTTTTCGGCAAACAATTGGTGTGCTGCCCAAAATATGCGCTTGGTTCAACTGTCTGATTTTCACGTTTCACCCCCTAAGGACACCTGTTATTATTCCAGCCAAGAAAATAAGGAAAATTATTGCGATTTAACCAAAGAAACGGAAGCGCAACTTCGGGGAATTTTTGGCAGTCAGTACTATTATTGGACGGCGAGTTTAAAAGATTCTTGCTATGCTTTTGGGATGTGCTTTATCAATAACTATGTCCGCCCGCTGAACAAAGACGCCACTTTGCGCCACGCCGTCTGTATTCAATAGGATTTTTGTTTTAACAAAAGAAGACTTAACAAAACAAAGCAACCACAGGCCACACAGAGTTTCATCCAAAAGCCATAAATCAAATATCCTGTGGCAAATAAAATAGCATAGATAATGCCTGTGGCCAAAACAGCGGCCACAAGAGAGGGCCACAAAGATTGATTTTCCTGAGACGGATGTTTTTTAATCAAATGTTGGATGGCGCGCCAACCACAGCCTGCCGGTTTCACTTTTTGATAGAATTGAATCAAGACCTTTTTATCTGTTTGGGGACCATACAACGCGGCCAACACCCACGCGAAAGTCACCAAAATTGTTTGTAAGACCAACGACATAGACCACGACAGTTCCCAATTTGGAAATAAATGTTGATGAACGAAGGTAAAATAAAGCGATAAAACAAATGCGGTAAGAATCGCCACCAATTCGGACAAAGCATTGATACGCCACCAAAACCAACGCAACATATAAAGAAGTCCCGTCCCCGCCCCAAAAGACAAAAGAAATTGAAATAAATCCAGCGCATTACTTAAATATAAAGCCACAATCCCCCCGAAAACCGCCACAGAAATCGTGATAATTCGGCCGATAAAAACTTGTTTTTTGGGCGAAGCGGTCGGATTGATAAATCGGACATACAGGTCATTAACAAAATAGCCTGACGCTAAATTGAGCAACGTAGATAAAGTGGAAATATAGGCCGCCGCCATAGACGCCACCATCAAGCCCAACCACCCGTGGGGCAATTTGGTCAACATCAAGGAATAGGCCGCATCTCCCCCAATTTGATGGTCCGGTAAAACACCCGTCAAATGGGCCTTTAAACTGGCCATATCGGGATATAAAACCAGAGAGCCTAAAGCCACCAACAACCACGGCCACGGACGCACCCCGTAATGCAAGATATTAAAAAATAAAGTGGCTTTCATGGCGTGCTTTTCATCTTTGGCGGCCAACATTCGCTGGGCAATAAAACTGCCGCCCCCGGGTTCTGCCCCGGGATACCAAACACTCCACCACACCAACGAAATAGGGACCAGGAAAAAGGCCACAAAATCTGCCTTTGATCCAAAACTCATTAAATCAATTTTCGGGGCTGTGTCAGCGTTTAATTTCAATTGACTTATCATATTGGAAAGTCCGCCAATTTCGGGCAAATTCACCACAAAATAAGCGGCCGCCACAGAAGCAAGCATTGCCAAAACAAACAAGACCATATCGCTGAATAAGACACCCTTTAAACCACCTGCGGCGGAAAAAACGGCCGTCAGTCCCATGGCAAACACAATCGTTTCCACAGGGGATAGTCCCAACATTGTGGCCCCGACTTTGATAAGGGCCATCGTCACCCCCGCAATGGTAATAACAGAAAACAGGATACCCATAAAGACGGTTCTGAATTTCCTTAAAAAAACAGCCAATTTTCCCGAATATCTTAACTCATAAAATTCTATATCTGTCAGGGCTTCACTTCTGCGCCAAAGTTTAGCATAGATAAAGGCCGTCAACATTCCCCCAGGCAGCATCGCCCACCAACTCCAATTGGCACTGACGCCCCCTGAACGCACCATATTGGTGACTAAAGCCGGCGTATCTACCGAAAAAGTCGTGGCCACCATGGAAAAGCCCAACAACCACCATGGCATAGAGCGTCCCCCTAAAAAGAATTCTTCTTTATTCTTACCAGCGGAACCTACCACCGACATCCCTATGACAAAAGTAAGGATAAAAAAGGAAATAATAATGCTGATATCTAAACAGGATAAATTCATTTTTACCGATACACCATTTTCTTAAGATACGGAATTTTCCCCAAAACACAGACACTTCCCCAGGAAAGCAGGAAAGTAATCGCCCATAAACCCAACATATATAATGTCGGCGATTGCCAAGACTTGATATTAAAAAGCCTGGTTTCATCTAACCAAAGGGCCCCTGTAATCATCACGAACAAGGCCACCCCTACCCGTGAAACGGAATCCAAGATATTGCCCATGATAAATTCAGCAGAATCCGGTTTAAAATAAATGACAAAAGGCGCACTGACATGCGTCAAAATAATCAAGAAAACGGACAAAACCTTCATTAAATCAAAACTGTAATTACGCATCCATTCACCTTTTTGTTTTAAAACTTTCGTTTATTTATAGCATATTTTATGCATAAAAACAATGTCCTTTTACATACAATTATATGACCCTATTTTTTTATTCTTGATTTCCCCATAAGGATAGAGTACCCTAATTTCAGGAAATAAATAAGGGAGGAAGAAATGTCGGTAATTAAACTGGTTTTGACAGGGGGACCTTGCGCCGGAAAAACAACGGCTTTAAGTACGATTGAACAAAAACTATCCGAAAAAGGATACAAAGTGATCATCGTTTCAGAATGTGCCACCGAAATGATGCTCGCCGGATTTTCGGCCAATGAGTTAGGGGCAAAAGATTTTGAAAATTTCATCATTGATTGGCAAATTGAAAAAGAAAAGATTGCTTTTAGGGCCGCCCAACATTTTCCCAAAGCCGTTGTTGTGTTAGACCGCGGAATCCCTGATTGCAAGGCCTATATGGAAGAACAAGATTATCTGGATGCGTTAAAACGGCATCAACTGTCCCCCGAACAAACACTCAATCGGTATGATGCGGTCTTTCATTTAATTACAGCGGCCAACGGGGCCGAAAAGTTTTATACTTGCGAAAACAACGCTATGCGCAAAGAAAAAGATTTAGACGTCGCCCGCACCGCGGATATTAAAACGCAAGCGGCCTATATCGGCCATCCCCACTTACGCATTATTGACAATAAAACGGACTTTGCGGGAAAAATTTCCAAATTATGTGCAGAAGTCTTTACCGTTTTGGGCGAACCTGTGCCTTTGGAAATTGAACGCAAATTTTTAATTGAAAGGCCATCAGAAGAACAATTAAAAAAATGCGGGGCAGTGGCACAAACCATTACACAGGCCTATCTGACACCCCGTGGTCAAACGGAACGCCGTATCCGCCAAAGAGGGACAAAATCAGATTTTACCTACTACTATACGGAAAAAACGGCTTTATCCCCCACCAAGCGTATTGAACGGGAACGCAAAATTTCCAAAAATGAGTATTTGGATTTACTGACCGAAGCCCAAAAAATATTACACAAAACACGGTGGTGTTTTTTGGATCAAGGCCTGTATTTTGAATTAGATACCTTTGCGGATGCCCCGGATAAAGCCTTGTTGGAAATTGAACTCAATCAAGAAAATCAAGAAATTAAACTCCCCCCGTGGTGCCACTTGATTAAAGAGGTCACAGATAACCCCGCCTATCGCAACACGACAATTGCTGAAATAGGATTTCCCAAACAGGAAAAAACCGAATTCAGCAAAGCCGACATCTACAAAAAGTTTTGGGGGAAACATCCCGAAAAATCCCCCATGTAAAAAGGAGAAAGACCATGAAATTCACCCCTATTTTATTGACGACCGCTTTGGCTTTAGCCCCTTGCACCCTGTGGGCCGAAACATTTAATCCGGATGTTTTGTTTTCCCCCGAAGGACAAACTTTTGATACACTGACCCCGCGCAAAGGCACAGGATTTGCCACAACGGATGCGTCTATGACACGGTATAAATTTAAGGATGTCAATGCCAAAGCCCGCCAAAAAAACTTTTCGGAATTTATGGGATATGGTCTGACAGATCGTTGGACGCTGTATGGGCAAGTCAGTCGCGAATGGGATAAATTATCCCAAGATACCACCACAAAAAGCAAAATGGATCATTGGTTTGTGGGGACAGGCTATCGCTTTATTGATGACGGGAAAAACCTGTTAAACGGGGTCATTACCTATGGCCAAAAAAATTATTCCTTTGGGGGTGGTGTTTTAAAGGGATATTCGGTATATGGAATTTATTCATATAATTTTGATTCTTTTTACCCCCACACCGTCGTTGGATGGAATCAATTTTTAAATCTGGGCGATAAAAATGATGAAGAATGGTATTGGTATGGAGGCGCCAGCGTTCCGCTTTCCCGTGATTTCAGTTTGGAATTAGGTATAGATTACGATCGTCAGGCTTCGGCTTCTCAAATATGGAAAGGCTATGCTTCTATCAGTTATTTATTAAACGATTTCATTACCACAGAACTATATGGTCAATACGTCTTGTCGGATTCGGTGAAACATAACACCGACAACTATGAAACAAAAAAACAATACACCTTCGGATTACGATTAACAACGTCCTTTTAAGTCATAAAAAAAGACCCGTTTCAAACGGGCCTTTTTCATTTTTCCTTTATTGGAACAACGCCGTGATGTCCCCGAGTTGAACTTTTTCTTGATAAAGATTGACGGCCTTTTCTTTTGTAAAATCAACTTGGTTGAAATTCACTTTCACCGTCAAAGGCTTTAAAGCAGAATCAAAATAGAAGATACCATTTTTGACATCGGTTACGGTCCTCCATAAAGTAGAAGTATTATTCATATGCTTCGTATCAAACATAACGCCAAACGGTGTGGAAACACCCCGCATTAAAGAAAGAACCATCGCAATGGCTTGATCGTCAAAAGTATAATTGGGAACTTCTTTTTGAACATCCGGTAAAACGGTATCAACCAATTGATCCAACCAACCCGTCAGATAAACAAAACGAGCCTCGGAAAGGGCAGACCCCGGCATATTGTTTTCAATCCCCAGTTGTTTAAAATAATTCCGTATCGCCAACATTTTATCGTATTCCGGTTCATTGGTTAAAACAATACGCCCCTTTTGATGATAAACCTTGGCTTTACCTTCTACAAATTCAATAATGACATTATCACCCGATTTATCCGTCACAATATAATGCAGTCTTAATTCGGCCCCTAAACGAGTGGCCATTTCTTTATCCATAATGACACGAAACTTGGGATTTTTAAAGAAATCAGCTACTTCTTGGGCTGAGGCAAAATTATCCAACAAAAACTGTGTCAGCATCGTGGAAGTCATTGTCTTTTCTTTCGTCTTGACAGCCCCATAATCAGAATAGTATTGATACAGCACATCAACGGCCAAGTGCGCTTCATTGATACCAGAATTGACAAAACCATGACTGGTCGCCGCTAAACTGGCATACTTTGATGTCCAACGAAACGGATTGCTTCCCAACCCTGAACGAGCGGTGCCTTTTGTAAACAGGTTCAATTGTACGGCATCCGGTTTGGCCCAATCCATTGTGCGCCCCACCACAACATCCCCATGATCCGAAGTATATGTCACACGTGAACAGGCTTCAGAATCTGTAATCACACCGAAACACAGAGCCGTCGCCAAAACAGTTGTTGTTAAAAATTTCATTTTCGTCTCCTTTGTTATAGATATAATTATAACATAAAAGGGAAACGGTTAAAAGTCAATGATTTTTCATCTTAAAAAAAATAACCTTTCAAATGAAAGGTTTATTTAAAAAATGGCGGGATTGAAGGGGCTAGCGACTGAAATC
>JAZRVC010000024.1:0-20523 GCA_045598925.1 Alphaproteobacteria bacterium
AAGGTTTGAACCGTTTCCCAATACGAAAACAGGCAATTTATTTTCTTTTAAAAAGGATTGTAATGCTAAAAAATCGGGTACTTCAACATACATTTCGGCCTGACCCCCGACCCCCAAAGTCGTGTGTTTGGCCAAAGAAAAATTTTGTTGAATCTTCAGGGTCATTTGTTTTTCAAAGCCTCCAACAAAGTGGGGATTTTCCCCGATAACGACCCCGCATTGAGACACACCACCGTATCCCCCGCTTGCGTAAAATCAACCACCTGTTTGGCAAAATTTTCTTCATCCGTTTTAAAGACATTTTTTTGAACAGGCGCCAATTCTGAGACAAATTTTTCGGCACTGACTTCAGGAATCACCTCATCCCCCGCGGAATACACATCTGTTATAAACAACGCATCCACCCCTTCAAAACAGGTAAGGAAATCAGACCATAAATTTTGAAAACGGGTATAGCGGTGGGGTTGAAAAACCGCCACTAATCGCCCCGAAATATGCCCTTTAATCGCCTTTAAGGTAGCCCGAATTTCACTGGGGTGATGACCGTAATCATCATACACAGCCACCCCCGATTCCGTTCCCCGTAAAGTCAAACGTCTTTGAATTCCCATAAAGGAAGCCAACCCTTCTTTAATTTTATTTTCCGAAATACCCACAAACAGAGCCACCGCCACAGCCGCCAAAGAATTTAAGATATTATGTTCGCCCATCAGGGAAATTTCAAAATCTTTTAAAAGATGGACTTTATCCCCTTGTCGCACACAAATATCAAACAATGTTTTGGCGCCTTTCACATGCACATTTTCGGCATGTACATCCGCCATAGGACTAAAGCCATAAGTGATGACTTTGCGCCCCTTGATTTCGGGCAGAATCTCCCGCACCACCGGATGATCCAAGCACACCACACACGCCCCATAAAAAGCCGTTTGATTGAGATAAGTTTGAAAGGCCATCTTTTCCCGTTCAAAGGTTTTATAGTAATCCAAATGTTCGGGTTCTATATTCGTGACCACCGCCACTGTAGTCGGCAGTTTTAAAAACGAACCATCAGATTCATCGGCTTCCGCCACCACCCAATCACCTTTTCCTGCTCCCGCATTAGATTTATGGGAATTGAGAATCCCCCCGATAATAAAACTGGGATCCATTTTGGCGGTCATCAATAAATGGGCAATCAAAGAAGACGTGGTGGTCTTACCATGGGTGCCCGCCACACAAATACTGCGCTTATATTTTAAAAGTTCAGCCAACATCTCACTGCGGTGTGCAATGGGAAGATGACGTTTTTTGGCCTCTAATAACTCCACATTATCGGGATGAATCGCACTGGAAATGACCACCGCTTCACAGCCTTTTAAATTTTCCGACTTGTGCCCGATAAAAATTTGAAACCCTTTTTTTTGAAGGCGTTTTGTGTTGGCATTTTCTTTATCGTTAGAACCTTGGACTTCTATCCCTAAAATCGGCAACATTTCGGCAATAGCACTCATCCCAATGCCCCCAATACCGATAAAGTGAATACGCTTTAAAGGAAAACTCATTTTTCACCTTTCAAAACAGACTCAACCAATTCCACCATTTTTTCCGCCACCTGAGGATGTGCCAATTTCAAGGAGGCTTCAGCGGCCATTTTTAATTCTGTTTGTTTTTGAATCAATTGTGTTAAACGGGCGGCCATTTTTTCCGCATCAAAATCTTTTTCGGCCACCAACCAACCGGCCCCCGCTTCCGCAAACTGACGCGCATTTTCAAATTGATGATTATCCGCGGCCGATGGCAACGGAATGAAAATACCGGGACGCCCCACAATGGCCAGTTCCGCCAACGTTGAAGAACCTGACCGACAAATCACCAAATGAGAATTTGCCAACAAAGATGGAATATCTTCAAAAAACGATTGAACCGTTGTGGCATAAAAACCCGCGTTTTGATATTGTTTTTGCAAATCATCCACATCTTCGGCGCGGGCTTGTTGCGTAATTTGTAAGTTTGCCTTGACTTCAGCGGGCAGTTGCAACAAAGCCTGAGGAAGTGTGCGGCTTAAAAAACGCGCCCCTTGGGATCCCCCCGTAATCAACAGGTGAAAATTCCCTTCACTCGGATAGGGGCTTTGGTACTTTTCCATCACTTTTGCCCGAACGGGTTGCCCCACCCAAAAAGTAGAAATTCCCGGGGGAACTTGCTTGGTATCTTTAAAGGCTGTCGCAATCATTTTCACCCGAGGTGCCAGCAATCTGTTTGCCCGTCCCAGCACCGCGTTTTGTTCGTGAATCATAGTGGGAATCCGCAAAAATTGAGCCGCCAACACGGCCGGAAGTGAAGCATAGCCCCCCACTCCAATCACCATATCCGGCTTTTCTTTCATTAAATACATGACGGATTGAATCATCCCGATGTAATTGATAAACAATGAGTTGATTTTTCCCAAAATACCCCGTCCGGAAAAAGAAGTCGCCCAAATCACTTGGGTCGGAATCTCATTCAATTTTCTGAAACTCGCCCCCCGTTTGTCGGTGATAAAAATTACTTGATTGTGCGCCTCTAATAATCCTTTGGCAATCGCTTCGGCCGGAAAAATATGTCCGCCTGTACCGCCTGTGGTAATGATAATTTTTGTCATTCTAAACCTCTTGATAATGTATGGCCGTGTGTCAAGGCCAAAATAAACCCAAATGCTAACGCCACCGACACCAATGACGACCCCCCGTACGAAATAAAGGGAAGTGTCATCCCTTTCGTGGGGATTAAATTTAATGTTGAAGCCATATTCACCAAAGATTGAAAGGTAATTTGAGTAATCAATCCACCGACCGCGACCTGTACAAAAAAGTTATTTTCCCGCCGAATCAACCAACAGGACCGTACCACCAAAAAGGCAAAAGTCATCATCACAATCAAGGTAATAATAAAGCCAAATTCTTCCGCCGAAACCGCCATAATAAAATCTGTATGGGCATCAGGCAATTCATATTTCACACTGCCTTCACCGGGGCCTTTGCCCAACCATCCGGCACTGCTTAAAGTTTTTAAGGATTTTTCCACTTGGAAATTTTCCCCTTCTTCCGGGTTTAAAAATTTCAACACCCGATTATGCACGTGTTCAAACATAAAAAACGCAAAGGTTAAAAAGCCCACACCACCAATAATCAAGCCCCCCACAATCCACATGGAAAGTCCCGCCAAAAAAAGTTCCACGCCAAAAATCGCCATCATCGTCAACGTCATACCGACATCGGGTTGCAAAAGCAATAAGGCACAAATCAACACAAAAAGTCCCCATGCCATCCAATTGGTTTTAGAATGTTTAATTAAACGGGCTTTGGCCAAAAACCAACCGCAAATCACGGCAAACGCAGGTTTGACAAATTCAGAGGGTTGCACGCTGACGCCTAAGATATTGATCCAACGTCTGGCCCCTTTAATTTCCGGCCCGACAAACACCGTCAACATCCCCAACAGGCCGCCCACCAAAATTAAAAAAGCCAATCGGCGCACCCATTTTAAAGGCAATAAAGCGACCCCCGTCAACACCCCCACGGCAATCGGCACAAAAAACATATGCTTGATGATGAAATAACTCCAATTCCAATGATTGCGAGCAGCCACCGCCGGCGAGGCGGCCAAGGTTAAAAAGACACCAAAAAACAACAACAAAAAAGCCCCGTACATAATTCCTTTATCTAGGCTTCTTCCTTGTTCAAAAAGATGTTTTTTAATGTCGGCGATTTTTAACATCTCTACCTCAATTTCAAACTGGACAAAGCCAACAAAGCCAATAAAATAGAAATAATCCAAAAGCGAATCACGACTGTGGTTTCACTCCACCCCATCTTTTCAAAATGATGATGAATCGGTGCCATTAAAAACACACGTTTTTTACGTAATTTATATGAACCCACTTGAATCATCACGGACAAGGCTTCCACCATGAACAAAGCCCCCGCAATCGCCAACAAAAGTTCTTGTTTGGTGGCAATCGCTATCGCCCCTAAAAAGCCCCCCAAAGCCAACGATCCTGTGTCGCCCATAAAGACTTGAGCCGGGTGCGCGTTATACCACAAAAAGCCCAAGGTCGCCCCGATAATCGCCCCGCAAACAACGGCCATTTCTCCCGCTTCCCGAATAGGATAAATGTTTAAATAGGTTGCATAATCTACACGACCTGCCAAATAGGCAAACACCATAAAGACCAACGTACAAACAATGACAGGCAGGCTGACCAATCCATCTAATCCGTCTGTCAAATTGACCGCGTTGGAGGCCCCGACAATAATGATAATGCCAAAGAAAACATAAAACCAACCTAAATCAATAAAGAAATTCTTTAAAAAAGGCACCGTTAAAGTTGTCCGCATCGCCCCATTTTCTAAGGCCATAACAGAAAAGCAAGTAATAGAGGCCACCAAAAATTGAAACAGCATCTTCTTTTTGGCCGAAATACCATCCGAAGAATGACGTGTCAATTTTGTATAATCATCCCAATAGCCTGTAAGCCCTGTTCCCAAAAAAGCAAACATCAAAATCCAAACATAGGGGTTGGCTAAATTCGCCCAAAGTAAAGTGGCCACAAAACCTGTTGCCAAAATCATCAGCCCCCCCATTGTGGGTGTACCTGCTTTTTTTAAATGTGTTTGGGGGCCACAGGAACGAATAGGTTGTTCGGCCTGTTTAGATTTCAACCATTGAATCAACCGCGGCATCAAGAAAAGCGTCAAAATCAAAGAGGTCAGTAAGGCCGCCCCTGTCCGCACGGATTGATATTTAAAAATATTGAAAATAAAGGCACTTCCTTTAAAAAATGATAACCAATAAAACATTTACTTCATTCCTTTCAATTGTTCAACCAGACGATAGAGGCCTGTTCCATGTGATGATTTCACCCAAATCACATCCCCGTTTTGTATGTCTTTCACAAGGATAGAGAAAAGAGCCTCGGGTGTTTCAGCCCAAGCCCCTTTTTGCTTATCGGGCAACAAATCAAACACCTGTTTCATATGGGCACCTACCGTATAAACTTTATGGGGTCCATTTTGCGTCAAATTTTCCAATAAGTCAAGATGCCTTTCTTGGGCTTTATCCCCTAATTCCAGCATATCCCCCAAAACAGCCACTTGACGATTTTCAAACAAAGACAGCATTTTTAATCCCGCCCGCATACTGGACGGATTGGCATTATAGGCATCATCTATCAAGGTCATTTTTTTCTGACCGACCGTCAATTCAAAAATTTGTCCGCGCCCTGCGGTCGGGGTCAAGGTTTCCAAAGTTAAAAGGGCTTGCGTCATACTGGCCCCCAACGCCTCAACCACCGCCAACACCGCCAAACTATCCAGTGCGTAATGTTCGCCCAAAAAGGAAAGGGTATATTTTAACTTTTCCCCAAAAGCGGTCGCCAAAACTTGCATTTTTTGTTTTTGAATATGAACACTTTTCAAACAAAATTCATCTTTATCTTGTTTACCAAAACGCACAATATGACGCATATTTTCCAAATGCGCCGCATCAAATAATTCTTTCGCACAGGGCGATTCAGTCGGTAAAATAATACTGCCGTTTTTATCTTGAAAATCCATGATATGCGCCTTTTCCGCGGCCGTCATTTCCAAGGTTTTAAAAAATTCTTGATGAGCGGGGGCAATGTTTGTAATCACCGACACATTCGGGCGCACCAAATCCGATAAATGTTCCATTTCGCCCACATGACTGATACCCATTTCTATCACCGCATATTGGGCGTTGATGGGCAGGTTGACCAAGGTAAGTGCCACCCCCAAATCATTGTTTAAATTAGCGGGGGTTGCATGCGTTGACCCCTGCGCCGACAAACACGCCGATATCATTTCTTTTGTGGTGGTCTTTCCGGAACTGCCCGTAATACCCACCACTTGGGCCGCACTTCTCATCCGGGCAAATCTGGCCAGTGCATCCAAAGCCAACCGCGTATCGGGGACTTTGATAAGCCTATCGGTAAAGACATCCGGCACTTCTTTGGACACCAAACAAACAGAGGCTCCTTGTTGTAAAGCAGCCTTCACAAAGGCATGTCCGTCCCGTGCGCCCCCCGTTAAAGCCACAAACAGCGAGCCAACTTTCACTTCTTTGGAATTAAACACCACATCCCAAGCGTTTAAATGTTTTTCAACAGGAACGCCCAAGACTTGCTGTAATTCTTCGGTGCGCCACAAAGGACTTTCATTGAGTGTTTTTAAAACATTTTCGGCTTCCAATTTATCATTAAACGGATACTGAATCCCTTGAATTTCTTGACCGTCTTCATGACCTTTACCCGCCAACACCAAAATATCATCTGATTGTAAAGAATTGATGGCATTAAAAATCGCCAAACGCCGATTCAGTTCCTCATGTCCTTTGGGGCAAGCCTCTAAAATCGCCTGACGAATTTTTGTGGCTTCTTCCGTCCGTGGATTATCGTCCGTTATAAAGACATCATCCGATAAACGAGAGGCAATCTTTCCCATTTGGGGACGCTTACCTGTATCCCGATCTCCCCCACAACCGAACAAAGAAACCAAACGTGCCGAGGTATGTTTTCTTAAAGATTTTAAAACTTGTTCCAAACCATCGGGAGTATGCGCATAATCCACAAAAACAGCGGCTCCGTTCTTTAATTTTCCCACTAATTCCAATCGTCCCGCGGGGGCTTTTAAGTCGGGCATTTTTTGTACTAACGCTTCAAAAGATTCCCCCAAACTCATACAAAGACCCGTGGCCGCCAAAAGATTCATGGCTTGAAAATCACCATAAATTTTTAAACGGATGGGATAGTCTTTTTTCTGATAAGACACCACCAGTTCTTGGCCATCTGTTGTTGGGATTTGCTTTTTTAAAATCAAGGTATCGGCTTTTTTCCCATAGGAAATAATACGTTGCTTTCGCGCCAAAGCAATTTTTTTCAATTCTTCATATTCGGGAATATCGGCATTTAAAACAGCCACCCCCGTTTCATCCATCAATTCATTAAATAAGTGGGCTTTCGCCTGTAAATACGCTTCCATTGTTTTGTGGTAATCTAAATGGTCGCGCGTGAGATTTGTAAAAGCCCCCCCACATAAATGATGCCCGCATAAACGCCCCTGATCCAAGCCATGGCTGGAGGCTTCCATCGCCACCACTTCTGTGCCTTTTTGTTCCAAATCAAACAAAGTCTTTGCCAAATTTTCGGGAGAAAGTGTCGTCATGTGGCCGTCAATATGACCCCAGCATCCGTCTTGACCAATCGTCCCAATGCTGACCGCTTTATGACCACACAAATTCATCAGTTGTTGCACAAAATAAACGGTGGAAGTTTTTCCGTTGGTGCCCGTTACCGCCACTTTCTTCATCTTGGAACTGGGAAAATCCGTGGCACATCCCATGGCAAAAGCCCGCCGCACATCCGATACCACTTCCACAGGAACAGCACAATCAATCCTATGGTCAGCCACAATTTTTTGGGCGCCTTTTTGAATCGCCAAAGGCACAAAATCGGCCCCGTCTTTATGCACCCCTTTTACCGCATAAAAAATATCCCCTTGCTTTACTTCCTCTACCACTTGCGTTCTCATCTGTGTTCCTTTTTCCAAGTCTTACATTTATCCAAAGCCCGTGTAATATAATCGGGTTGCTTCCACGATTCCACGGGTTGCACCCCTAAATAAGGGGCAATTTCCCCAATAATTTTCAGCCCGATTTGTTTGGCGTTCCACCCCGCTGTATTCAACATATGTGTTTCTTGGATTTTTTTGGGATCCTCAATAGAAACAAGCACCAAATACTGGGGCTCATTCATGGGAAAAGCCCCCACAAAGGAAGTCCGTAATTGACCTTCTTGATATTGACTGTTTTTAAGCAATTGTTTTGAACCTGTTTTACCGCCCACTTGATACACATTTAAAGGACTTTCATCAGATAATTCATAGGCCACGACAGACCACATCAAGTGGCGCATGATTTGGGATGTTTTTTCACTGATAATTTGAATAACTTCTTTATCTTTATTTTCGCCTTTAATAAAAGTTGGTGTCCGATAAATGCCTCCATTGATTAAAGACGCCACTCCCGCCATCAAATGCAACGGGGTAATGGCCAATCCGTATCCGTAGGCCAAACGAGAAGATTCTGTTTCATTCCAACGGTCTTTGGAAAAAATACCTATAGGGGTGCCCCGTTCCGGTAAAGCCATCGGAATTTTTTCATAAAAGCCCAACTGACGGAAAAATTCCCGCTGTTTTTCTGCCCCGATTTTTAACCCGATTTGGGCCGATCCGATATTGGACGACAGAATTAAAATTTCAGGCACCGTCAGTGTGCGGGCTTGTCCCCTGTAATCCGTCACAGGACGACTTCCCCGCCCGGGCAGTACCAAAGGTTGACTGGCATCAAAAGAACTGGCCGGTGTAATCGTTTTACTGTCCAATCCCAAAGCCGTATTAAACAATTTAAAGATAGAACCAAATTCATAGGTACCAAGGCTTGCTTGATTAAAACGTTCTTTCCCCATTTTGCGGGATCCTAAATTCGGATCATAATCGGGTAAAGACACGGACGCTAAAATCTCACCGTTATTCACGTCCATCACTAAAGCCATCCCCCCCACGGCTTTGTATTTTTGAATTCCTTCCGTTAAAGCGTGATAAACCATTTCTTGGACCGAAATATCCAATGACAATTGCACATCTTGCGTTCCCAATTGATTGTCATAGGCTTTTTCAATACCCGAGGTACCAAAATTATCAATATCCACACCCCCCAACAAATGCGACACCAATCGCCCTTGGGGATATATTCTTTTTTCCACGGGCAAGGCTGTTAAAAAATAATAGCCGAACCATTTTAATGCTTCATATTCATGGGGGGAAATTTTGCGTTTAATATACTCAAAACCATTGGCACTGGTCAATTTTTCCAAGATATCCGATTGACGCACATCATTTAAAGCCGTGGCGATATTTTTGGAAATTTGATTGACATCTCCTTTAACCAACGCCGGATTCACGGACAAATCATAGGTGCGCATATTCGTGGCCAATAAAATGCCGTTTCTATCCACGATATTGTACCGCGTTAAAAAGTTTTGGGCAAAATCAGATACATTTTCAAAATCATGCCCGTGAAAATTCAGCACAGTCAATTGAAATAAGCGCACCCCTAAGCCCAAAAACAAAAGGGCAAACAAGACGGTCAGACAGGTCATCCGATTGGCTGTCTTTTTGACTTGATAGCGGGTGGCTCTGTCTAAATAACGCCATTTATCCGAAGCGGACAAAGAAATTTCCTGACCCAGCGTATAAAAAGGCGTCTTCTTTTTTTTGAAAATCATACCCCCTCCTTTTTAAACACAGGTTTTTGACTGGGACGAGGGGCGGGCCTGTTTTGTAATTGTTTCGTTTGGATGATTTGCGTGCCCGGGACAGAAGATAAATGCAATTGCTTGGCCATTTCACGCAAACGGCTGGGGTCTGTATGATGCGCCCATTCGGCCGACAACGCATGTAATTCATGTTCCGCCACACGAATTTGTTGGTATAAAGAAGATAATTCTTTTTCCCGATCCCGCACATGATACTTTAATAAAAACATCCCCACGCCCGAGATTAAAACACAAATAAAACAAATGCCGTAAATGGACCGTTTTCTCATCTTTGCCTCTTTAAGTTTTCACCGCCCAACGCAGTTTTGCCGAATGCGCCCTGACATTATTTTTCAATTCTTCCGCACCCGCGATCACCACTTCTTTTTCCAAAATCTTGAACGGCTTTGTGGCAAATTGTCGGGTCGGAGCATATTTATTTTGATGGGATTTCGTTTCGGCATTGTCGCGCAAAAATTGTTTGACGATTCTATCTTCCAGCGAATGAAACGATACCACAACCAAGCGTCCCGTAGGTTTTAAAATTTCTTTGGATGCATTTAAAGCCCTGTCCAATTCGCCCAACTCATCATTCACAAAAATACGCAATGCTTGAAAAGAACGTGTTGCCGAATCAGATTTATCCTTAGGCTTTGGCATCACATGATGAATCACTTCGGCCAACTGCTTCGTGGTCGTTATCGGACGATTTTCTATCAAGGCTTTGGCAATTTTACGGCTCATTTTTTCTTCACCATAGGTATAAAGAATATCGGCCAACTTTGCTTCGTCAAATGTATTGACCACATCAGCCGCCGTCATCCCGACATTTCCCATACGCATATCCAAGGGCCCGTCAAAGCGCAACGAAAAGCCCCGTTCGGGTGTATCAATTTGCATTGAGGACACCCCGATATCCAACACAAAACCATCTACTTTTTCGTTCAAGTGTTCAGAAACCGTTGAAAAACATGCGGGAATAAATTGAAAACGCCCCGCAAATTCTTTTTCTATTTTTTTGGCTGTTTCATGTGTGGTGGGATCTCGGTCAAAAGCAATTACTTTATTATCGGGATGCGCCTTCAAAATCGCCCGCGTATATCCCCCGGCCCCAAAAGTGCCATCCACAAAAGTCCCCCCTTGCGGATTTAAGCGTTTTAACACCTCATCTAACAAAACCGGAATATGTTTTTCCTGCATCCCTTTTCCTTTTTAATCAGTATAAGACAAAACCCCGTTCAATAGCAAGGAAAAAGTGCATAAAATCATAAAAAAAAGCCCCCGAATTTCAGGGGCTTTTTGACAAAGAATCCGATTAAACTAATTCTTCACGGGTAAACCAAAAACTGATTTCACGCATCGCACTGGCCGAAGAATCAGACCCATGCACGGAATTATGCCCTTTGCTTTCGGCATACAGGCGGCGCAACGTGCCTTCTGCGGCTTCAGCAGGATCTGTCTTTCCCATCAATTCACGATAGCGGGCAATCGCATTATTGCCTTCCAACACTTGGACTTGAATCGGGCCGGATGTCATAAATTCAACCAAACCGTCATAGAAAGGTTTGCCTTTATGTTCGGCGTAAAATTCACTGATTTGTTCCTTGGTGGGTTTTTCAATACGCTTACTGGCCACAATTTTTAAGCCTGCGGATTGAATTTTTGCATTGATTTCATCTTCCAAATGACGCGCTGTCGCATCCGGTTTAATCATTGAAAAAGTACGTTCTATTGACATTGTTTTCTCCTTTGTTAAAGTGTGCAGTCAGATTAGATGAAAATAAAATAAAAGTCAAGATTGTAAATAGGCTAAAAATTTTTCCAACGCTTTCGCCCTGTGTGAAATTTTATTCTTCACCTCTTCGGGTAATCCCCCGAAAGGTTTGTCATACCCCGTCGGTATAAAAATCGGATCATAGCCGAATTTTTCCAAAGAATCGTCAGGGGTCTTGGTCAATTTTCCTTGAACTTCTCCCTCAAAATAAAAGGGCTGTTCATTGGGTTTTACCAGGCATAAGCAACAATGGAAATGGGCCGACCAATCCGCCGTATTTTTTAATCTTTCCCACAAAGCCGAAAACACCCGTGGATACCCGCCATTTTCTTTGGCATATCTGGCCGAAAAAAGTCCCGGGTCATTATTCAGGGCATGCACACACAATCCCGAATCATCCGCCAAAGTCATCAATCCTGTTTCTTTCAGACCGTGCTCTGCTTTTTGCAAACTATTTTCACGAAACGTTTTTCCCGTTTCTTCACAATCCGAAAGTCCCACGTCATCGGCACCTAAAACTTCATAACCCAAAGGTGCTAAAATGCGGTGAAATTCATTCAGTTTATTTTTGTTATGTGTGGCAATTAGAATTTTCATTTTGCTTCCTTTATAAAAGAAAGACCCGCCCAAACGGACGGGTCTTTAAGCCTTTTTAACTTATTTTAAAGTTAAATTTGTGGCACAGGTTTTGCCATTTTCTTCTTTTAAATCATAAGAAATAGCTTGACCTTCGTCCAAACCTTTTAATTGGGCTTCACGAACGGCAGTAATATGCACAAACACATCTTTATCCCCTTCGTCCGGTGTAATAAAACCATAGCCTTTTTTATAGTTGAACCATTTAACTTTTCCTGATAACATTTATCTCTCCTTGTATCAAAAAAATGCCTTGTCATCAGCCCAAAACAATTCGAAAAATTTCCAAAAGATCACAAGACATCGTGTACGCGAAACTGTTGCTCTCATCAGAGATATCCGAAGACAGTTTTCACTATAAGCATAATTTTTTTAAAAGGCAAGTCTTTTTTATGGGCTTGCGTTTTTTTTCGTTTTTAGATATAATTAAAGGGCTTTGAAGTTGTCAGGGCGAAGCAGACAAATCTGTTAAATTGCGACAGCAATTAGTATAACAGATTGAGAGTAAATACGGAAAGATGGCAGAGTGGTCGAATGCGGCAGACTCGTCATCGAACCGAAGGTGAGAGAATGCGAAGCGCGACCTTTAACAGCGCGAAGCAGACAAATCTGTTAAATTGCGACAGCAATTGATATAACAGATTGAGAGTAAATACGGAAAGATGGCAGAGTGGTCGAATGCGGCAGACTCGAAATCTGTTATAGGGCTTGTCTCTATCTGGGGTTCGAATCCCCATCTTTCCGCCATAAATATGGGTTCTGAAATGTTAAAAAAGATATTCGTTTTTATTTTTATAATTCTTGTTTTAATTCTATCTTCAAAAGTGTGGTTAGACAGGTTTTATAAGATATCTTTTGATGTACAAACAGAAAAACCGCTGGAAATACAGGTTTTTTATATCAAAAATTTAAAGGATGGCTTTCAAGAAAGATTTTCTGTTAAGACAAAAGTTGTTCCCAATCAAGTTCAAAATATCAAATTGCGCTTGCCAACAAAAAGAGTGAAAAAAATCAGGATAGATATCGGATCAAACCCGGGGAATGTTGAAATAAGCAATATCCATTTAAAAGGGTTAAAAACCACAGAATTAAAATTAGATCACTTCATTTTTAATCAAATAGATTCTCATCGTTTGGAAAATGGCACGCTTTTACTTACCTCTGCAAAACACGATCCTTTTATAATTTATCAAGATAAATTAAAGGCGCGGAGCAATTTTAAAATAAAGTATCTGATGTTATTTGGTATTCTTTGTCCGATTTTTCTGGTTTTACTGATTTTATCTAAAATCTTTCAAAAGATACCAAATATCCGCGATCGGTTCAATTTACTGTTTTGCGGTTTGTTTTTTATCTGTTTATGTATTCCGATGCTGAATATCTCGGATGCAGAAAAATCAGCAAAAGAAAATAGAATGCTTGCCAAAAAGCCATTGATATCAAACTTATTTGATGACCATAAAAATTATGGAAAAGAATTTGAATCATGGTTTAATGATAGATTCTATAAAAGAGATACTTTAATAAAATTTTATAATTTACTTTCTTTTTATAATCATATTATTCAAAACAACGGTGGAACATGGATAAAAGAATCTGATTGGATGTTTAATAATGATGAATTAAAAGATATTAAACTACCTTCGGATAAAAAAACAAAAATCTTACATGGTTTGAATTTCCTGAATCAGTTTTGCCTATCCAACCATATTCAATGCTATATTGAAATAGCCCCCATTAAAACAGATTTTACCAAAGGAGAACTGTCTTTAAATATTAAGGATGAGTTGGAATTGTGGCTACCTGAATTAAACCATTGGAAAAATTTAACAATTATCAATCCTTATTCGGAATTTAAAAAAGCGGAAGAAAAAGATTATATATACCACAAAACAGATCATCACTGGACCCAGTATGGTGCATTTATTGGCTATCAACTTTTTCTGACGAAATTAAAAGACAAATTTAAAATTAAAACCCTATCTCCTGCGAAATGGACTTTCTTTTATGATAAGCGTGTTAAAGCAGAATGTGGACGAAATTTTTGGCGTGGATACACCTGTCAGGCCATGGGACTTAATGATACAAAATGTCCCTTACAGACAGAATATCGTTATTATCATCATCTTGATTTGGATTATCCCAAAGGATGGTGTGGTGAGAAAAAAGAATTTATAAATACAAAAGCAACAAATCCACAAAAAATCGTCATTATCGGAAATTCGTTTATGGAAAATATGACTTCCTTTTTAAATAAGGAATTTAAGTATGTCAAAAGATTTAGGAGTAATATAGCCACACAAGACAATCTCCATTTATCTAGATGGGCTCAAGAAATTATAAAATGGAAACCCAAAATTTTATTGATTGTTATTCACTCTAAATATGCTGCGTGGCATTTGCAAGGATTAGGAGAATAAAGTTATGCTCTTTTCATCAATGACTTTTATATTTATGTTTTTACCGATTTTATGCGGGTTATATCTTCTTTTTAAAAAAGAATATCGCAATGCTTTATTACTGATTGCCAGTATTCTGTTTTATGCTTGGGGAGAACCAAAGTATGTGGTTGTGATGCTTTTAACGATTGCTATAAATTATTTTGGTGCGCTTTTTATAGATAGATTTAAATGTAAAAAACTGATTTTAACCGGAACAATTATCCTGAATTTAAGTTTCCTGTTTTACTTTAAGTATTTTAATTTTTTTATAGATAATATCAATACTTTATTTTCTTCTCATATAAATGTCCTTAAGGTTATTATGCCCATTGGTATTTCTTTTTATACTTTTCAAGCGATGAGTTATGTGATAGATGTGTTCAGAGGTGAAGTAAAAGTCCAAAAAGATATTTATAAACTTGCTTTATATATTACCTTATTTCCACAACTGGTAGCGGGGCCAATTGTGAAATATCACGATATTAAAGACCAAATAGATAACCGACAAGAAAATTTTGATAAAGTTTGTTATGGCGTAAAAAGATTTATTTTGGGTCTTTCTAAAAAAATGCTGATTGCCAACACATTGGGGGCTGTTGCTGATAAGATTTTTGAACAACCTGTGGAACAATTTGATACCCTCATTGCTTGGTTAGGGGCGATTGCTTATTCCTTCCAACTCTTTTATGATTTTAGCGGATATTCAGATATGGCTATCGGTCTGGGTTCAATTTTCGGATTTAAATTTTTGGAAAACTTTAATTACCCGTATATTTCTAAATCCATTACAGAATTTTGGAGAAGATGGCACATCTCTCTATCTGCATGGTTTAAAGAATATCTTTATATTCCATTAGGTGGCAATAGAAAAGGGAGGAACAGAACTTATCTCAATCTCTTTTTGGTCTTTCTGGCAACAGGATTTTGGCATGGCGCAGAATGGACATTTATTGTGTGGGGATTATGGCATGGTTTTTTCATTATTATGGAACGTCTGACAGGTATTCATAAAACAGAAGGAACGTGGAAACTTAAAACTTTTCAACATCTTTACACGATATTCGCCTTTGTCATTGGTTGGGTGATTTTTAGGGCCAAAGATTTATCTTATGCGTGGGATTATATTAAAAATATGTTCGGTGTATACGGGGAACATAAGTTAGCCTTTAAATTTTTATACTATATGGATAATCTGGAAGTTATGGCCTTTATCATGGCTCTACTTTGCGCCTGTCCGATTTTTAAAAATTTACTGACGCTGAAATTTAAAAATCAAATTGTGGATTCTTTTGTTTTAGGTATAATCAATATATGGTTGTTGCTTTGCTTTATTATTTCTTGGGCATTTATCGCGGCTTCAACCTATAATCCGTTTATTTATTTTAGATTTTAACAAGCGTTTATTTCAACTGGGTTTTATAGAGGGCGCCATAGACGGATGTCGGGTTAGATAACAGTTCTTCGTGCGTGCCTGTTTCTTTAATTTGTCCATGATCCACCACCACGATTTTATCCGCATTTTTAACCGTAGAAAGTCGGTGGGCGATAATAAAAACGGTCCGATCTTCCATCAAGTTATAAATCGCTTGTTGCACAATTTCTTCGGACTTATTATCCAATGCAGAAGTGGCTTCATCCAAAATCACAATCGGCGCATTTTTCAAAAAAGCCCGCGCAATCGCCACACGCTGTTTTTGTCCGCCGGAAAGTTTGGTGCCGCGTTCTCCGATTTCCGTATCTAATCCTTTGGGCAGAGAAGCAATAAATTCATCCAAACAAGCATTATGCACGGCTTTTTTGATTTCTTCTTCCGTGGCATTTTCTTTACCCAACAGGATATTATTGCGAATAGTCCCCGCAAACAGCACATTATCTTGAAACACCATCGCGATTTGATCACGCAAAGAATCTAAGTTGATCTGGCGCACATCCAAACCATCAATTTTGACGGCCCCTGATTTCACATCATAAAAACGTGGCAACAGATTGACCAAAGTCGTCTTACCGCCCCCGGAATTCCCCACAAAAGCAATTGTTTGACCTTTTTTCACTTCCAAGCAAATATCTTTTAACACAGGACGGCCCGCTTCATATTCAAAATGAATATGGTCAAAAACAATGTCTTTATGAATCCCTGAAATCTTATGCGCTTTGGGATTGTTTTGAATTTTCGGTTGAGCATCCAAAGCACTGAAAACCTTTCCCATCGCAATCAAAGACATCTGAACACTGGTAAAGTTATTGCCCAAAGATTTAATCGGGTGATACAACATTAAAAGGGCCGTAATAAATGACACAAAGCCCCCCGCGGTTATTTGCTTACTGGTAATTAAATAACTGCCATACCAAATCACACCCGCAATACCGATAGAAATCATAAAGTGCATCATCGGGGTCAACATCCCTGTTTTTTTGGTCATATTCATCCCTAACTTAAACACAGAACGCAATGTTTCGGCAAAGTTTTTGTTTTGAACATCATACAGATTAAAGGACGAAATCACCCTGTTTCCCGCATAGGCTTCATTATAATGCGTCATAACTTTTGCCCCGGAGAAAATCGTTTTATTCATAATAGATTTAATCTTTTTTCTGACACGCGTTAAAGGATAAAGGGCGCATCCCAACACCACCACCGCAATAATGGACAATTGCCAAGAGTTCCAAATCAACACCACAATTAAAGAGATAGATGAAAACAACCGCGTGGTGAATAATTTTAAATTCGCCAACAACCCGCTGCATGCTGTTTCGGCATTGTGATTAAAGCGAAAAATCATATCCCCTGAGGTCGCTTTATCAAAGAAGCCCGGATCAGAATGCAACATCTTATTAAATAAATCTTTTTTTACATCCAAGGTAATACGCTGACCCACCCAAGTATTTAAGTAAGTCGCCGCATAGTTTAAAAAACTTTGTGCCAAACTAAACACAATAATCAACAACGGAAACAAAGACAGTGTTTTGGCCTGTTCTTCCAACATCACCGCATCCATATAGGGTTTTAAGACCCACGCAATCACCGCATCCATAAATCCCAAAGGAATGGTAACCACCAACGCCAAAACAGCCCGCCACCAATAAGGTTTGATATAGGGCAACATACGGCGATAATTTTGCACCAGATTTGTGGATTTAATTTGTTCTAAAAGTTTCATGTCTTTATTATACACAAATTCGGGATAAAAAGCAAGTAAGTCCCCCTTTATCGTCCACAGGGACTAGTCTTTAAAGACACCCGCTTTGCGATAAAAATCTAACTCATTTTTATATTCTTTTGTCCCCGCTTCGGCATATTTAATCGTGGGGTCAATGCCCATTTCTTGATATTCTTGAATACGTTTTTTTCTGATGCGGTGATAGTCTTCTATCCGGTGGGAATCAGAACGTTCTGATAAAGTTTCTTTCAGCATCCCAACCCCCGCTTTAAAGTTATGTCCCACTTCTTGAACGGGGGCTGAATGCGCACTTAAAACAGATTTTAAAGTGGAAGAATTTTTATATCCCCAGTGCGTGCCATACCCCAACGCCCCCAGCAATGCCAATCTTTTAAAGGCCGTCCACACTTGATCTACACGATAGAAAAACTGTGCACGTTTAATATCTTTTAATTGACGTTCACGAAAAATTTCTTGTAATGTTTTAGGCTTTTGTGTCATCCGTTTTTCCACTTTTATTTAAAATTCATAACGCGTCCCCAGGGTGATTTGATGTCCTTCAATATCCTTTAGTTTTAAGGAAACATCAGGGGTTTCAGCCAACGTTAAATCCCCATAGGAAATGTAGTTATAGCCTAAATCCAACTTCCAATGTTCGGTTAAATCATAATTGATACCTGCCATCAATTGCCAGGCGAAATTCGTGGTGGATTTAGACACGCCAAAAATGTTGCTTTTGATATGCCCCAGTCCAACCCCGGCACCGATATACGGACGAATGACATCACTCAACGGAACATCATAATAGGCATTTGTCATCAAAGAATTTGTATAAAGTTTTCCATGCATGGTGTCATCCCCGAACATACCTCTATCCTTACTGCTGGTATCGGTTTTACCTTCTAATTCCAAACGGAAATCATCCAAACGCACCCCGAAAGCCAACGACATCACCATAGTGTGTGCGTGGTAATCAGAGCGTTGATTATCTTCGGGTGTAGCGACAAAAACAGTCCCCGCTTTACCTTTATGTCGGCCATAACCTAATTTGATAGAAGCATAAGGCGCCCAAATGAATGCCGACTTTTCCTCCGGCTCTTGATAAGTCGGGTCCAAAACTTTCATTAAATTGACGGGTTCGGCAGATTCTTGAACCGTTTCTGTATAGACCACCGAAGTTCCGGGTTGTTTTTTTATCCAAATCGGAGGCATCGGTGTTTCGGGTTCTTGGATACCGTCCGCCAAAACCGCCATTGGCGCCAAAGCCAATAAAAAGAGTAATTTTTTCATCTTATCCTCCACAAACATCTGTTAAATCAATACTTTTTCCCGCCAACCATATCGTTTCACTGGTGCTGTCCTCATTATCCACCGTAAAGGAAACGTTCGTTGATTCGGGGTTGTTTGATAAATTCTTTAAAATCTGACGACACTTTTTGCCTTTGATATAATTACCATCCTGATCGGCCATTTCCATAATGTAGGTTTTATCAAACGTATCAGAAGCCCGATAAGATAAAGTATAGTTTTTATATCGTGTTTTCATACCGGCCAAAAACTCATCAAAAGACGCTTTATCTTTAAAATCCAGTTGCTGCATGGCTGTTTTAATATACATCGCGTTTAAGGCAATCCGACTGGCCAATTCATTGTCATCATGTTTTTCTTTTAAGCGCATATAACCATAGATGCCGACAACTGAGAGAACACCGATAATGGAAAGTACGGCGATAATTTCCACCATACTGCGCCCTGATTCTGATTTATGAAGCATTTCAACCTCCCAAAAAGACACTTTTAAGGGGAGTTTATCCCAAAATTTTAAAAAAATCAAATAAAAAAGTCGCTTTTAAAGGCGACTTGTCCAATTTGGCGGGCAATGCTGTGCAATATGAGAGCTAAATTTAACTTTTTTGATAAAACTAATTCGAACAAGATAAACGTTTTTCTTTTTATTCTTTCCTGTATTTTTCTATAACCTCTTCCCAGTTAGAACAGTATCTTTGTATTATTTTTTGGGGTAGCCTGCTAACTAAGAAAAAAATTTACTTTTGACAAAATTTGTGCTATAATAACTTAAATTGTAAAATTATAGAACAGAGGATGTGCTATGACCAATTACGAAAAAATGTATGAAAAATTTCTTGCAGAACAAGAGATATTGATGGATATAAAGACCGATGAACGCGAAGCAAAATGGAAATGGGCGACAAATCTTCGATTAGTTTCGTATTATGATAAAAAGGAAACAAAAATTTCTTCTATAATGATGCATGGTGACAGGATACGTTATTCTCGCAATTATGGTATAAGTGATGGCATGGGACATGATGGCCCTTATGTTAAATTTGATAAAAAGGGAAAAATTTCAGAACGTGGAACATTGATTCAGGACCCACGTTATATCCACGATGAAGATCGTTGGGATACAGATGTAAACATAGGTATTCATGAAAAGTTTTTAAATGGAAAACTTTTGATACGTGAAACGTATAATGAAAAAGGAATATTAGAAGGACCTTATCTTGAATTTGATGAAGCCGGAAATGTAGTTAAGGAAGGAAGGTATCACGAAGGAAAATTTATAAAAAAGAGATCCCCTCAATTAAGAAGAAACCCAGCTTCTAAAGGTATGGTATTTCAAGCTTTGGCTAAAAGACGTGAAGGCAGATAACTAAACACGCAAATTATCATTTTTTCCATTACACAGATACTTATAGGCTTATTGAAAACAACCTAAAAAGTTCGAATATCAGTATGAGTTATAAACATCATACAAAAACTCAAAAAATATGTAATGTAATAAAATCAAGTATTTATCGCATTTACGGTTCGATTATTGATCGAAACGCGCTCTTTTTTCCTGCACAACAATCGAACCGCATTAAGCCATTGAAAATAAAAGAACAAGTCGTCATTTTTGACGACTTGTCCAATTTGGCGGGCAATGCTGTGCAGAATGGGAACTAGTAGCTATAAAATTAAGTATATTGTAATATAATATGCTTAATTAAACAACTATTATACAGGAATAACAACATCAAAACCCAAATAAAATATTTGACAAATTTGGTTAATATTACTATAATTCAGAAACAGGATTTATGAAAGGAAATTTATAAATGAAAAATAAACCATCAAATTTAGATTTATTTTATGAAA
>JAZRVC010000025.1:0-7762 GCA_045598925.1 Alphaproteobacteria bacterium
ACATAGAAAAAATTATTGAGTTGCGTTATTAGCAAAGAAATTAGTTTTTCTTGTTTTGATGCATCGTGAACAATCTCTAATATCAATGAAAGGAAAAATAAGAGATGAGACAAAAAATGACTAAAACTAAAAATCAATATTATTATTCAGAACAAACCCCCTTATGTCATTCTGAACTTGTTTCAGAATCCATTACCACTTCCGCGTGGAGAGTTGGGGCAAATCTCAATGGCTCGTGTCAGCGTGCCAATGGATTCCGGACTAAATCCGGAATGACGACAGAAGGTGGTCGGTCTATGGTTGAAATGCTGGGCGTTTTGGCGATTATCGGAGTTTTATCCGTGGGCGGTATCGCGGGCTATACCATGGCGATGAATAAATATCGGGCCAGTGAAATTTTAAATGGTGCCAGTATGCGCGCCATGGTGGTCGCCACCCAAATTCAAATGAAACCAAGCCTAACCAATCCCAACTTGGGCGAATTTACAGGGGACACACCCGCAGGGGTTAGTATTACGGCTTTATCCAGACAAGCCACAGACAAACAATTTAAATTGAAATTAGAAACAGTTGACCCTGCCGTCTGCGACCAAATGAAAAACACCGTTGGGGATAATGGACTGATTCGTGATTGGGGGACAAACTGTGCAGAACTCACCTTTAATAATGACCTCACCGCCACAGATCCAGCACCGGCCGACCCGTGTGCGGGTTTAGATTGTGGTTCCGGTACTTGTGTCAATGGTGAATGTATTTATTGTACAACGGATGAGGATTGTTACAAAAATTCCACTCGTATATGTCCTCCTACTGGTAACGAATGCAGTGTTGGTGGAGCAATTTCTCTTTGTGATTTAACCTGGTGCACTAACTCTTGTGATATTGATGTCACCTCAACTTGTGTATCAGGAAAATGTAATTGTGTTTATACCTGTTTTACCTCTGACACGCCGATTATGTTGGCAAACGGGACGTGTAAACGGGCCGACCAGATTACTTATGAGGATGAATTACTTGTATGGAACTTTGACGAGGGGAAATTTGATAAAGCCAAACCTTTATGGATAAAAGTACCGGAAGTTACAACAAAATACAATTATCTACGCTTTAGTGACGGCTCTGTCTTAAAAACCATCAGTCAACACCGCATCTTCAATCGCGAAGCGGGTAAATTTACCTATCCGATGACGGAAGATACCCCCTTGGGTACCCATACATTAAACGCCAAAGGCGAGTGGGTGACCTTGGTGGAAAAGAAAGTTGTGGAAGAAGAAGTTGTGTTTTATAATATCATTACCTATTACCACATGAATTGTTTTGCGGGAAATGTCTTGACATCCTGTCGTTTCAGTAATTTATATCCGATTAAAGATATGAAATATGTGAAAGACAATCGTCCGCTTGTTCCTTATTCCGAATATGCGGTCTTAGAGAAAAAATGGTATGATGGTTTGCGTTTGGCTGAACAACCTTTGGATGTCAATCGCGGTAATGACGTGCATCATGGTGCATCCGTGATTGAACACATTCAACGTGTTTATATTGATAAAGCACAATAGCCTTTAACTTATCCCCATCCACTGTGGGTGGGGATTTTTTTATTCGTCCATATATTTGCGGCCGGATTTCCAATAATCATACCCCGTCATAATGGTCAGGACTGCCGCGCCCCAAAAGAGCAGGGTACCCATAAAGGTAAAAAATCCGTTAAATACGCCCGAACTGTCGCAAATCATCAACATCGGCAAGGCCAACATTTGGCAAGTCGTTTTCCATTTGGCGAGTTTCGTCACGGGGCAACCCACTTGGATTTCGGCCAAAAATTCCCGTAAACCCGACACCAAAATTTCACGGCACAAAATCACAACCGCGGGCAACACCATCAATCCGCCAAAGCCTGACAGTTTTCCGCTCCACGCCAACATCACCAAAATAGACCCCACCAACAATTTATCAGCAATTGGGTCCAACACACGCCCGAATCGGGACAATTGATTCCAATGGCGCGCCAAGTATCCGTCCAAATAATCTGTAATTCCCGCAATGGTAAATAAGGCCACACCGAACCAAGCCCAACCTGCGCCCTTAAAGAAGAAAGTCATCACAATCAAAGGAATCGCCCAAATGCGAATCATCGTCAGTAAGTTGGGGACGTTGATACCCTTTTTTGCTTGATGTAAAACGGGGGTGACTTTTGTTTTTAAAGTTTTTTTTGTTTTTCCCATTTTTTTCTCCTTTTTAAATTCTTTCCTATGTTATAGAACAATTATGAAAAAAAGTATAGACTTTTTTTGCAATTTTTTCGTTTAATCCAGGAACCAGTCGTAATTGTTCCAAACTGGCGCCCGAAATTGCCCGCACAGAGCCGAAGTGCATCATCAACATTTTACGGCGCTTGGGGCCTATCTCTTCAATGTCTTCCAATCGGTCGTGCATCAGGGCTTTTTCCCGTTTCATCCGATGTGAGCCAATCGCAAACCGATGCGCTTCATCCCTCAGGCTTTGTAATAAATGGATGAGATTTCCTTTAAAGTCAAGGTGTATCGGTGTATCGGGTGCGACATTGAGATAAAAAGTTTCCAAGCCTTTATCGTGTTGTCCCACGCCTTTGGCCATGGCAAGGACCACCAACGAAATTTCCATCTCTTTTAGCACTTTCATCACGCTGGACAGTTGCCCTTTGCCCCCGTCCAAAAGCAGAGCGTCGGGTAGGGTGTTGTCCTTTTTCCCCCGTTCCAAACGACGCTTCAAAACATACTGCATCATTCCGAAATCGTCGCCCGCTAATTCTTGGGGAACATTATAACGGCGATAAAAGTTTTTCAAAAAGCCATTGGGACCGGCCGAAACAATTGCCCCGACCGCGTTTGTGCCTTGCAAATGGCTGTTATCAAAAATATCAAGGCGCTTGAGTTCTTTAAGCCTTAAAAACTCGGTCAATTCCTGCCACAGTTTTTGCTTGTTTTCTTGGGTGTTGAGGGCCGATTTAGCCGCTTGTTCCGCCTGAATCATCCACGCTTTGCGGGGTTCTTTAAAAGGATGTGTCGCCAGCCGAATCTTTCGGTGCGCCAATTCATAAAGCGCCGATTCCAACCCTTCTTCCACTTTCCAAGACGTACAAATCTCATCCGGCGGCGGCACTTGGCTGTAAAGTTGCAAAATCAAAGACGATAAAGTTTCGTTTAAACTATCCCCGTCAATTTCCTTGATTAAAAATTCACGATGCCCCGTCATCCGATCTGTGCGATGGAAAAAGACTTGAAGCGATAAAGTATCGCCTTGCAGGGCATAGGCAATTGTGTCTGTATCCACATTGGGCACCATTTGGCTGGTGCCTTGAATATGATTCAAAGCGGCGATTTTATCGCGAAGTAAGGCCGCTTGCTCATATTTTTCCTCTTTGGAAAATTGAATCATCTGTTCTTGCAGTTTTTCTTGAAGAGCATAGGATTTTTTATTCAGAAAATCGCGTGTTTGATTGACTTGTGCTTGATAATCCGCCTCGGAAATTTTTTGACAGCAAGGCCCGCTACACCGCTTGATTTGATACATCAAACAGGGGCGCGTTCTGTGGTTAAAATAGGTATTGGTGCACCCCCTCAGCCCAAAAAGTTTTTGCAGTTCTATCAGCGTGTGATTGACCGATTCCCCCGAATCAAAAGGCCCAAAGTAATCCATATTCGCTTGCCGATTCCCCCGATATTTAAACAAACGCGGATACTTTTCTTTAGAAAGGGCAATATAGGGATAACTTTTATCGTCTTTCAATAAAATGTTGTAATACGGATGATATTGCTTGATAAGTTCATTTTCCAACAAAAAGGCTTCCGTTTCGCCCGCTGTTTCAATCACAATGACGTCTTTCACATGGGCGACCATTTCTTTAATCCGAAAGGAAAGTTTTTCGGGTCGTGTGTAGTTTGTCAGGCGATGAACAAGGTCTTTGGCTTTTCCGACATACAGGACTTTCCCTTTTTCATCCAACATCCGATAGACGCCGGCCTTGTGTGAAAAGCCTTTGATTTTTTGCTTGATAATTTCGTGCCCTTGTAATTTCATAAATTCTATTTTATGTCTTATTAAAGGTAAAGTCAAGAAAAACACTTGATTTTTCGGGGCGTTTTTGATATGCTAACTGAAAAACAAAAGGAGTTAAAAATGACAATGTCTATTGATGAACAAATGCGGATTATGCTGAAAGGCGTCGAACACGGCAGCGAAATTTCCGAAATTAAAGAAAAGTTTAAAAAAGTGGAAGTCGAAGGTCGCCCTTTAAGAATTAAACTGGGCTTGGATCCGTCTGCCCCCGATATTCATTTGGGACACGCGGTGGTGTTGCGTAAGATTCGTCAAATGCAAGATTTGGGGCATCAGGCGGTGCTGATTATCGGTGATTTTACGGGGATGATTGGCGACCCGACAGGTAAAAGTAAAACCCGTAAGCAATTGACTCCGGAACAAGTGGAAGCCAACGCGAAAACTTATACCGAACAAATTTTTAAGATTTTGGATAAAAATAAAACTGAAGTTCATTTTAATAGTGATTGGTTTAACAAGATGAACTTTCGCGAAGTGATTGAACTTTGTGCGAAAGCCACAGTGGCGCGTATTTTGGAACGGGATGATTTTCAAAAGCGTTATAATGCCAAACAACCGATTGCAGTGCATGAATTTTTCTATCCTCTCATGCAAGCGTATGATTCGGTGGCTATTCGGGCCGATATTGAATTAGGTGGTACAGACCAAGTCTTTAACATTTTAATGGGACGTAATATCCAGAAAGATTATGATATGGACCCGCAAATCACGCTGTTTATGCCACTTTTGGAAGGTTTGGATGGTGTGGATAAGATGAGTAAATCTTTGGGCAACTATATCGGTGTGAACGAATCCGCCAATGTTATGTATGAAAAGACCATGAAAGTTCCCGATAACTTGATTATCAAATACTTTGATTTGTGCACAGATATGCACCCCGACCAAGTGGCCGAAATTCAAAATCGGTTAAATCATGGCGAAAATCCACGGGATATTAAAATGGAACTGGCCCGTGAAATTACACGCCTCTACCATGGGGAAAAGGAAATGAAAGCCGCCGAAGAACACTTTAAAACCGCTTTCCAACAAGGTGTTGTGCCAGAGGACGCCCCTGTTTTGAATATTTTAAAACAAGAGGGTTGGGATAACGGACAGGTCCTTTTGGAAACTTTAATGCAAGCGGGTAAATTTAAATCCAAAGGGGAACTGCGTCGTTTGTTTATGCAGGGCGCCGTGAAAGTCAATAACGAAAAACTCACGGATTTAAAAGTGGCCCCAGAACTAACAAAAGATACCATTGTTCAAATCGGAAAAGGCGCTTTTTATAAATTTCAATAATCTTAAAAAAATCCCCGAAAAACGGGGATTTTTTATTGACTTTTTATCGGTTTTATGCTACATTTTTTTCGTTGAGGAAGTCAAATTTGATTTGAAAGGAAAACACATGTCTGATAAGAATAAAGATTACCTCAATCCATTTTATATTTTACCCGATCCAAAAGATCCAAAAACAGAGCTTCCTTTTTATGAAAGAACTAAAGATGGTACACGAATTTCTTATGCTCAAAAATTAAAAGAAATTCATTCGCCTTTATTACAAGCGATTGAGGCCGATGATGTTTCTTTAGTTAAAGAGTGTTTGGAACGGGATCATATTTCGCCCAATCAAAAATATCTGATTCCCCAATGGGATATTCCGGAAGCCAATCGCTTTTATTTTGAGCCCATTTTGCATCGGGCCAGTTGGGCGGGAGCTGTAAATGTTTTTAAAGAATTACTCAAACAAGGGGCAGATCCAAAAATCAAAGGATATTTGGGAAAAAATGCGATTGTGGGGGTTTTTGAATCTAACAGTGAAACAGAAATGCTTCAAATGGGGAAGGCTTTGATTAAATTTGGTCATGTATCACCTAAAGAATTAGGGAAAGTATTTTCTGAAAATCGCACCCCTATTCGTGTGTGCACAGCCTTAAATCATTATGCCGAAGAATTAAAGCAAGTCAAAATCAGTGTGAGTCCTGTTTTAGCAGCCACCAAGAATAGATCTCGATAATCTAAATCCCCGAAAAACGGGGATTATTCTCCTTTTGTTAAGGAAATCAAATTGAATTGTAAAAGGAACATAAATGGCTGATAAAGATTATCTTAATTCGTGTTATATTTTATCTAACTGGACAGATCCTACCACAAAATTTCCTTTTTATGCCAAAATAAAGGATGGACGGGAGATTTTTCTTGAGCATAAATTTAAAAAAATTCACGCGCCTTTATTAGTGGCGATTGATAACGATAATGTTTCTTTGACACGGGCCTGTTTAGCCCGATATCGTATTTCGCCCAACCACAAATATGTGATTCCGCAATGTGAAACTTCAAACCCTCATTGTTTTTATTTAGAACCCCTTTTGCATCGGGCTATTTCGGCCGGCTCTGTGGATGTTTTCGAAGAATTCTTAAAGCAAGGGGCTGATTTAAAAGCAAAGGGATATTTGGATACAGATGCCATAGAAAATGTTTTTGATCTGACCCATCGTCGTCAAACGAAAGGCTTGCAACTGGGAAAAGTATTAATTAGATTGGGAAAACTCAATCAAGAAGATTTGGCCAGAATCTGCGCGGAAAATAGAATTCCTATCTGTGTTTATACCGCTTTAAATCGTTATGCCGAAAAATTAAAACAAGTCAAAATCAAAGTGCGTCCTTTGACTGTTCCAAAAAGAACGTACTTTATCGGAAAAGGAAGGTATCATTAAATAAAAAACCACCGACATCTATCGGTGGCTTTTATTTATTATGTCCCTACTTTATCGGGCAATAAAATGGATAACAAGGGCGATAAAAGTCCCCAATAAAGCCCCCATAAAAACCTCATACGGCGTATGTCCCAATAATTCTTTTAACTTATTACGAAACGCTAATGGGCGTTTTTTATAAAGCCTGTCAATCAAATCGTTCAGTTGAGTGGCGATTTGACCTGTGGCGCGTCTGGGGCCCGCCGCATCATACATAACAATAAAACCAAAAATAACTGCAATCGCAAACACGGGGCTGGCGACTCCTTCTGTCAGGGCTAAACTCACAATAGCGGACATAACCACAGTGGAATGTGAACTGGGGATGCCGCCCGTGGAAGATAACAGGCTATAATTGATGGTTTTAAATTTCTTATAATACAAAATCACCTTTAATAATTGGGCGATGACGATGGAACATAGACCGGATAAAATAATTTCACTTGCAGAATTCATATAACCCCTTTTGAAAAAGATTTCCTTAAAATCTAGCAAAAACTGTAAAATAAGTCAAGGATATTTAAAATGTTTGTTGATTGTGTTTTCTGGAAAAAGGGGCTAAAAAAATGACCCACAGGGAGACATCTGCAAGTCATTGATTTTATTGGTGGGGGACGCAGCACTCGGAACCGGATAACCGTCTTCTTCCTCTGCACCCACCTTTGATATGCACGAATTATATCACTTTTTTCTAAACAAAACAAGTGCTTTTTTCAAAAAGTAAAACGCAACTTAAAATTTCTGAAATTCTTTATTGAATTTCTGCTTTCATTTTTTGAAACAGAAAAGACAAAAATTGATGATAAAAAGCATTAAAACTAAATGATGTTCTGATTTTTTGTTTGAAAAGTTATCACGATTTTATTTAAACACTTTTAATGTTTGTTTGAATTTTGCTTAACCTTTGCTTGACTTCCTGTGATAGCAAAAAA
>JAZRVC010000026.1:0-11110 GCA_045598925.1 Alphaproteobacteria bacterium
TTGGCCTCCGACTTGAGAGGAGAAACAAGATGACGAAAGAGAGAGCATCCAAGGGGGGTCGTTTCATTTAACCGCCCCAACAGAGTAAAAACAAGCCCAAAATAATAGGGTATAATTTTACCATATAAAAAATGCTTGACATTACCGAATAATTCGGATATAATCCGATTGTTTTTTAACAAAAAGGAATTAAAATGACAACTAAACAAACACAAACAATTAAACCAGTCAATGCTGATATTAAATGGTATTTGATTGATGCAACTGATTTAGTTTTAGGTCGTTTGGCCAGCCAGATTGCCACTATTTTACGTGGAAAGAATAAGGCTTGCTATACACCAAACCAAGATTGTGGCGACTATGTCGTCGTTATCAATGCTGAAAAAATTGCTGTTACAGGCAAAAAAACAGAACAAAAACATTATTATCACCATACAGGATATGTTGGCGGAATCAAGGATATTGATTTAAAGACTCAATTGGCTGAACATCCTGAACGTGTTTTAATGAATGCTGTCAGCAAGATGATTGCTCGGACAAAACTGGGCCGTCAACAAATGACAAAATTGCGTATTTTTGTGGGACCCGAGCATACTCATGCGGCTCAAAACCCCATCAAATTAGATATTGCTGCTAAAAATACAAAAAATAAGAGAGGTGAATAATGGTCGCTAAAAAAGAAACAGCCAAAAAGGCCGAAACAAAAAAGACAACAAAGAAAACAACAACAGCAAAACCTGTTGTGGAAAAGAAAACAACAAAGGTGACCAAAAAATCTTTGGAAGATTTGAAGACAGTGACAAAAGAAACAAAAGCGGAAGTGGTGGCCGAAGTCAAGGAAGCCCCGAAAGCGCAAGAACCCGCTAAACGCGAACCCAAAAAAGATAAATTTGGTCGTTCTCAAGCTGTCGGTAAGAAAAAAGACGCTATTGCCCGTGTTTTTGTGAAACTCGGCAAAGGTAAAATCACCGTCAATGATCGTGATATGAAGGATTATTTCCCTCGTCCTGTGTTGCAAATGATTATCAACCAACCTTTTGTCGTCACAAACCGTGAAGGGCAATTTGATGTTGTGTGTACAGCAATGGGCGGCGGACTGTCCGGTCAAGCCTATGCTTTACGTCATGGGATCAGCCGTGCTTTAGACCTTTTTGAACCGGAATTACACTCGGCTTTGAAAAAAGCCGGTTTCTTAACACGTGATAGCCGTGTTGTTGAACGTAAGAAACCCGGTCTTTCTAAAGCTCGTAAGAGATATCAATTCTCTAAGAGATAATCAAAAAAACAAAAATTATTTTGGATGGGTCCTTTTGGGGCCCATTTTTTTTCTTGACAACCTTTGTTCTTTGTTTTAAAATGAGAACAAAAGGAGAACAATATGACACCAAAACAACATGCCCTGTGGGAATTTATCAAAAATTATACAACTAAAAATGGATATTCCCCGAACTTTGAAGAAATGAAAACCTTTATGGGATTAAAATCCAAATCAGGTATTCACCGCTTGATTAAAGAATTAGAAAGCCAAAACATTATTATTCACACTCCCCATCAACATCGGGGATTGGCTTTGGCAGAGATTCAGGAAATATCCAACGAAAATTGCACACAAATTCCATTGTATGGAAAGATTGCGGCAGGATTACCTATTGAAGCGGTGGCTGATACCAACAATAAAATTACTGTCCCGAATGATATGATCGGCAACGGCGAATACTATGCCTTAAAGGTTGAAGGCGATTCTATGATCAATGCAGGTATTATGGCTGGCGACACAGTCATTATTCATCACACAGAGCGTGCCCAAAACGGTCAAATCGTGGTGGCTTTGATTGATGAGTATGAAGTGACCTTAAAAAAATTCTATCACAGAAATAACACAATTGCTTTGGAACCCGCGAATCCCGCCTATGAAACTCGTATTTTTGCCGAAGACCGTGTCCATGTGCAGGGCATCTTGGCAGGTTTAATGCGTCAATATGAAGGAAACTAAAATGACCCAAGAAGAACTGATTGAAAACTTTTCCTATTTAACGGATTGGGAAGATAAATATCGCTATTTGATTGAATTGGGGGAAAATATGGAAACTCTACCCGTTTCAGAACAAACGGACACCAACAAAGTTGAAGGCTGTCAATCACAGGTGTGGTTAAAATCAGAAAAGAAAGACGATAAATTTTATTTTAAAGCCTCCAGTGATGCAATTTTAGTGCGTGGATTAGAGGCAATCCTTTTAACACTCGTCAACGGGAAAACGGGTCCAGAAATTCAAAAAATGGATTTAGAACAAATCTTTCAACAGATCGGATTGGCGGACAACCTATCCCCTACCCGCCGCAACGGGTTTCTATCCATGATCCAAAGGATTAAACTTTTATCAAGTTCATAAGACCTTTAAAGGTTAAAGAAGGACTCTTGATAATTTTAACCGATACTTTATGTAAATAGTTCGGGTATTTTTTATGATAAAAAGTCTTTAAAAAAAGTTTCATATCGGCGGGCGTTTTGGGCGCCAATCCTCCCCACAAATAAACACAAGTGTTTATCCTTAAACCTGTGGCCAGATTACCCGCCGTTTTACCCCACAAACGATAAAATTCTTCATACGCCTGGCGGGCATTTTTATCGCGTTTTTTTCTTAAAGAATCAATCATTTTGGCAGACGTGATTTTTTTATCTCCCCCATATTGATGATAAAGGCGAACAATACCCGAAGCCGATAACTGTTCTTCTTTTTTGTGATTGTTTTCGTCTAAAACCAAACCGAATTCACACGGTAAAACTTCCATACCGTTTAAAAAGCAACAACCGCATCCCGTTCCTATATTCATTAAAAGGGATTTTTTATCTGTTTTTAAAGAAAGCGCATACCCTTGAGCCTGCATATCATTATAGAGTTTTACCCGTGTCAGATGATAGCGTTTTTTTAAAGCACTTTCCGAAAGGGTCCAAGTTTTCCGATTTGTCCAGCATACTTTTCCTTTTTCAACAGGACCCGCCACAGCCAACAGAGCCTGGGAAAATTTTTTCTGCGCATAAACCATATCTAAAAGGTCTATGGGAGATTGAAAGCAATCACACTCTTTTTGAATCACGGACCCTAATTTTCCTTTTTCAATAAAAGCATAACGGAAATGCGAACCGCCAATATCTGCCAAAAGTATCATTACTTATCTCCTTTAAAAAGTAATCCCGTGATCCCGTAAATAGGATTGAATCTGGGTGCGGATAGAACCATATTCTGTCTGTAAGAGGCGTATTAAATAATCATGAAATTCTTCTTGATTTAATTCGCGCAACACCGTTTTCACCTTTAATAAACTGCGCGGATTCATAGAAATAGAATTAAAGCCCAAACCAATCAAAGTCAACGCTTCTATAGGGCGGCCTGCCATTTCTCCACACACAGAGCAAGGCACCCTGTTTTCATTACAGACCTTTTGAATATAAGAAAGAGCCGACAAAAAACTGACGGATAAACTATCATAGCGACCCGCGACATTTAAATTTCCCCGATCTGCGGCATACATAAATTGCATTAAATCATTTGTGCCGACAGAAATAAAATCAAACAGATGAATATACTTTTGTAATTGAAAAATCAGGCTGGGAATTTCCAACATACTGCCCACATAGATTTGGGCGGGAATTGTTTCTTTTCGTTCTTCGGCCTGTTTCAATTCAAGGTCTAAAGTCTTTTTGGCTTCCAAAAACTCACTAACTTCCGCAATCATGGGGAACATAATCCAAAGCGGCGCCCCTTCACTGGCCCGAATCAAAGCCCTGAGTTGTGTGCGTAATAAAGCCCGCCTGTCCAATGTCATACGGGTAGAACGCCACCCCATCGCCGGATTTTCTTCGTTTTGTGAAGTGATATACGGTAAAACTTTATCAGACCCGATATCCAAAGTCCTAAAAACAACTGGTTTTCCTTTGGCGTGCGCCAAAACCTTTCTGTATGTTTTAATCTGGGCGGCACAATCGGGTAATTCTTTGGCCAACATAAAAGGGAGTTCCGTGCGATATAAACCCACCTTATCAAACAACGGGAAGCCATCAATTAAAATATCATCAGCCAACCCCAAATTCACCCCTAATTCAATATAATGTCCGTCTTTTGTTAAAGAAGGTTTGAGTTTATTTTTAGCTTCCTTAATTTGATTTTTTCTTTCCTTTTCTTGCTGTAATAAAAACTGATCTTGCAAATCATCAGACGGGTTTTGATACACCTGACCGCTAGATCCATCCAACATCACGGTATCCCCCGAATGAATATAGGAATAGACTTCAGGAATACCCCCGACCAAAGGAATACCATAGGCTTTGGCCACAATCCCCACATGCATGGTCTTAGACCCTTTTTCCAACACAATTCCTTTGATCTGAGATAAGTCATAATCCAATAATTCGGCAGGCCCCAAATTTTGGGCAACCAAAATAATTTGTTTCGGCAAAGCCTTTTTCTTTTTGGTCTTTAAATTGATATGTTCTAATGTTTGCAGGACACGAACAGCCAAATCTTGAAAATCATTGAGTTTTTCCTGTAAGTATAAATCATCAATTTTTAAGATTTTTTCGGCGATATTATCAATAGATTGATGAACAGCCGTTTCTGCCGTCACCCCTTTGGCAATAAATTCGCAAATTTGGCGATTCCAACCCCGATCTTTTAACAACATCAAAGAGGTTTCTAATAACTTTTTTTGTTCTTCTGCAATTTTTGTTTTTAAGATATTGGATAATTCCGATTCCAAAGCCCCCACGGCGGAACAAAAACGGTCTGTTTCATATTTCACATTATTCGTTAAAACAACTTCAAACCGCCCGACAGGTTTCAAAACCAAGGCTTCCCCTTTGGCAAAACCATCCACCAAAGGCATCCCTTCATAAGATTGCCGAACCAAGACTTTTTCCATTGCAGACTGAACCATCTGTTCCCCCCTTTTGAGAAACAGTGTAATTTTTAATCACCCTCTTGTCAAGAAAAAATTAAAGATCTTCCAAGAAACTGCGTAATTTTCTGGAACGCGTCGGATGTTTTAATTTCCTTAAAGCCTTGGCTTCAATCTGACGAATACGTTCACGGGTCACCGCAAACTGCGCCCCCACTTCTTCCAAAGTATGGTCTGTATTCATCCCGATACCAAAGCGCATACGCAACACACGTTCTTCACGGGGAGATAAGGTAGATAAAACAGCCGTACAAGATTGACGAAGATTAGATTGAATCGCGGCCTCCAAAGGCTGAATAGTATTTTTATCCTCAATAAAATCACCCAAGTGTGTATCTTCTTCATCCCCCACCGGTGTTTCCAAAGAAATAGGTTCTTTGGCAATTTTCATCACTTTTTTAATTTTTTCAGGAGATAAATTCATCCGCGGAGCCAACTCTTCCGGTGTCGGTTCATGTCCTGTTTCCATTTGCATTTGATGGCTGATACGCAACATCTTATTAATTGTTTCAATCATATGCACAGGAATACGAATCGTTCTGGCTTGGTCTGCAATCGCCCGAGTAATAGATTGACGAATCCACCAAGTTGCATAGGTTGAAAACTTATTTCCGCGTTGATATTCAAACTTATCTACCGCTTTCATCAAGCCGATGTTTCCTTCTTGAATCAAGTCTAAAAATTGTAAATTACGATGCATATAACGCTTTGAAATAGAAATCACCAAACGCAAGTTCGCTTCAATCATTTCTTGTTTGGCGCGGTTCATTTCTTGACGACCTTTGCGTACCGTATTCACCAAAGTTCTAAACACAGAAATCGGCATCCCCGTTTGTTCGGAAATTTTTAAAATATTTTCATAAACGGCACGGGCTTCTTTACGATACTTATCATAAAATAAATCCCAATTTTTGCCCATTTTCTTTTCTTTAGTTTTGAGCCAAGAGGTTTCGCCGGAATGCGACATATAGACCTTTAAAAATTCATCTCGGTCAATTTTGCAAGCGCTGGCCAACCGCATTAAACGCCCCTCTAGCATCATCAAGGCAGAATTTGTTTCGTTTATTTTTCCCACTAAAAGATCCAAATAGACAGAATTTAAAGATAAAGAAGTAATCCGCTTGACCAAATCAGACCTTAAATTGTTATATTTTTTCTTTAAATTCACATCTTCTTTTTTGGCCTTTAAGGTCTTTTTAAAATAATCGCCCTGAAATTTCAAAAACTTTTTAAATTCAACACCGATTTGATATAAAGAGTCCAAAATAATCGGCAACAGAGTAATTTCCATTTGATCCAAAGAAAGAATCCCTTCATCATCGTCATCCTCTTCGCCCTCTTCATCCGTTGTTTTTTCTTTTTGTTCTTCTTCTGCTACTGTTTTGGGAACCTCATCTGTCTTATTTTTTCCCAAAGTATCCATAGCCGTTTCCAAATCAATCATTTCGCGCAGCAAAACACTACCTTCGGACAAACGGTCATGCCATTGGGATAAAAGTTCAGCGGTCAAAGCCGATTCAGCCAATCCGTCCATCATCACGCCAAAGCCCGCCGCGATACGTTTGGCAATCGCAATTTCCCCTTCCCGTGAAAGCAAATCCACGGCCCCCATTTCTTTTAAATACATACGAACAGGGTCTTTAATCGTCACCATAGAAGGCGCTTCGGCTTCTTTGGAAACTTCCACTTCGGCTTCTTCCACGCGTTCTTCGGATGGTTTATCAACCACATCCGTGATATCATCCGTACTATCCACCAAATTGATACCCATTTCACTTAAAGCAGACACCAAATGTTCCCATTTTTCTTCTGTCTGTGCTTCCATCGGGATAATGCGGCGTAAATGTTCAACGGTTAAGAAACCTTTTTCTTTGCCTTGATCAATTAAGTTAGCCAACATTGTACGAGAATCCACGGATTCTGTTGATTCTTCTGAAAACTCTTTTTCTGAATTAGATGCCATTTAAGACCCACCCTTAAAAAAATTATATCTTTGATTCTAACATTATTTTTTTTAAAAGTCAATTCTTTATTCAAAAAAATACAATAAAAAAACAGACAAAGCCATACTTATTTATTATTGACAAAGAATATTTGTTTATGTAAAATAAACGTAATAGTTGTATTTTTCAGGAGGAAATAATGAAAAAATTTACAAATGGAACAGTCCGTGGTCGCTTATCAGATGGCGCCCCTAACCCCATAGATGTCCATGTCGGGGAACGTCTGCACTTACGCCGGACAATTTTACATATGAGTCAAGAAAGACTGGCCGAAGAATTAGGCATTACTTTCCAACAAGTTCAAAAATATGAAAAAGGCCTGAACCGTATCGGGGCCAGTCGCCTGTGGGATTTAGCGCAAGTTTTGGGGGTCAATATAGATTACTTTTATCAAAATTTAGACGCCAAAACAATTGAAAAAAGCCCCAGAAAAATCAGCCCGCACCAAGGCTTTTCAGAAGATGTTCCCGAAATTGATATGGATGATTGGTTTAAAAAAGATGTGGTGGAATTAGTTCATTCTTACTTGAAAATTAAAGATAAAAACATCCGCCAAAATGTGTTAAATCTGGTTCAATCTATGGTGCCTGTCAAAAAGGAAAGAAAATTTACCGAGGCAGATGATGCCGCTTTAAATCCGCCGGATTACGTCAAAAACAAAAAGTTATAAGTTCATCATCAATTTAATTTCATCGGACAATTTATCCAATGTCCAAGGTGGGTCAAAAGTCAGACTCACCTTTGTTTTACCAACCCCAATCACAGAAGCCACGGCATGAGCCGCCATTTGCACCATTTCTCCCCCCATAGGACAAGTGGGGGATGTCAGGGTCATTTCAATATCCACATCTCCATTTTCTTTTTGGTCTATTTTATAAACCAGTCCCAAATCAAAAATGTTGATCATAATTTCGGGGTCTTGAACAGATTTCAGGGCCGACACAATATCTTCATGGCTGGCCAATTTCACCCCCGCTTCTAAAGGCTTACCGGCCACCGCTGTACAATCAATTTCTATAGGTTCAGGTAAAGAGGAAGACGATTCGTTTTGGGTCATTTAAAAAATCCTATTGTTTTGTTGAATGCTTTGATAAAAGCATCTATATCCGTTTTATCATTATATATTCCTAAAGAAACACGCAAACTGGCCTCTACCCCGAAACGTTTATGGACGGGCATCGCACAATGATGTCCCACCCGCACACACACATTTTGCTTGGAAAGAATCATGGCCAAATCATTCGGGTGAATTCCTTTGATATTAAAACTAATCAGACTTGATTTCAAATCAGGAGTACCCAAAAATTGAATATCAGCAATCTCTTTTAATTTTTGAATCAGATAATCAAAGACCTCTTTTTCGTACGTTTGGATTTTATTCCAACCGATTGAATCAATATAATCCAAGGCAGCCTTTAATCCGATGGCTTCGGCAATCGGCGGTGTACCGGCCTCTAATCGTGCAGGAAGTGGAGCAAAAGTTGTCTTTTGGATACTCACCACATCAATCATATCACCCCCAAATTGATAAGGGGGCAACATTTCCAAAGCGTCTTTTTTTCCATACAAGACACCTATCCCCGTCGGACCATAGATTTTATGTCCCGAAAAAGCCAAATAATCACAGTCTAAATCCACCACGTTAGTTGGAGCGTGGGCAATACTTTGCGCCGCATCAATCAACACTTTTGCGCCTTGTTGGCGGGCCAATCTGATAATTTCTTGAACGGGATTTAAAAGACCCAAGACGTTGCTCATCCCCGCCACCGCCACAATCTTTGTTTTGGCCGATAATTTCTTTTTAAAATCTTCCAAATTCCAAGAGCCGTCATCGTTCACATCAAAGACCTTAAATTCCGCCCCGGACCTTAAGCAAGCCTGTTGCCAAGGCACAAAATTCGCGTGGTGTTCTGCCACCGAAATGAGCACTTCATCCCCTTTTTTAAGGAGTTGGCTCCAACCGGAGGCCACTAAATTAATACTTTCGGTGGCCCCTTTTGTGAAAATAATTTGTTGAGCCGTCGCGCCCAAAAATTCGGCCACTTTTTGACGGGATTCTTCATATAATTTTGTCGCCTGCCCCGCCAAACCACAAGTCCCGCGATGCACATTAGAATAAGACTTTAAAAAAAAATCATTAAGGGTGTCAACCACAATCTTGGACTTTTGGCTGGAGGCCGCCGTATCCAAATAAATCAATTTATCATCAAATATGGGAAAATCTTTTTTATACATTTTCTTCCATCCATTGTTGAATTGTTTCATCAAATTCTTTTGGCATAAAATCCCCGAAGAAAGATTGCAACAAAATTTTCTTGGCTTCTTGTATTGAAATCCCCCGAGATTGCAAATAAAACATTTCTTCTTCATTAAGTGGCCCCACAGCTGACCCATGCGCACATTGGACATCATCTGCCCAAATTTCCAATTGAGGAATCGCTTGAATTTGGGCTTTATCAGACAACAAAATACCCCGATGATTTTGAATACCATTACATTTTTGACTATTTTTTGGAATTAAAATCGTTCCATCAAACTTCATTTGTGCCGCATCTGTGGCAATTCCTTTTATTTGTTGTTGAGAGAGGGTGTTTTTTGATTCGTGCAATACTTTAATATTCAAAGATAACTTATTGTTATTATTTAATAAATAAGCACAATTTACTTCACATTTTGCCTTTTCACCGTTCAGGTGGATTTCTAAATCCAAAGACTCGTTCATTTGTAAAAAATCCACCTTTAAAAAGCCGTCTTTTTCAACAAAGCACACCCATTTTTCAGGGGTCTTTTCCCGAAAAGCGACGTTGTCTTGAACTTGAATAAGATGTAAATCAGAATTGGTCATAACCTTTTTCCTCAACCTCTTTCACCAACTCCGGTCCACCGGTTTTAATCACTTGGCCATCCCGCATAATAGACACTCTATCGGGGTGAACATATTGCAACAAATCATCATGGTGGGTAATAATCATAAAACTACGGGGGGCTTCACGCATAATAGACACCCCCTGTCCCACAACCTTTAAGGCATCCACATCTAACCCGGAATCCATTTCGTCCAAAATACAAAAATCAGGTTCTAACATTGCCATTTGAAAAGTTTCCAAACGCTTCTTTTCGCCCCCCGAAAACCCGACATTGACAGACCGTTTAAGCATCTCATTAGGGATATTCAGGGCCTTCGCTCTTACACTCATCCGCTTCATAAATTGAACAGCATCCAATGGCTTTTCGCCCAAATACTTTTGCTTGGCATTTAGGGCTGTTTTTAAAAGTTGCGCTAACCCCACCCCCGGCAATTCCACAGGATGTTGAAAAGCCAAAAAAACGCCCGCATTGGCCCGTTCATCAGGACTCATTTTTAACAGATTTTTTCCTTTGAAAAGAATTTCGCCTTCGGTAATTTCATACTTTGGATTTCCTGCAATCACAGCGGACAAAGTGCTTTTTCCACACCCATTGCGTCCCATAATTGCATGGACTTCCCCTTTTTGAATATGCAGGTTAAGACCTTTTAAAATTTCTTTATCCCCAACTTTAACGTGTAAATTTTTTATTTCAATCATCCGACTGTTCCTTCCAATTGAATACCGATTAATTTTTGCGCTTCTATAGCAAATTCCAAAGGTAAGCGTTGCATCACTTCCCGACAAAAACCATTCACAATCAAACCAACTGCTTCTTCCGCCGAAAGCCCCCGTTGCATTGCATAAAAAAGTTGCTCTTCACTAATCTTACTGGTGGTGGCTTCATGTTCAATCGTGGCGGTCGTATTTGCCACTTGCATCACAGGAATTGTATGCGCCCCACATTTATCCCCAATTAAAAGACTATCGCACTTACTGACGTTTTTGGCTTTTTCGGCATTGGGCGTCATCTTAACCAATCCACGATAAGTATTAGAAGAAAACCCCGCCGAAATACCCTTGGAAATAATCGTGGAAGTGGTATTTTTTCCCAAGTGAATCATCTTGGTTCCTGTATCGGCTTGTTGATAATTGTTGGTGAGTGCCACCGAATAAAATTCGCCCACGGCGTTATCCCCTTTTAAAATACAACTGGGGTATTTCCAAGTAATAGCCGAGCCCGTTTCCACCTGCGTCCAAGAAAGTTTTGCCCCATTCATTACTAAGCCACGCTTCGTCACAAAATTA
>JAZRVC010000027.1:0-65104 GCA_045598925.1 Alphaproteobacteria bacterium
AATCCCAACAGCTCGTGTCAGCGTGTCAATGGATTCCGGACTAAATCCGGAATGACAGGGGTGTATTTCGTCATTCCGAGCCTCCCTTTCTTGTCATCCTGAGGGAGTTTATACGACCGAAGGATCCATGGATTCTTCGGGGCGTTGCCCCTTCAGAATGACGGGGGTTGGGATAAAAGGCACCCCTTGGGTGGTGAATCCAAGGGGTGTTTTCCTGTCCAAAATGTTAAAAACAACAGGAAAAAGCGTTTTTTGTCATGACTCTCTTTTTATTGTCATCCTGACCCCCGTTATTTTTGTCATCCTGAGCGGATGCGAAGGATCTATGGATTCTTCGGGGCGTTGCCCTCTCAGAATGACGGTTGGGTTTGTTGTCATGCCTTGAGCGTCAGCGAAATAAGGCATCTGATTGAGATTCCTTATTTCCTCACTGTCGTTCGTCAAGGAATGACATTCTCTTTTTTTGTCATTCTCGGACTTGACCCGGGAATCCAGTGTCATTTATTCTATGGATTCCCGATCAGGTCGGGAATGACAGGGGTGTATTTCGTCATCCTGTTTCTCCTCTCTCGTCATCCTGAGGGAGTTTATACGACCGAAGGATCTATGGATTCTTCGGCTGTCGCCTTCAGAATGACGGGGTCGGGATAAAAGGCACCCCTTGGGTGGTGAATCCAAGGGGTGTTTTCCTGTCCAAAATGTTAAAAACAACAGGAAAAAACTTCAAAACTTACCCACTACAAACAGGGCGAGAACTGCTGCTAGCAAAAGAACCACTACTCGAAACGAAACCAGACTCCACAATGTGTGGGACACAACTATCCGTCTCGCTAGCTTCCAACAAAATACTCACCCCCGATGAAGCACTTTCATTCACAGCATAACCAAGCGCTTTTAAACCATCCGAATCCGAGGTATCCGCATCCATTTTAGACATTAATGTATGACCTTGTGCCAAACACCAGTTATGTGCACTCCACCAGTTCATCCCTTTATTAAGGTATTTTTTACCCACAAAGGCCGATGGTAAAGCGCGACCTGTTAAATCTTGAGCCGATAAAGTCTTATCCGCCTTAAACTCCCCTTCTATAATTGATTTACATTGACCTTGGGCAGGACCATATGAACACTCAAACTGATAACCAACATTAGAATATGCACTAAAATAACAAAATTCTCCGCTCTCGCATTCTGCATTCGTGGCACAACCCTTGGTACTGGCTTTAGTGGGTTCATAACATTGTCCTGTGGAAAGACCATCTCCTGTACACGTAGAACCCGCAGCACAACAGACCCCTTTGCATGGGAGTTGTCCATTAGAAGAACATACATATATGCCATTGACACAAGTTGTTCCTTCGGGTTGAGTTCCCGTACAGGGTTTTCCCACAGGGCCAGGAGTCATCCCCGCCGTTAAATCTGTATTATAGGTAAAAGTGGTACATTCTTCATTGATATACACATTCCCGTTGGTACTAATCGTTCCGTGAATTTGTTCGCACACATCCGAATCAATACCCGATACCGTTAAAGCAAAAGTATTGGTGCCTGCCGTATAAGAAACCGTTGTATCAAAAGTTGCGCCTGCCACTTTATTACCTGTAAATTCCCCTAAATTCGGGGTGGCTTTATTGTTGCGTTGGATTTGGGCCGAAACCGTCATCGCCCGCATGGATGCCCCGTTTAAAATTTCATTGGCGCGGTGTTTATTCATCGCCATTTTATAGCCCGCGATACCACCCACGGACAGCACCCCGATAATTGCCAAAACGCCCAGCATTCCAACCATAGAGCGACCCGTCTCCCCTGTCATTCTGAAGGCGTTAGCCGAAGGATCCATGGATCCTTCGCGTCCGCTCAGGATGACTGAGGGTGAGGTATGCCCGCTCAGGATGACGGGGGAAAGGTTTGATTGCCCTTGTTCTTGATTTAAATTTAATTTTTTAATCATTTTTTTCTCCTAACATTCGTTATAAAGTTAATAAAAGACCCACCGAAAAGTGGGCGGATGTTAGAAAACCGTAGAATATAAACGGCTCAGCTTATTCAGCAGTCGCCTTATTCAGCTGACATCCGCCCCAACGGACGAATGTCAACGTTATTTTAGGAGTCATTGAGAACTCCATATTCTGTGGGTTTTCTACGCCCATGCTTTCACCATTGAAAGCACCCCCAGTATAAAGAGAATTTCCCAAAAATGTCAAGTGAAAAATCTTTTTTCTTGCTTTTTGTTTTGAAAAGTGTAAAATAGCCCCTGTTCTATTTTTAAAAAGGAGAAAATAAAAATGGCATCAGTAGTAAATGATTCTTGTGTAAAATGTAAAGCCTGTGTAGAAGTGTGCCCCGTTGGCGCTTTCCATGAAGGCGAAAAACAAATGGTTATTGACCCAAATGTTTGTATTGATTGCGGTATGTGCGTTGGCGAATGTCCCCAAGGGGCGATTAAAGGCGCCGATGAAGCCGATGAAAAATGGGCCAAATTTAATGCAGAAAATGCGGCCACTTGGCCTGCTGCTTAAGTTTTCATAACTTATTCATCAAAAGCCTATCGCTTGGATAGGCTTTCTTTTTCAAATAAAGGTGCGACAATGATTTTTAAGGCAAACAAACAGAATATCCAAAAGGCCGCCCGCTTGATTCAATCGGGTGAAGTCGTGGCTTTCCCCACCGAAACCGTCTATGGTTTGGGGGCCAGTGCCTATAATTCCAAGGCTATTGCCAAAATCTTTGCCATTAAAAATCGTCCCACTTTCAACCCGTTGATTTCCCATATTGCCGACATTGACTTTTTAAAAGAATATGCCGAAACCGATGAACGCGTGTTGGCATTGGCCAAAAAATTTTGGCCGGGGCCTATGACCTTTATTTTAAACAGAAAAGACAAAAATCCTGCTTTGGATTTGGCCTGTGCAGGTTTGGAAAAAATCAGTGTCCGTATGCCGAATCATCCGGTTGCTTTAGACCTGATTAAAGCGGCGGGGCTGCCCATTGTCGCGCCTTCCGCCAACAAATCCCAGACCATTAGCCCCACGACAGCCCAACACGTTCAAAACAGTTTGGGCGATATCGTCCCGATGATTTTGGATGCGGGGCCTTGTGCCATTGGGGTAGAATCCACCATTTTGGATATGACACACCCCCAAATTGTCGTCTTGCGCGCGGGGGGATTGGCCGCCGAAAAAATAGAAGACTTCTTGGGCGAAAAGGTCTTGTTTTCTGACGGAAACCCAAATAAGCCCTCTTCCCCAGGGCAACTGCTGAAACACTATGCACCCAAATACACCACCCAAATCAATGTGGAACAACCCGAATCAGATGAATTTTTTATCGGCTTTGGGGCTTTGGATGGGGATTTAAATTTAAGCCCCACAGGAAATTTAGAGGAAGCCGCCGCCAATCTCTTTTTAATGATGCATCAGGCCGAAGAACAATCCCAAAAAACAAAAATCGCCATCGCCCCTATCCCGAATATCGGTTTGGGTCGGGCGATAAATGATAGAATTAAACGCGCTTCGTATAAGTAAAAGACCTTTTTACTTGACTTTTGTCAATTTTTGTTATATTATAGACAAAGCAATTTAAAAAGGAGGTCTTATATGGATAAATCCAGTTTTATTTGGGGCGCCGTCGTTGGGGGGCTTGCTTTATGGTATTTTATTTCAAAAGATAAAACCAACGAAAAAACAAACGTGGAAATTCTTCCCGTTAAAACAGTTCATGTTCATTCAGAACCTGAATACGTTTCACGCAAGACTTATACAGTGCCACAAAACATCACTTATGCCCCCAGACCGGTGGTGCAACAACCTGTGATTTTTAATACCTATACACCTGCCCCTGTTATTGTGCCCCCTTGTGTGCCAGCGCCTTACTATTATGGGCCCAGACATTTTTACAGACATCATTACTATCATCACTGTCGCCCGCATTTCAGACGTTGCCCCCCCTATCATTTCCGTCATTACAGACATTGTTGGTAAAAAAATTTAAAATACAACTTGACTTTTGTCAATTTTTATGATATACTTGACGACATCATCTAAAAAAGGAGGATGAATAAATGAAAAAAACAAACAAACTTTCTGAAACAAGCAAAAAAGCAATTCGTTATATTGCCTTTGCGACAGGTTTAATGGTTGCGGCTTTACCCGGTAAATCCAAGGCCGATTTATTGAACTTTAACGCAGATGTAAACGTTTTAGGTTTAGCAGGCGTCAGTACCGGTGTCAATGTCGGACACGCTATCAATGCCTATGCCGGTGCCAATGCTTTGGGTATCGGTGGTTCAACAGGCGTCAGCGTTGGTAATGGCAGTTTAGTGGATGTCAATGCCGACGCGAATGTTGGTCCTTTGGCGGGTGCAAATGCCGGACTCAGTGTTGGCAACGGCGTCAATGCCTATGTAGGCGGTAATGTTATAGGTGTTGCCGGTTCAACAGGCATCAGCGTTGCTTCCTCAGGTTCAACAGCCGCTTATGCTTACCCAACCACTACAGGTTATTACACAACGATGCCCACACGTCCTGTCAGTTATGCCAGTATGGCCGTGACACAACCCCGTGTTCAATATGTGCAACCGGCTGTGCGTTATGTGCGTGTGGCGGGGGCGCAACCCGTTCGTTATGTCAGCGCCTCTTCTTACAGACCAGCCCCTGTGGCCTATCAAACAGCCCAGGCTCCTGTGACGTCTCAAGGTGGACAACGCGTTGAAGTGCAAACTTATGACAGTTATGCTCATGAAAGCGAAGATTCTCAACTGACACAAACCGTTCAAAAACGTTATGTGGAAGATCCGGAAAACGGCTATCGTGAACAAGAAGTTCATGCACGTAAAGTGATTATTAAACGTCGTGTGTATTACACATATGAATAAGTTTTAAAAACAAAAGAAAAGGCCCCTGATTTTAAGGGGTCTTTTTTTATTTGCGACCGAAAAGTTTTTCTATATCGTCTAGTTTTAAAGTAATATAAGTCGGGCGACCATGAATACATTGACCCGAGGTACCACATTCTTCCATCTGACGCAACAGGGCATTCATTTCATCAACCGATAACTCTCGCCCTGCCCTGACCGAACCATGACACGCCATACGGGCACAGATATCTTTCATTTTATCCTTTAACAAAACGGTGTCGTCAAATTCTTTTAAAGTATCCACCAAATCATGAATAATTTTGGTTAAATCGGTTTTATCCAGCACGGCGGGGATTTCCCGAACCGCAACCGAATCCGTTCCAAAAGGGTCTATCTGCCACCCCATTTGTTTTAATTCTTCCGCTTTAGAGGTCAATAAAAACACTTCATCCGATTTTAAATCCACAATTTCAGGCACCAGCAACAATTGAGTTTGTGGATGCTCCCCAAAATTCTTCATCATTTTTTCATAGGTCAAACGTTCATGGGCCGCGTGCTGATCCACAATTAAAACAGCATCCTTGGTTTGGCTGATAATATAGGTTTTATATAGTTGTGCTTTGGCCAATCCCATCGGGGGAAAATCGGCGGGTTGGACAGGAACGGTTTTCTGTGCAACAGGGGTTGTTTTTACACTATAACTATCGGACAATTGAAAAGATCTTTGTTCTTGGATAGGTGTATAAGACGGACGAGAAAAATGGGGTGTTTTTTCACTCAAGGAGACAGGGGTACTCTCTAAAGCACCGATTTTAATCGTGGTGGCTGTTTGATGACCGTGTTCGGCCAACACAGACCGAATCGCCGATACCATTATACCACGAATCCGCCCAGAATCTGCAAAACGCACTTCTGTTTTCGCGGGCGACACATTCACATCCACTTGATGATTCGGCACACTTAAAAACAATGCCAAGACGGGATAGCCATCACTGCCGTGTCCCATCAGACCTTGATAAGCCCCACGAATAGCCCCCAATAAGACCTTATCTTTCACACTGCGCCCGTTCACAAACAGGTATTGATCGGTGGATGTCGCCCGTGTATAAGTGGGCAAACCCACAAACCCCGATAATTTTATCCCTTCATATTGCGTTTGAATGGGCTAAGCGTTTTCCTGAAATTGATGACCGATTACCATAGAAACCCTGTCTATCAAACGATTCGTTATAGGATAGGATAAAAGTTTTTTATGCTCATTTGAAAGCGAAAAGGAAATATCGGGATGACTCATCGCCAATTTATCCACAATTTCCCTGAGGGCCATTTGCTCACTTTGATCAGATTTTAAAAACTTTAAACGCGCAGGGGTGTTATAAAATAACTCTTTGACTTCTACGGTCGTTCCGAAAGGTGCGGAAGCGGGCTGAACGGGACGTTTTTGACCTCCGTCCACACAAATACACCAACCTGAATCTGAATCCTTTTGACGTGTGGTAATCGTCATTTTTGAAACAGATGCAATAGACGGCAAGGCTTCCCCGCGAAAACCCAAAAAATTGATATCCAATAAATCATCAGAAGGCAACTTACTGGTCGCATGACGTTCCACCGCCAAATTGAGTTCTTCAGGATTCATCCCTTTGCCATTATCCGAAACAGAAAAATAGGCTTTACCGCCTTGTTCCACTTTAATATCAATACGGGTAGCGCCCGCATCAATGGCGTTTTCAATCAATTCTTTGATGGCACTGGCGGGTCTTTCAACAACCTCGCCCGCCGCAATCTGATCAATTAAAATTTGGGGTAAAACACGCAACATTTGGACACCTTTCTGTTGCTTTAGATTCTACAAAATTTTTATTTAAGAAGCAAGAAAAAATCCCCACTAAAAAATGGGGATTTAATTTTAACGCTTTAAAAATTAGCCACGTCCTTTACTTAATATTTTATCTATTTGATACAAATCATATCCTTGGCGGACTAATTGACGCACTAACCGCACCCTTTCCATACAGGGAAGTTTCAACGCAGTTCTTTTTCTACAACTTTCTGGAGCTTTATGAAATTCTTCCAAAATTACCATTTTTTCTTTTTTTGTCTTAGCATTTTTTACTGCTTTTACAACCTCATGTCTAGCAAAAGCATCTCTCATTTTCTCCACATCAAATACAATGTTGGACGACCGTTTACTATACTCCCTTTTTCTTTTTTCATAGCCACTTTTATCTTTGACACTCCAAGGGAATCCTTGAGAAGTGTTATTTAAGTGAAAATCTACATCTGGCTCAGAATATCCGAGTTTATTTTCCCCCGAATCAAAAACGGCACCAAAACCGACCAAATGCCCATTAACTGATCTCATATTTATATCCTTTGTTTGTTACAATATATTCCATCCACAGGTATATGATACCATAGATTTGTATTTTGTCAACTTATTTTATAAAAAGACAACTTTTAATCCCATTCAGCAAGTTCTAAGTCTTGGAGTTTTTTAATTCTATCGCGAATTTCGGCGGCTTTTTCAAATTCCAAATTTTCGGCCGCTTGAATCATTTTCTTTTTCAATTCTTCAATAGATTCGGGAACTTGATCTATTTGTTTAACCGTTGTCCCAGTTAAATCATTAAAGTCTTTAATCAGGTCTGGAATCGCCTTTTGAATGCCTTTTGGGGTAATATGGTTTTCCAAATTAAAGGCAATTTGCTTTTCACGGCGGCGCGCTGTTTCTGTCAGGGCATAGTTTAATGAGTTTGTCATTTTATCCGCATACAAAATCACACGACCTTCGGCATTTCTGGCCGCCCGTCCTATTGTTTGAATCAAAGAGGTGGCTGAACGCAAAAAGCCTTCTTTATCGGCGTCCAGTATCGCCACCAAGGATACTTCAGGAATATCCAATCCTTCCCTGAGCAAGTTGATACCCACCAACACATCAAAGGTTCCCAAGCGTAAATCCCGAATAATTTGAATCCGTTCCAGTGTGTCAATATCCGAGTGCATATACTTCGCCCTCACCCCGTTTTCATTTAAGTAATCCGTTAAATCTTCCGCCATTTTTTTGGTAAGGGTTGTGACCAAAGTGCGCTGACCTTTTGCGGCTTGCAGTTGGCATTCGGCGATGAGATCTTCCACTTGGGTTGCCACAGGACGCACCACACATTCGGGGTCTAACAAACCAGTCGGACGAATAATTTGCTCACTAAACACCCCCTTTGTTTGTTCCAATTCCCAAGGTCCGGGGGTAGCCGACACAAAAATAGTATCGGGGCGCATTTCGTCCCATTCTTCAAACTTTAAAGGCCGATTATCCAAGCAACTGGGCAAACGGAATCCATATTCGGCCAAAGTAGATTTTCTGGATCTATCCCCTTTATACATGGCCCCGATTTGTGGCACAGTCACGTGGCTTTCATCAATAAAGACCAGCGCATCTTTGGGCAGGTATTCAAACAAAGTCGGGGGGGCTTCCCCTGCTTTTCGTCCTGTCAAATGACGCGAATAGTTTTCAATCCCTTTGCAAGAACCCGTGGCTTCCATCATTTCCAAATCATAGCGCGTGCGTTGTTCAATGCGTTCGGCTTCCAAAGGTTGATTGTGTTCCCGATAATAGGCCAATCTGTCTTTCAATTCCGCACGAATTGTTTTAATCGCTTGCGACAATGCGGGACGCGGGGTTACATAGTGGCTGGCCGGGAAAACGGTGATTTCGGGCAAAGCCATTTTCTTTTTTCCCGTTAAAGGGTCAAATTCTGAAATATCCTCTATCTCATCCCCAAAAAAGGACACACGCCATGCCAAATCTTCATAGTGGCTGGGAAATATATCCAACACATCCCCGTTTAAACGAAAACATCCCCGCTGAAAATCAATATCATTTCTTTTGTATTGCAATTCGGTCAGGCGATGGGTTAAATCAGCAATATCCACTGAATCGCCTTTTTTAAGGGAAAAGGCCATAGATGAATAACTTTCCGCATCCCCAATACCATAAATACAAGACACAGAAGATACCACAATGACATCTCGGCGTTCCAATAAATGACGGGTTGCACTATGGCGCAGGCGGTCAATTTGTTCATTGATAGCCGAATCTTTTTCAATATAAGTATCTGTCTTGGGAATATAGGCTTCGGGTTGATAGTAATCATAATAAGATACAAAGTATTCCACCGCATTTTCGGGAAAAAAAGATTTCATTTCGGCATACAGTTGCGCCGCCAAGGTCTTATTGTGGGCTAAAATAAGTGTCGGACGCTTGACCTGTTGAATCACTTGCGCCATTGTAAAGGTCTTGCCCGAGCCTGTAATACCCAACAGGACTTGATTATGTTGATGGTCTTTCAGGCCTTGAACTAAAGACGCTATCGCTTGCGGTTGGTCCCCAGCGGGCGCAAAAGAGGACGCCAGTTTAAACTCTGCGTCCCCCTGTAAATTCGGCCGAGTATAAAGCGGAATCATTTTTTCTTTTTTCCTTTACTCTTTTGTTTTTTCTTTACCGGAGCCTTTTTCTTTTGGGGTGCTTTTTTAATTTTTTCAACCCCCGTTTGGGCCATTGTTGCTTTGCTTTGGGTATAAACATCTTTTATACCTTGTTTTAAATCAGCAAAAATTTCCCTATATCCCGGAATCGGTTTGGAAATATGTGAAAGTTGCAGATAAATATAATACAAAACTAAAGCCGTTGAACACACCAAAAATGATCCCGCCCCATTTTTAAAGACCACCACAAAAACGGACAACAGTGCAATCAATAAAACATCCCAAAACAACACTTTGATTGTTTTGGCGCCCCGTTCTTTATTATTTAAAGATTGAATAAATAAAGGCATTTGCGCTTTTCCATGAAAGGCCGCCCACATCATAATAAGAATTTCAAATAAATAATAAGAATATGCACAAATCGCCGTAGAGATATATCCTTTTAAGAAGAAATATCCCCAGAAACCGGCGCACATATACCCCACAAAAGCCGAAGTGGAAACACCTAAATTCACACAAGAATACTTTAACCGTCTTTTAAAAATAGCAAACACTATCAAACCGACAAAACCGGCCAAAACCATCAACACTTTTGGCAGAACCACAATCTGTCCCACAATCAAAAAACTCAACATCCAAAGCACGGTCATCAATAAAGAGATAAATGGAAATTGATCAAAAGACCGAAACACACGCCAAGCGAACAACCAAAAGAATGAGGTCAATACAACCATCATCATAGAGTTGCCATTACTCAACACATACGCCCCCGCCAGACACAAAAAATATTCAAACAGATTTTGTGCGATTTTAGACAGCGGATGACTGACTAAATAAAAAACCGCCAACAACAAACTTAAAAGGGCTAAAAAGAAATAATAGGGAACCAAATCGGGTATCAAAAATGCCACCCCCGTCATCCCCAATAAAAGCCAAAAATACATAAAAGCCGAAGAATAAATATCCAAATGATACGTATTGATTCCTTTTTTTTGATTTAAATAGCATTTTTCAAAAAAAGGAAATGTTAAAAGAGCACCCAAAAAAACAAACAAATAGAGTAATAATAACATCTGTATCTCCCCCCCCACTTTTTTTATTGATTAAGCCTTATGTCTGAAAGCAATACGCCCTTTGGATAAATCATAAGGGGTCATTTCAATATCCACTTTATCCCCCACCATAACACGAATCCGAAACTTGCGCATTTTACCCGAAGTATGTGCCAAAATTTCATGACCATTTTCCAATTGCACCCGAAAGGTTGCGTTTGGTAATGCTTCTGTTACTGTTCCAACGAATTGTAAGACTTCTTCTTTTGCCATAAAAACTCCCAAAAAATCAGGTTAAACACTCGTCATACCGAGTATATTTAAACGATAACATTTTTTTATTGTAAAGTCAAGATTTTTTTGTTCAGCACTTATATGAACAACTTTTCTATTTGGGCTAAAATTTTATCCTCACTGTAATTTTTGATAAAATCCAATGAGTTTTTACCCATCTTTTCTCTAAGGTCTTTGTCTTCCATTAAGGTCTTTAAGGCTTCGGCAAAACCATGAATATCTTTCACTAAAAAGCCATTTTCACCCTGTTTTATCATTTCGTTGACGCTTATCGCATCTTTAAAACCAACGCAAGGCAGCCCAGAGGCCATTGCCTCTGACAAAGCCAAAGAAAAGCCCTCAAAAGCACTCGGAAAAGCACAAATAGAGGCTTCGGCTAATTTGTTGGGCATATCCTGACTAACCCCCATCAATTTAACTTGCTTTTCTAAATGATATTTTTGAATTAAATGGACACACAAATTATAGTATTCTTCATCCGATTTTCCCCCATAAAAATGAACTTGCCAATCGGGAAATTGTGGGGCAATTTTCGCAAAGGCTTCAATCAGCAAATGCGGACGTTTTTGTTCCAATTCAATACGGCCAGAGTAGATAATTATTTTCTTTTTATCTCGGGTAATTTTATTTTGTTGAACAGGATTACCGATGGCAACCGTTTTCCCTGTGTAATATGTTTTCAACATCTGTTTAAACGAAGGCATAAGGACTTGAACAACATCTGCCTGTTTTAAGGTCTTTACAAATAATTTTGTTTTCTTTTTTGTAAAAAACACAGATGGAGGATTATGAAGTTGGACTATTTTTTGACACGGATAAGGAGAGTGATATATAATATCCGCCAAATCCTGAATCCCCATAGCAATCATCACATCCGGACGAATTTCATCACAAAATTTCCTGATAATTTTGGCCACATAAAGTTCACGATTAAAATAAGGAATCAGATTACAGGTGATTTGACCTATGATTCTGCGCAACCGTGAAAATTTTAACCGTAAGTGTTTAAAGGTAATCCCCGCATCCAAAGGATAGAACAGATTTCCCGAATGTTTATCCCGTGTTAAAACATAGACCCTATACCCTTTTTTATTTAAGGCATTCGCCAACCACGACAACATTTTTTCAATACCACCGGCGGTGTTGAGTAAGTTGGATTTTTTATAAATTAAAATTGTTTTCACTTTAATCTTATTTCCCGAACAATGGTTTTTAAGGGCAAATCAAACAAGTAAAAGACTTCATCTTTTAATAACTTTTTCACTTGCGCTTTGGTATAAGATTTTAATTCTGAATCAGATGATTTATAAACCTTATTTATCAGCATTTTCACGGCAATCGCAATTCTTTTTTGGGCCGTCCTTAACTCTGGTTTATCTTGATAAAAATCATAAACAAAGTGAATCCCTTTCAAATAACTATCCACTTTTTCCTTTGAAAAATCGCTACGCGTAATAGAGGTTCCTGTTTCCCTGTATATATAACAAGGAATATCCGTCACGGCAAAAGAATCAATTTGATCAATCAGGGTTGTTAAAAAAGGCCAATCTTCAAAATAGATTCCTTCAATAAAGCGATGATTTTTTAAAATACTGGCCTTATACATTTTATTCCAAGCACTGGAATGGATTTTATTGTCTTTCACAAAAGCAGACAAAATGTTTTGATAAATGACCTTATATCTGAGTGAGGGATGCGATAACCCTTTATCCGTTTTATTGCGAGACATCACCAAAGGCACATGAGTTTGTTTTGCGATAGAATGAAGAACCTGTAAAGCATAAGGGGGAAGTTGATCATCCGAATCCAAAAAGACAATGTACTTTCCCGTCGCATTATTCAATCCCGTATTTCGGGCCCCCGAAAGTCCCAAATTATCTTGCGAAATAAACTTTATCCGTTTATCTTTTGAGGCGTACTCTTCTAAAATCTGACTGGAATTATCGGGAGAACCGTCATCAACGCAAATCATTTCCCAATTAGAAAAAGTTTGATTGAGCACAGAATCTAAACATTCCCTTAAATACTGTTCAACTTTATATACAGGAACAATAATAGAAATTTCAGGCATAAAACTCTCCTTAAATTTATCTGAGGGGTATTTTAGCACATCTTAAATTAAAAAACAATAGGGGCCTTAAAGAAAAATTTCCCCCTCATCTATAAGGGGGAAATTTAATGGGGCGGAAGATGAGACTCGAACTCACGACATCTGGTACCACAAACCAGCGCTCTAACCAACTGAGCTACATCCGCCATATTCACAATGTGTGTTTAGTATAAACAAAACACCACAAAATGTCAAGAAGATTTTTTATATATCCACACGCAAACCAACGGACAATGTATGTGTATGGTAGTCTTTCAACTTTAATTCTTCTGTGGCAGGCGCGTCCCCAGAAGTCCCATACCAATCCAACACAGCCATTTTGCCATAGTGGGTATAACGATAACCGACATCTAAATCCACGCGTTTATTTAAAGCATAACTGAGCCCGGCGCCCAACTGCCAAATAAAGTTCGTTTTATTGCTGGAGTGTGAATCCACATCAACCAGACAAGTCCCAGGAACAGGATCATCTACGGTCAATTTACTCTTCAACCGACCCATACCGATACCGCCCCCAACATAAGGCTTTAATACAGAAGAAAGCGGCACATCATAGTAGGCGTTCAATAAAACCGACATCGCCTGAACTTTATGCTTCATCTTATCTTGATCAACACTTCCCACCATATGGGCGTGCGGATAAGTCGTTTCGGCATCCGAATGCATGGCACCTTCCACTTCAAAGCGCAGATTATCCACGCGCACACCGAAAGCAATTGCCCCGCCCAAGACAGTATCATCTAAATCCCCTTTATATTTTGCAGATAAAGGACCAATTGTTTGATTGTGTTCAAAATCAGCCATGGCTTTACTGAGCATAAAACGTCCCGCGAAATAAGGCGCCACATTAGCCCGATAGGTCTTTCTGACGGGTGAAGAACCTGTATTATAGGCAGACGGATACGCTGTCGCCGCAGGGGCCACATAAGTCGGCGCCACATAAACGGGAGAACGTGTATCCACATAACCATAGGCATACGGTGAAGCACGCCGCGCTGTGCATGAATTTGTCGCACAATTGCAAATTGTTCCCGAAGAACATTGTCCAGCGCACCGGCAAGTCGGCACTGTACCCGCTTGCACCTGAACAGCCAATAAAGAAATTGACAATCCCCATAAAATTTTTTTCATTTTCAGCCCCCTTTTTTAAAGACGTTAAAACGAACCGATAGTTTCAGTTTATCTAAAAAAAAGAGAAAAGCAAGTCTTTTTTTTATTTTTTTTTGTTTTATCTAGACTTTCATTTAAATTTATGATAAGGTAGAAGAAAAAGGAGTACGAAATATGGAACCAAATGAGATGAATCCTATGGATATGACTGCAACAAATAATGCGGATCAAGAATATCAATTAGACGTTCAACCTGTTGCCCCAAATCCACCATCCGAAAAGAAAAGCGGGTGGAAAGGTATTTTTTGGGCCGTTTTTTTGGCTTTGGCCATCCGTTCCTGTATTATTGAACCCTATAATATTCCTTCCAGTTCGTTGGTCCCTACTCTGTTGGTGGGTGATTATTTGTTTATTACCAAGTTTGATTATGGCTATTCTCGGCATTCCTTTCCGTTTTCTATCCCTTTGATTCCCAAAGACCGAATTTTATATAATCCCCCGCAACGGGGCGACATTGTGGTCTTTAAAAAGCCACCCGAAGATAAAACAGACTATATTAAACGCGTCATCGGGGTACCCGGCGATACCATCCAAATTTCAAATGGTCGCCTTTATATCAATCATATTTTAGTGCCACGTACTTTCCAAGGTCGTGAAGCGTGGGAAACAGAAGCCGGTGAGCAAATCTATACCCGCTATACCGAAACCCTGCCCAACGGGGTTGTACATGATATTTATGAATTGGGGGATACCTTCCGTTATGACAATACGGATCCGATTACGGTCCCCGACAATTACTTTTTCATGATGGGAGATAATCGTGATAATTCTTCTGACAGCCGTGTCTTTGGATTGGTACCGGCCGAAAATTTAGAAGGTAAAGCACGTTTTATTTTCTATTCTACCACAGGAAACGGGTGGTTCTTTCAATTTTGGCGTTGGAACGAATTTATCCGAAAAGAACGTTTATTTAAAGAAATTATTTGAAAGGAAAACAAATGACAAAAACATCTAAAAAAACACCAGAAAAAACAACCGTTGAAGCGGTTGCAACCGATACTGCGGCAGAAATCAAAACCGAAACGATTGTTGAGGGCACGACCGAAGAAGTCAAATCTGAAGGTAATGCCACAGAAGCCCCCAAAAAAGAAGAAAAGAAAAAAGGTAAAAAAGACAAAAAGAACAAAGACCGCTTTAAAAAAGAACAACCCAAAAAAGAAAAAAAGGAGAAAGAAAAGAAAGAACCCCCCGAAAACAAAATAAGAATGATGTTTAATTCCCCTGTGCTCTATGAAGAAGCCACCAGTTTGGCGGGAGACGGGAAAAAAGCCGGCTATCAACGGTTGGAATTTTTGGGCGATCGCGTGGTTGGGTTGGTTGTAGCCGAAATGCTGCATAAAAACTTCCCCAAAGAAAATGAAGGCGAACTGGCCAAACGATTCGTGGCCCTGGTCTGTGCCACCACTTTGGCAAAAATTACGACCACTTGGAATTTACCCGAATTTAAAGGTAAAGAACATAAACAAATGCGCCATAATAAGTCTGTCTTATCCGATATTTGTGAATCTGTTATCGGGGCGCTTTATTTAGACCAAGGATTAAAGGCTGTCCAAGAATTTATGCTTCCTATTTGGACACCGATTATGCTGTCCTATCAACACGCGCCACAGGATAGTAAATCGGCCCTACAGGAGTATTCTCAAAAAACGTATGGTGCTTTACCGAAATATACGCTTTTATCACAAAAGGGACAATCTCATATGCCTGAATTTACGGTAAAAGTAGAGGTCGGTCCTTATACCCAAGAAGCCAAAGGTCAGGCCATTAAAAAGGCAGAGCAGGAAGCCGCTTATTTGGTATTGCAACAAATACACGCCGCCCTTGCCGCCCAAGAAGAACAAGAGGAAAAATAAATGTCCCAGCACTTTGGATTTATTGCGATTTTAGGTCAAACAAACGTTGGAAAATCAACTCTTATCAATCGTCTTATCGGCCAAAAAGTCAGCATTATTTCCCCAAAGGTGCAAACGACGCGGACACGGGTGCGGGGTGTTTTAACCGAAGGTGAAACTCAGTTGGTTTTGGTGGATACACCGGGCATTTTTAAACCGAAGCGCCGGCTGGATCGGGCAATGTTGGATGTTGCTTGGACGGAATCTGAAGAGGCCGATAAAATTACCTTGGTCATTGACGGGACAAAGGGCCTGACAGAAACGGATTTAAATATTATCACTAAACTGGGAACAAAAATCACACTGATTATCAACAAAGTGGATTTGGTTAAAAAAGACCAAATGCTTCCTTTATTGGAAAAAATCAATGATTTAAAAGAAGTCAATCAAGTCTTTTGTGTGTCGGCGCAAACGGGCGAAGGAATTAAAGAATTAAAAGAATACCTGATAAAACTAGCCCCCGAAGCCGATTGGATGTTCCCCGAAGACGAATTGACAGATGTACCCGACCGACTTTTTTGTGCCGAAATTACCCGCGAAAAGTTGTTTTTGTATTTGCGTCAAGAACTGCCCTATCAATTGACAGTAGAACCCGTGTCTTTTAAGGAAACAAACAACTCAATTCGGATTGAACAAAACATTATTGTGGCAAAAGACGCCCATAAATCCATTGTGTTGGGGGCGAAAGGGTCTATGATTAAAAAAATCGGGGAATCCGCCCGCAAAGAAATAACCAAACAGTTGGGTAAAAAAGTCAATCTGTTCCTGTTTGTCAAAGTCCGTGAAAATTGGGGCGAAGACATTAATCAATATAAGACTTGGGGACTCAACTTTAATGCCTGAGTTTAAATCAGAAAAAGCCATTGTTTTAGGGGTTAAAAATTTTGGGGAACGATCCTATGTCGTTTCCCTTTTAACAAAAGAAAACGGACGCTTTTTAGGGGTATTCAAAAGGAAAAATCCCCCACAAATTGCCGATATTGTGTCGGCCCGTTGGCAAGCACGCCTGAATGAACAACTGGGAACTTTTTATTTAGAGCATCTAAAAACAACCGCCGCTGAATTTTTGGATGATTGGGAAAGATTATGCGCTTTAAAGAGTATTTGTGAGACCCTAAACAATTGCCTGCCAGAACGTCAGAATTTTAAAATTATATATGACAATTTATTATTGTTTTTCAAAAATTTAAATAACGAATTTTATGTAAAAGATTATATTATTTTTGAACTAATTTTACTCAAAGAATTGGGGTTTGGATTGGATTTAACGTCCTGTGCGGGCGGGGGCGATAAAAATCATCTAATTTACGTTTCCCCAAAAACAGGACACGCGGTCAGTCAAGAAGTCGGCGCCCCCTATCGCGATAAACTTCTACCCCTGCCCGCTTTCCTGATTAAAAATACAATTCCGTCTTTGGAAGACCTGAAAAACGGTTTAAATTTAACGGGCTATTTTTTAACAAAACACTCCCCAAAAAACTTTTTACCACGCGAACGCACCTTTTTAATAAAAAAGAAATAATTTCCTTGACGAACAAGGCAAAAATAAACTATACTATCTTTGATTGGAGGATCACATGACCACAGAAATAGATTTAACAGACCATATACATCAATTAAAACTTCTTTTAAAGACCGCAAAAGACCCTAAACTTTTATGGGAAGAAATGCAAATTTTGGGTAAAAAAGCCTTTAATTTACAGGAAAAAATAGAAAAAGAGTTAAAAGAGTTAGAACAATCCGCCAAAGAAATTACCGCGGTTCAAATGATTTACGAAACACGGGAAAGTATGTGGGATATTATGAATCAAATTGCGACCAAAGAATTAGAATTAAAGAATAAACCCCACCCCGCCACCATGCCGGAACATCATTGTTGTTGCCACCATCACGGCGAAGGATGTTGCTGTCATGAAGAAAAAAGCCAGAAAAAATGTTGTTGTAAAGGAAAAAAGAAATGTCAAAAGAAATAACAAACCTTTCCTTTGAGGAGGCTCTTGCCAAACTGGAAACTTTGGTGGGGCAATTAGAATCCGGTCAGATTAAATTAGAAGAAGCCATTAAAGCCTATGAAGAAGGATGTGCTTTAAAAAAGGTCTGTGAAGATAAACTGAAAGACGCCCAAATGAAAGTGGAAAAATTGGTCTTGGATAAGCAGGGAAATCCCGAAAAAACGGAGCCATTAGATGCCGATAAAGAATGATTTGGCAAAAGCCAGAGAATTATTGGATAAAAATTTTGAAAAATATCTGACGCTTCCCAAAGGAAAAGAAAAACGCCTGACACAAGCGATGCGGTATTCGGCTATCGGCGGGGGAAAGGCCTTTCGGGCTTTTTTGGTTTTAACCGTTGGAAAAATGTTAGGCCTGAAAAAAAACAATACTTTACAAATTGCCACTGCCTTGGAAATGGTTCATACCTATTCACTGATTCACGACGACCTGCCCTGTATGGATAACGACACTTTGCGCCGGGGAAAGCCCACCAATCATATTGCTTTTGATGAGGCTACCGCAGTCTTAGCGGGGGATAGTTTGCTGACTTTGGCTTTTGAAGTTTTGGCGGATAAAAAAACACACCCGAATCCGTGTGTCAGATCTAATTTGATTCAAATACTTGCCCAAAAAGCAGGGAAAAACGGTATGGCGGGCGGGCAAATGATTGATCTTATCGGGGAAAAAGAAAAACTTTCCTTAAAAGAAATTGAATACCTGCAATCTTTAAAAACAGGATGTTTGCTCAATTATGCGGTGATGGCACCCGCTGTGGCCGCCAAAGCCAGTAAAAAACAAAAAGAAGCCTTAGAAAAATATGCCTATGCCATAGGGCTCATGTTTCAAATTACAGATGATATTTTAGATGTGGAAGGCACCCCGGAAAAGATGGGAAAAACTTTGGGCAAGGACAAAGCCGAAACAAAATCCACCTTCGTTTCTTTATTGGGATTAGAAAAGGCCCGCCAAAAAGCCACAAAATTAGAAAAAGAAGCCCTAAAGGCTTTGACAATTTTTGATAAAAAAGCAGACCCTTTACGTGAGGCCGCCCATTTTATTATGATAAGGAAAAACTAAATGGCTTTAATGACATCAGAACAGCGTTTAAAATTTATTGAACATTTACACCAAGTGTATCCGAATCCAAAGTGTGAACTCAATTGGACAACCCCTTGGGAATTGATTATGGCGATTATCTTGTCCGCACAATCCACCGATAAAAACGTCAATAAAAATACCCCCGAGTTGTTCAAGGCTGTTCCTACCCCGCAAAAAGCGATTGAATTGGGCATAGAGGGTATTACCCCCTTGGTAAAATCTATCAACTATTACAACAATAAAACAAAATCTATTGTCAATTTGGCACACGAATTGGTTGAAAAATATCAAGGCGAACTGCCCAAAGATTTTAATACTTTAATTCAACTGCCCGGTATTGGAAGAAAAACCGCCAGCGTCTTTTTAAACGTGGCCTATCATGCCCCCTATATCGGCGTAGATACACATGTGTTTCGTTTGGTGCATCGGTTAAAAATTTGCACAGGAAAAACCCCTCAAGAAGTGCAAGAAAAATTGGAAAAACTGGTGCCCGCTCCATACAAACCTGACTTTGCTTTGGCGATGGTCTTATTGGGACGATATATCTGCACCGCCCGAAAACCAAAATGTATGGAATGTCCGATGTATAACGTATGCAACTCAGATGAAAAGGTATAAAAATGAATTTAGGGAGACTCTTTTTTGGCTTTGTTTTAATTGCCACACCAACCGTGGCCCAAATCAATATGGAACAAGTGTTTCAAAAGGATAATCCCAATATTGTCTTACAAAACGAAGCGCACCGTTTTGACGGTTCTCCTTTGGTGTATTTAGAGGGAACTTCAGATAAAATTCAACCCAAAACTTGGGAAGATAAATTAAAAATAAAATTATTCGGTTCTATGGAAATTCCCAAAACAACAGGGCCCGAGTTGGATACAACCCCCACTGTTTCCATTACACCAAATCAAAATACCGTTCAAATAAAACCCGCTTTCGGCCCAACAAAACAGGTGGCTTTTATCCCCCACACACCCGATTGGCATTTTGTCATTACCGCCACCGATACCAACGCTTTTAATATCCACGAAGAACTCACTTTTATTTTAAAAGAGGATACAGAGGAAATTGAAAGAGATTGGCCGATTGAATCAAAGAATTTTCAACTGACTCAATTACGATTAGATGGGCAAGTTCCCCCCTATCAATTACGAACAGATGAAACAGTTTCTATTGTTTTTTCTGATTTAAAAACAGGGGTACATAAAATACAACTGGACTATTTAATCATTCCCCCGAATCAAGAATTGATTTTACCCTTTATCGGCAGTAAGTGGCCCTTTATTGCGGATACTTTTTCGGGCGTGATTTTTCAAAACCAAAACAGTTTAGATCTACAAAACTTTTTAATCGGCACAAACAATCAATCTTTTCCTGAAAATTTTGATGTTTCTAAAGACAAAAAGGGAAATATTTTCTTTAAAATGAATAAAATTTTACCCCCAAAAACCCAGATTCAATTACAGTTAAAATCCGACCAACCTATTGTTGAAACGGTCCTGAAAAAATCATTTACGGGGGCTTTTGTGGCAATACTGATGGTTTTGTTATTTGTCTATGTGTTGGCTTCAGCCTTGGAAATCAAATATATGAGTTTGGAAAAGAAACTGAAAAAATTTGCCCATATCCCCTGCAATTCTTTCGTCGCCTTTTTAAGCAGAAACAAAGAAATCCTGATCGGTTGTCTTTTGTTGATTCTGTTGAGTTTTCTGTTTTCTATGCTCTATCAAATACAGGTGCCGTTCTATTTTATTCCCTGTTTTATTGTATTTGCCATCTTGATTATTTTTGGGGCAGATAGGGTCTTAATTTACCCCAACCAACAAGAAATTATTAAAATCCGCCAACTTCAACAAGAAAGGAACCTATGAAAAAGATATTTACCTTTTGTTTGGCTGTGTGTTTGGGGCTATCGGTTTCGGCCCAAGAACTATCCAAAGGTCAACTTTACCGACAAAAACTGGTGCAACAACAGGATGATTTACTGAATCTTCTTTTACAAACGCCGTTTGAATTGCGTCAATATATTTTCCCTTTGTTAAATGAAAAGGCTTCCGTTCCCAAAAAAATAAAGACACATCCTGAGGTGATTATTTGGAAGGGAAAAAAACCCACCAGAGTTGCCAAAAAATTCCAAAATGATGCCGAATTATTGGAATACCTACCCGCCCAATATTATTATTACTTGGCCCCAGATATGTGGCCAGATGAAATTGTCGGAAATCAAAATTTTGAAGCCAACCCAAATCGGCTGTTTTTAAATTTTGCAAAATCCTCAGTGGATTCGGATGGTTTTAATGCGGAAGAATTGATTACTTTTAAAAATGCCATCCGTCTATTAAATCAAAGTTTAACCGAAAACCAAAGAAATGTGTTGGAACAAAAAAATCAACCGATTTATTTGGAAACACTTATTGTTTTTCCCAGCGCTGAATTAGAAAAGAAATTACAGCCTATCGGTTATACTTCCATGAAAGAATTGGCAAAAAAAATAGATAAAGTCGCCTTGATTTATCGTCAAATTAAAAAAGGACATTTTCCAAAAGATCAAGGAAAAGAAGCCGCCTTTGTGAAGGAATATTTTTCTTTAATTCCGATATTATTTAAAAATACTTCCTTTGAAGTTCTTTTAAACGAAAAACTCTATGCGGATTGACAAAGTGTCTGTTTTTCGCTATACTTTTAAAAAAGGAGAAGAATCATGGTTTGGACAGAAGATAAAATTAAAAAATTAAAGAAAATGTGGCAGGCTGAAAAGCCCACCGCCGAAATTGCCAAAATTTTGGGGATGTCAAAAAATTCAATTATCGGAAAGGTGCATCGCTTAAATTTAAAGACACGCCCTTCACCCATTAAAACGGACACCCGCAAAAAAGTGGCCGCGCCCGTTAAAAAAGCGGTGGCGGGAAAGGTTCATCTCATTGACCTGAAACTCAATACGTGCCGTTGGCCGATTGGCGACCCTAAGGACGAAGATTTTTGTTTTTGCGGTCAGCAAACAGTGGCGGGCAAACCTTATTGTATGAAGCATTGTCAGGAAGCCTATTTAAATATGGTTCCTGCGGCGGCAAAATCAGAGAAAAAATAAACATGACTCAAAGCCCTTCTTGCCTCTGTTTAATTGACGGGTCGGGATATATCTTTCGGGCGTTTTATGCCCTTCCCCCTATGCACAGAAAAGACGGGACACCCACAAATGCGGTCTATGGCTTTACGGCCATGATGTTGAATCTTTTACAGGAAAATACCTGTCAAAATCTGGTGGTGGTCTTTGATGCCAAACGCCAAAATTTCAGAAACGAAATTTATCCCGCCTATAAGACAAACAGAAAAGAAGTGCCGGCAGAACTGATTCCTCAATTTTCTTTAATCCGCCAGGCCTGTGATGCCCTGAATGTGCCTTGGGTTGAAAAAGAAGGCTATGAAGCGGATGATCTGATTGCCAGTTATGCCCAAATTGCCAAAAATCAAGGGATGCGGGCGCGTGTCATTTCGGCCGATAAAGATTTAATGCAACTCATCAATGACAACACCACGATGTATGACCCGATGAAGAAAAAGGAAATCACCCCGCAAGAAGTGATTCAAAAGTTTGGGGTGCCCCCGACTCAAGTGGTGGAAGTGCAAGCCTTAATGGGGGATAGCACAGACAACATCCCCGGCGCCACGGGTATAGGCCCCAAAACAGCCACCCAATTAATTCAACAATTTCAAACAATTGAAAACCTGTATAACAACCTGCCTCAATTAAAAAAAGGGAAACAACTGGACAACCTGATTCAAAGTAAAGAAAATGTCTTTATTTCCAAAAAATTGGCCAGCCTTTGCCCTGATGTGCCTTTGGATAATGATTTAGAAAAATTCAAAAGACGTCCTTTGGAATCTGATAAAATTATTGCTTTTTTACAAGAAAACGAATTTCCAAGTTTAATGAAACGCTTACCTAATCAAGATAAAAATAGGGCTGAAGTGTCTGTGCAACCACTCAAAACCGCCGAAGAAATCAAGGAAGTTGTTCAACGTTTAGATTCTTTTGCTTTTGTTTTAAACATAAATAAAACGGGAAACATTACAACCCTTCAAATTTCGGATGATCAAAAGGTCTATTTAATCGGTGAAGAAAAAGAAGAAATTCAAAATGACTTGTTTGCCCCTGCCACAGAAAGTATTTCCAATGAAATCTGGCAAGTATTAAAAATGCTCTTTGAATCTGACAAAATGAAAATCGGTGTGGATATTAAACAGCAAAAACACCTGTTAGCCCAAAAAGGTATTCAACTTATCCCTCCCTATGACGATTGTTTATTGATGAATTATCTGATCAGCGGGAATAAAGAATTAGAAGATATCCCCCAGATTTCTTTGTTTCAAAAATACCAAGAATTAAAAGAGGTTTTGCGTCAAGAAAACTTAAGTTCTTTATACGAAAAAATGGATTTACCCTTGATTGATTTGTTGTTTCAGATGGAAGAAAACGGCATTTTCATCAATCGTGAAAAAATAAAAAAATTAAAAGATGAATTTGAGTTAAAAATCAATAATTTAACAAAAGAAATTCATCTGGAAGCAGAAGAAGAATTTAACATCAATTCCACTCAACAATTGGGCAAAATTTTATTTGAAAAAAGGAATTTATCGGGTGGAAAGAAAGGTCCTTCCGGTCATTGGGTGACAGATGTAAAAGTTTTGGAAAAATTAGCCGAAGAAAATGGGGATAAATTGTCCGAATTGATTTTACAATATCGGGGAATCGCCAAACTGCAATCAACCTATATTGACGACCTGTTGGAACGCAGCCAAATCAGCCCCCGCATTCACACAACCTTTTCTATGGTTGCGACAAACACGGGACGGTTGGCGTCTTCTAACCCCAACTTGCAAAACATCCCTGTTCGGTCTGAAGAAGGAAAAGCCATCCGCGAAGCCTTTGTGGCCGAACCAGGCAAGGTCTTAGTTTCGGCGGACTATTCGCAAATTGAATTACGGCTGATTGCCCATGTGGCAAAGGTCAAAAAATTACAAGAGTCTTTTATTAAAAATGAAGATATTCACGCCCGCACCGCCAGTCAGATTTTAGGGATTCCTTTGGAACAAGTGTCCCCCGACCAGCGCAGAAGTGCTAAAGCGGTCAATTTCGGTATTATTTATGGTATTTCAGGCTTTGGGCTGGCCCGCAATTTACATATTGACCGCACGACCGCCAATAACTATATTCGGGCCTATTTTGAACAATACCCCGAAATCAAAGAATATATGGACAGAACAGAAAAGTTTGTGGATGAACATGGCTATGTGCTGACACCTTTCGGGCGGAAGATTTTTATAGAAGGCTTAAGCAATTCGGCGACACGGGCTTTTGCCCATCGGGCGGCCATCAATGCCCCGATTCAAGGGGGAGCCGCCGATATTATGAAATTGGCGATGAATAAAGTGAATCAAGCCCTTAAAGAATCAGGCTTACACGCCCTACCCCTTTTACAGGTGCATGACGAATTGATTTTTGAAGTGTCCGAAAATGAAGCCGAAAGTTTGGCGAAGTTAGTCAAAGAGCAAATGGAAAATGTGGTGCAACTTTCTGTTCCCTTGATTGCCGAAACAGGTATCGCCACAAACTGGAAAGACGCACATTAAAAACGAGTCAGACTTTCGGGTGCTTTCATCGATTGCTACAACAATCAATGGAAGCCACAAGTTTGTAAAAAGCAAGGGGACTACTCCCTACACACAGCATGGCCATTATAGTTGTTGCGACCTGCGTTACCCTCATAACCATCGTAGGCCACAAGGCGCGCGTAGCAGGAAGTATCTCTAAGCGGTGTACTCGTCCAAATATAGTTAGCAACTGCTGCACCAAACATTTTTCGTAAAGTGTTGGCCCGCGTTTTATCTGTGGGAATTACACCTGTATATGTTTGAACCGCACTATTTACTTCATCCAATGTAACAAGAGATAAATTCTGAGCTTGACACCAATTATTGGCACTATACCAACTCATCATTGTGTTACTATAGGTCCAACCCGTAAATGCAGTGGGATTCTCTTCAACTGTAGAAACAACTCCCCCCATATAATCTGATACTTGCTTACATGTCCCTATCGTAGAAACATCACAACCATTAATAACAAGGCGTACACCCGTTGTTAGAAGACAGAACTCTCCCGGATTCGGACAATCCACATTTGTGGCACAACCTTCTGGTTTATAACATTCCCCCAATGTAGTGCCATCTGCAGAACAAGTATATCCTTTGGCACAACAAACCGCCGTATCACCAATACCACATTTTACCTGACCATTAGCACATTCACTGCACTTATAATAAGTTGTCGTGGGTGTCGTACAGGTTGTTTCTTTTCCTTCTGCACATTCTGGTATTGATTCAGTTATTGTCCAACTATCATCACAGGTATTAGCAACACATTCGTCCCCTTCTAAATGATACCCTGTATTACATTCACTGCACTTATAATAAGTTGTCGTGGGTGTCGTACAGGTTGTTTCTTTTCCTTCTGCACATTCTGGTATTGATTCAGTTATTGTCCAACTATCATCACAGGTATTAGCGATACATTTTCCCTCATCATTTTCATAATATCCAGAGACACAGTCCCCACACTTTTGAGATATAGAAGGTTTTTGTTTTGGTACCCTATGCGCTTCTTCACAAGAATTAAAACATACACGACTATATTTCGTATTTGTCGTAGTATCACAATAGGCTTTTTCTTTTTCTGTATATGTACAGGCCGGAACCGGCATAGATGGGAAAACAGCACAAATCCCATCTGCACAAATCTTTTGACAATCGTTACCACAATCTGAATTTTTTTCACAAGGAACGACACAATCTTGTATTGATTCATCATAATTTTCTATAGCCTGATTACAGAAGCAAGAAACCTCTCCTTCTTCTGTCATCATCGTTTTAATAAATCCACCTTTTCCAACAGGAGAACCAAGTGCACACATATTAGAAATACATTTACCTTTATCATTTTCATAATATCCAGAGAGACAATCCCCACATTTAGAGGATATATGTGCATCTTTTTCCCGATGCAGTGCGTTACAAGAAGTACAAGCATAATTGTGATACTCATTTAACTCTGTATCACAGTAGGCATTTACACGAATAGTATAATCAGATCCCCCCATACCATTACAAGATGGAATGAGACCAAAATTACGTCGTTCTTCACAAATTCCCTCACTACACTCTTCTTCGCAATCTGGTTTACAATGAAGATTAGTCATACATTGAACACACTGACTTCCATTCCAATAAGGGGTATCACCTGAACACAGGATACAACGTCCCTCTATATCATGATATTCTCCCACACAATCTCCGCATTCGCCATTCGTTCCGTCTTGACGATTTAAAGAGGCGCAACTGACACAGCCAGTTTGGGTGTCGTTTAAGGCGGTACCGTCTTCACAAACACAACTTAAATTTTCCCAAGTACTGCCGATATTTTTAAAGCCTTCCTGACAAGCAAAACTTTCATTAGAGCAATCCGCATGATTTGGACACGCATAGCATTTATCTGTGCCACCAGGGGCAAAAGTACCTTCATCACACGCCACACATTCGGCCTTGCCCGCCACAGAGTGTGTTCCGGGGCCACACAAGGTACATTCATTTTGGCCATCGCTATAATAGCCCGTGGGACAAGGCTCACAGTTGCCGTCTTTGGCCACATATCCCAAATCACACAAGCACACACCGAACTCTTTATAGACGTTATCGCCCACGCAGGCACCCTCTTTTAATCTTAACTTCGGGCAATTCCCAACCCCGCATAATTCCACCGCAATAGACTTCACCCCATTGGGATTTGTGGCTTTTGTTTTACCGCCAAAAAGACCACCGCCCGCCAACACAACCGTGGATACCAAAACCGTACTAAACAATAAAACAACATTTTTCATTTTTTTATCCTCACTTTAACAAATACAACAACACCGATATTCCCATGAATATCGGTTGATAAAATAATCTGACAATACTAATTGTGTGTGTGTGTGTGTGTGTGTGTGTGTTATACTTTTTTCACACGAATTGCAAGCCTTTTTAACACATTTTTTCATATTTTTTATCCTTTTTTTACACTTTACCCACCCTTAAAAAAATAGTCAAGAAAAAAGTGGTATTTTTTATTAAAATCTGATACTGGTAAATTAAAAGGAGTTAAAATGGCACATCAACTGATTACAATTTCCGGAGAATTAGGCAGTGGAAAATCAACCGTAGCAACTATGTTGGCCGAAAAATTGGGCTATGCGTATTATTCCACAGGGATGGCGCAACGTCATATTGCCGATTTAAAAGGTCTTTCCACCTTACAATTGAACGAACTTTCACAAACCGACCCTTCCATTGATAAAGAAATTGATGGCATTTACAAAAAAAAGCCTTGGGGAAAAAAGCCTTGTGTGGTGGATAGTCGGCTGGCTTTTCATTTTCTGCCCGATTCATTTAAAATCAAATTAAAAGTCAATTTAAAGGTCGCAGCCAAACGGGTCTTTGATGAAAAAAGACCTCATGAAAAATATCAGACCTTAAAACAAGCGCAAGAGTTTTTACAAAAGCGCGCCGAACTGGAAAAAGAAAGATTTATTACGACTTATCAAATAGATATTTCAGACGATTCTTTATTTGATTTAGTGATAGATACCAGCGCGCTGTCCCCCGAAGAGGTCTGTCAAAAAATCATTCAAGCACTTTAACTTATTCCCGCGTATTTTGTTTTTTCTTGGCTATTTGGGCCTTGGCCAAATCGTGCATCATGTGGTGCAGACTGACAACCCGAACAGATTCCGCTTCCCGTTGCCGATCAAAATCATATAACAGCGCACGAAAATTTTTAAGCATACTCTGATTTTGGGGAATCTTGGACAATTGTTTTAAAAAGGATTTCAAACGATTCGGACTTTGCATAATCGCCAACAACATCCCCTTTTCCGAAGCGTCAATCACTTGAAACAGATTCGCCAACAAAGACGAGGTCTTTCCTTCAATCGGAGTCCCCGCCTCACCAATCCATTTCAACAGTTTTAAAAACTCTTGTCGTTCTTGGGATTTTTCATATTTCACCGATTTAAGCATTTGTTGGCGCACAACCGAACTTAACCATACGGGCGTGATGGAACGCGGGGCATCAAAGGAAAATTTAATCCCCGTGCGCGACAACAAATCTACCACTTTTTTTTGATCCGAGGGCAACATCTTTAAAAAAGCCTGTTTTAACTCGGAAGAACGAGGTTGGGTATCCAATAAAGACAGCGCATAGGGAATCAATTCAGGTTGTTTTCCAACACACAAAGGGCATTTTTGGACCTTTTGCGCAACAGACACCCCCAAAAATTTTTCATACTTGACACAATAATAGGGCATCATATTCGGCAAAAACGACCGAAGTGCCAAAAAAGGGCAATTGATAGAACACTGATTTTTTTCTTCTTTTTGCATATTTATACTGTGCCACAGGAAAAAATAAATTGCAAGATTTAATTTTTTTTCAAAAAAATGAAAATTTTTGTTGCTTTTTCAAAAAAATACGCTTATAACACAGATTGTAGGGGTATCTTAAACAAGGAGAAAAAATGAAAAAATCAGTTGCACTTTTATTGGGTTGTGTCTTTTTAAGCGCCTGTGTCGCGCATGAGACAAACCTGCAAACCCGTCAAGAAGAACGTGACGCCGCTCTTTATCAAAAAAGAGCCCAAGAAGGTTGTAATTTTGTCAAAGATCAAGCCGCTTATCGTGAATGTTTGTTGAATACTTATTATTCCAAACATCCGACAACTTATGAAACAGCGGAATTGATCAACGGTAAATCTATCGCTATTGTCAAAGCCGGTTCAAGTTTTGAAGACAGCGTGGTAACACAAGTGGCACCGCTTCCTTCTTCTCAACCGGAAATCTATTCTTATAAACAAACAGAAACAACAACAATGGATACAGGGTATGTCCAACAACGTCCTGCACAAAGTTTTGTGATGGCTCAAGAAGAAGTCTATACAAAACAAGAAGTGGAACAACCAACCGTCTCCTATGAACGTGTTATCCCTGTTTCCGCGCCCGTGGTGGAAGTCAAAAATAAGACCATCACCCCCGTGGCCGTTGTCCCCGCTCCTGTCGTTCAACAACCGACTCAGGAACCGACATGGTGGGAAGCCTATCAATCCGGAAAACCAGCCTCGCAAGAACCAACTTGCCCCTGTGCTGATCCGAATGATCCATGCCCACAATGTTATGAAAAATAAGGAGACAAATATGGATAAAAAAATTTAACCTAGAAAAAAACTAATAATAAACAAAAAAGAGAAAGGAAAAATAAAATGAAAAAAACATTATTAGCAACAACTTGTGCTTTACTGTTGGCCGGATGTTCATCTGTTCAAACAGGCTCTGACCTTTATGGTAATGGCAACGGCGGATGGGACGAAACAGTCAATATCGCCGATTTAAACGCCACAGAATATACGGCACAATTTAACAACGACACACAAGAAGTTGTGTATTTTGAACTCAACAGCGCCACTTTGGACGATATCGCCAGAGATGATTTAAAGGCTCAAATTGATTGGTTAAACGCCAATCCAAAGGCTTTGGCTGTCATTGAAGGCCGTTGCGATGAACGCGGAACACGGGAGTACAACTTGGCTTTGGGCGACAGACGTGCCAACATTGTGCGCAGTTATTTGATTGCCAACGGTATTCAAGAAGACAGAATCCGCACAATTTCTTATGGTAAAGATAAACCGGTTGATGACGGACACGATGAAGAGGCTTGGGCCAAAAATCGTTCTGCAACAACTGTTGCTTACTAAGAAAAACGCTTGACTTTAATCCCCTTTTGGATATGATATCTAAAAGGGGATTTTTTAAAAGGAGAGAAGATGCATTTAAAAGGATTGTTATTGGGAATCGCTTTGATTTCTGGTTCTGCTTTGGCGGATACGCAAACGGAAATTTTATCAGATAAATTGGATAGATTAGAGGCTGAAATGGCCCTGATTCAAAAAAAGGTCTATCAAGCACCGGTGGTTGCCGAAGCACCTGTAAGCAAAGTCCCAAATAATATTGATGAATTTTATGCCACTTTAGATGCACAAAATCAAACACTGCAAGAATTGACACAAAAAAATGAACAAATGTCCCACGAACTGAGTGAATTAAAGGGACAACTCAGCCGTATGAACGAAGATATCAACTTCAGATTCAACGAATTAAAACAAGCGCCCGCAAGCGATTCCGTCCAAAAAGTCCCCCCAGATGTTTTATCAGAAGAAGAAAATTATAATCGGGCCTATTCTTTATTGAAAAACGGGGAATACGAAAAAGCGGAACAACACTTTTTAGCCTTTATGGAAAAATATCCCGATGGAAAGTTGGTTTCCAATGCCAATTATTGGTTAGCGGAAAGTTATTATGCGCGTCAAAAACTGCCCGAAGCGGCGGGATTGTTTGCAGACGGATTTACGAAATATAAAGGCAGTGCGAAAGCATTGGATTCTATGTTTAAATTAGGTCTGACAATGAAGCAATTGGATAAAACAAAAGAAGCCTGCACCGCTTTCAAAAAGTTATTAAAAGAAGATAAAAAACTCACCAAACAACTAAAAGAACGCACAGAAAAAGAAGTAAAGGAGATGAAATGTCCATAACATTAGAAAATAAAATTGATACTTGGATGGAAGACTATCTTCCTGTCGGAACAAAAAAGATTGCTGTGGCTGTTTCGGGGGGCGCGGATAGTTTATGTTTGACGCTTCTGCTTAATCAATGGGCCAAAAAACACCATGTCGCCCTATATGCCTATACGGTCAATCACGGTTTAAGAAAAGAAGCCGCCAAAGAAGCCTTAGCGGTTCATAAACTTTTAACCCAAAAGGGAATTAAACACAAAACATTGTTATGGGTGGGCGCAAAACCCAAAACCGCGGTGGAAGAAAAAGCCCGTATTGCCCGATACGACCTTTTAACAGAGGCCTGTCAAAAAGAAAAAATCAATTTCTTATTCTTGGCCCATCATTTAGAAGATCAAGTGGAAACTTTTTGGGCCCGTTTAGCGCATAAAAGCGGTTTAGACGGTCTGTGCGGTATGAACGAAATCGGCTATATTAAAAATCTGTTATTGATGCGCCCTCTTTTAAGCGAAAAAAAATCAGATTTGATTGCTTATTTAAAAAAGCATCATTGTCGGTGGTTTGAAGATGAGATGAATCAAGACATCCAATATGAACGCGTCCGTTGGCGTAAAAACCAAACTTTTTTGGATAAAATTGGACTCACCACTGATTTGATTTCACAACTGACCATGCGTTTAACCCGCGAAAAAGAAGCCATTGATTTTTATGTGGATGCTTTTATTAAAAACAGCGTCCTGTTAAATCCGGCGGGGTATATTTTTATCAGTCGGATTGCTTGGGAAATGATTCCGATGGCGGTGCGCATTAAAGCCTTAATCAGATTATTACCCAAGGTATGTCCCAGCGATAAACCGATCTCGCTGGAATCTGTGGAAGATATCATTCTGAAAAATAAGAAAAGTGCCACGTTGGCCGGATGTCAAATTTTGATACACAAAAAGGGTATTTTTATTTCAAAAGAATTAAGAGCCCCTGAAAAGAAAAAGGTCTTTAAAGCGGGTGAATCAGGTTTTTGGGATCGTTTTTGGATTGCGACCCCCGTAAAGATGACCTGCGATTACGGGGCCCCTTCTCCACGGTTAAAGGATATTCCTTATTTGGTTCAAAAAACTTTTCCGCCAATGGGCTATAAAAAGATTCATTTTTCCATTGAAACAGGGGCTTTTTGCGGTATTTATTTTCCGAAAATGCCCGTTTGCACACAAAAAGAACTTGAAAAAAAAGTGCGTTTGTCCTATAAAAAAGGAGAAAAGACACTTTATATTCACTTTAATCCAAGGAAAATTAAATGAGAAAAAAAATACTTTTCGGCAAAAGTTTATTGATTTGGCTCGCCCTGTTTGTCGGGGTGGCTGTTGTTTCTAATTATACCTATACAGAAGCAAAAAAAGCCCCCGCACAAGAACTCAATTATTCTGATTTTGTGGGACAAGTGGAACAAGGAAATGTTGTTTCTGTCACCATTCAAGGACAAAATATCACCGGTAAATTAAAGGATGATAAAGAATTTAAAACCTATATTCCTGAAGAAGCGGGCATTGTTTCTTTATTAAACAAAAACAAAGTCCAACTGACCGCCGAACCTGTACCAGAAAAATCGGCGTCTTGGGGTGAAATGCTACTGTCTTGGTTGCCCATGATTTTCTTTTTGGGCTTTTGGCTATTGATGATGCGTCAAATGGCCGCCAGCAATGGGAAGGCCCTCAGTTTTGGTAAATCCAAGGCTCGCCTTTTAACAGGGAAAGATTCTGTGACTTTTAAGGATGTGGCGGGCATTGAAGAAGCCAAACAAGAACTGCAAGAAATTGTAGAATTTTTAAAGTCCCCCGCCAAATTCCAACGGTTGGGGGGTAAGATTCCCAAAGGTGTGTTACTGGTCGGCCCTCCGGGAACAGGGAAAACACTGCTTGCCAAAGCCATTGCGGGCGAAGCAGGTGTGCCTTTTTATTCTATCTCGGGTTCTGACTTTGTGGAAATGTTTGTCGGTGTGGGGGCCAGCCGTGTGCGTGATATGTTTGAACAGGCCAAAAAGACCAGCCCTTGCATTGTGTTTATGGATGAAATTGATGCGGTTGGTCGTCATCGCGGGGCGGGACTCGGCGGTGGCAATGACGAACGCGAACAGACCCTTAACCAACTGTTGGTGGAAATGGACGGATTTGAAACAAACTGCGGGATTATTTTAATTGCCGCCACCAACAGACCTGATGTCTTAGACCCTGCTCTGTTGCGTCCCGGTCGTTTTGATCGGCAAGTTGTTGTCAATAATCCCGACATAAAAGGACGTGAAGAAATCTTAAAAGTTCATGTGCGTAAAGTCCCCTTGGCCCCCAATGTCAAGTTGGATATTTTGGCGCGGGGCACTCCCGGATTTTCGGGGGCTGATTTAGCCAATCTGGTCAATGAGGCGGCTTTGATGGCTGCCCGCCGCAATAAGACGATGGTCACGATGGCGGACTTTGAAGATGCCAAAGATAAGGTGATGATGGGAACCGAACGGCGCAGTCTGATTATGGATGACAAAGAAAAGCGTATGACCGCCTATCATGAAGCGGGACACGCGATTGTGTCTTTGCACTTACCCGAATCAGATCCGCTGCATAAGGTCACAATTATCCCGCGCGGACGGGCTTTGGGGGTGACCATGCAACTGCCCGAAAAAGATAAGTATTCACAAAGTATGACTTATTTGAAATCTCGCTTGAGTATCTTATTTGCGGGACGCGTTGCCGAAGAAATGATTTTAGGAAAAGACAAAGTTTCCACGGGTGCCAGCAACGATATTCAAGTGGCCACCACGATTGCGCGTAAGATGGTTTCTGAATGGGGGATGAGTCCTTTGGGGCCTATTGCCTTTGAAGAACCCGAAAGTGATGTCTTTTTGGGCTATTCTATCGCCAAGCGTAAGAATATGGCGGATCAAACAGCCCTGCAAGTGGATAAGGCTATTTCTGATTTGATTGAAACAGCCTATAAAAAGACACAAACAATCTTAAAAAGCTACAAAAAAGAATTGGATATTTTGGCTAAAGGGTTGATTGAATATGAAACTCTGTCAGGCGAAGAAATCCAACAACTTTTAAAAGGAAAGAAAATCCGTGCGGAACGGGTAGAAAAAAAGCAAATTAAAACCCGCGCTACCCTGCCAAACGTGAAATAAGAAAGTGTTTATTCACACATGACATAGGTGCCGTTCATAGCACGAGTACCATAATCTACCCATTCACTATTATATTGCATTCCAAGGTTCCATGCATAAGTTGTTGTGTGATTACTGGTGGTCGTAATAGTTCCATCTTCACCATAACGTGTCCAAAATGCACCCGTTGTACCAACCGCCTTATATAACTTATTATACCCTCTTCCACTAAAAACAGCATTTAAGGGAAGACCTGCCAAAGGACTAATAATTAAACCAGAAGTACCTTTTCCCACACACATGGAATTTGCGGCGAACCAATTCATCATAGTTTTATAATAAGGATGTCCTCCTTCCAATGTTGTTCCCCAACCAGAGGTCGGAACTGATTGACATGTTCCTTCACCACCACACATCCCGGGTTCCTCACAAAAACAAGCAACACATGTCGGTCTGCAATAATAGCCCAACCCACATTGATTTGTTATATAATCATCACAAGAACTCGGTTGCGGCTGACAGCCTGAGGCTGTATAAACATCCCCCGATGTGTTGCATTTACAAATGACTGTATCAGGTGCCACTCCAACACTTCCCGCATAACCGCCGGCCCCATCAATACTTGTTCCTTCTGGACATAGAATGACACAAGTATCCTCTTCCCTTTTAAATCCGCTATCACACACAATTTCCCCTGTTGTACAGGTGGCGTGTTCAGGACAGATGGCGCAAGCACCAGAAGTATTACAGTAAGCATTTTCCCCTTCACAGGTAATGGGTGTTGTCGTAATACACCCTGTATCGGGGTCTATCGCGTTTTCGGTAATGGCACAACTTTCTGAAGGTTCGACACACGCTTGACAGACACCTTCGGATTCGTAATAATTATCTATACACCCATCGCAATTGCCGTTTGTACCGTCCAAACGCTTGAGAGAGGCACAACTGACACAACCGTCTTGTGTTTCATTTAAGGTGGTACCGTCTTCACAAACACAACTTAAATTTTCCCAAGTACTGCCGATATTTTTAAACCCTTCCTGACAAGCAAAACTTTCATTAGAGCAATCCGCATGATTTGGACACGCATAGCATTTATCTGTGCCACCCGGGGCAAAAGTACCTGCATCACACGCCACACATTCGGCCTTGCCCGCCACAGAGTGAGTGCCTGGGCCACACAAGGTACATTCGTTTTGGCCATCACTATAATAGCCCGTGGGACAAGGCTCACAGTTGCCGTCTTTGGCCACATATCCCAAATCACACAAGCACACACCGAACTTTTTATAGACGTTATCGCCCACACAGGCACCCTCTTTTAATCTTAACTTCGGGCAATTCCCAACCCCGCATAATTCAACCGCAATAGACTTCACCCCGTTGGGATTTGTGGCTTTTATTTTACCCCCAAACAGAGCGCCGCCCGCCAACACAGCGGTAGAAACTAAAACAGTAGTGGCTAATAAAATAATACGTTGCATTAGGAATCCTTTGTTTAGTTATTTTTTACTGCTATATTTAAAGTTTTTCACTTTCTTATTCAACTCATCCGTTAAATCAGATAAGCGACCTTGATGTTGTTGTAAGAAACTGGTGTATTCGCTGCGATAACTGACCGCCATACTCACCCCTTCTACTGTAATATCTATAATTAAAAAGGTGTTATCCTTGGAACGAATCCGCCACAGTAAAGCCACAGGTGTTTTATCCTGAATTTCACTGTCCACATAGAACTGATTCTTTTGTTGCGCAGGACGGGATGAAATAAACTTCACCGTTTGACCATCATAAAGACCGAATCGGTCTGTCCAGGTCTTAGTTAAAAGTTCCGTAAAGGCAGATAAGAACTCTTTCTTTTCCTGATCCGTTGCCTTTTTCCAATAGGTGCCCAAGACAAACTGACCGATACTTTTTAAATCTAAATTTGATGTAAAACGCTGACGCATAAAAGATTCCCGCGCCTGCAATGTGGGACTGCCCTTGATACCGTTTTCAATAATGTCTGTCGTTAAAGACTGCAAAAAATCAATTTGAGCATCAGACGCCAATGTGGGAATGGCCCAAAACATCATCATTAAAGTTAAAAATAGTTTTTTCATTTTTTATTTTCCTTTCATTCTTCTATTTCAAAATCAAAATCTTCGGTGGTGATAGCGGGGTCGTCAAATTTACCGACATTGATTTTCTTTCGGCGGTTTTGTTGATACATCGTGCGCAAAGTCGCATAGTAATCTGTGGACGAATTTTGAACATTATCCAACAATTCCAATCCTTTTTCACGCTTACTTAAACCATTGACGACCACAGCCCCCGCAATGACACCGTATTCACCCCTTAAACGCCATTGGGCAATATCCGTCAAGGCATCCACCCCTAAACCGATAGCATCTCGGGGATTTGAAGGCCCCAATACGGGCAACATTAAATAAGGGCCTCCCTCTGTCCAACCCCACTTCGCCATTGTCTGACCAAAATCATTATCCGGGGCAGGAATATCCATATCTGTGGCCACATCAAACAGACCAAAAAAACCAAACGTTAAATTGATTGAAGTACGCACCAGCACCCATCCTGCGCTTTTAAATTCCCCTTGTAAAAGAGAATTCATCAGATAGGCCGGTTGCTTTAAAGTGGAAAAAACATTACTAATCATCTCACGGAAAAAGGAAGGAACCCCCAAACGATAGCCCTTGGCCACGGGCTTAAATACCGTCCTATCCATCACTTCATTAAAGGAAAACACAGCCCGATTCATAGGCTCAAACGGGTCGTTATTAAAATCAGGTTCATCCGAAGAAACACACCGACATCCCGTCAATAAAGCCAAGGATAAAAAAGCAACGAATAAAAAATTTACTTTCTTTTTTATTTTTCGCATTTTTTTCTTGATTTTCCTTTAAAATTATTTAAGACTATTACCATATAGGGTTAGACTAACAAATTACAAATTAAAGGTCAAGGGAAAAGATGGTAAATTTTTTCAAAAAAATTTTAATATCAGGGATGTTTTTCTATCCCCAATTGACTTTGGCCCAAGATGTAGATATTCCCGAATTTATGGACGAAGATGAACCCGAAATATATGAGGAAGAAGCGGCACCGCAACAAAGCGTTCCGACACAAACAACCTCGGCCACTACTTTCACCGTCGGGCAAGCCACAATCACACAAAAACCCCAAGAAAAAAATCCGAATTTAGGCCGCAACGAAACACCGTTGGAACGGTTGGTCTATTCGCATTCTCCACTGCCAGAACTGAGTATTGATTTAACAAAAAAAGAACCCGAATCCGTCCCGCAAGTCAAACAATGGGATCCTATTTCTTTGACACCGACTTTGGAACAAGAAATGCCCGCTTTGACAGACATGGTGGACGAAACCGTATTGATTAAAGGGACGACAAATTCTTTGGATGCACGGGATTATGAGTTGGAAGGTTTTGCCTTGGGTATGACACCTTTGGATGTCGGAAAAATTGCCCTGAAAAATGGGTATAAAATTACAAAATCGCAAAAAGAATTCCCCTTGTTTCTTACCACACGTTATGAACAAGAATGTCGTTTAGAGGGGCTGTATTTACCGGCAGATATTCGTGCCTGTATTCGTCAAAAAGGAAAAGAAAACGATACGATTTTCTTAAAAACAATGACCATTACGAAACCCGGGAATAAAGAATCCTATGTGTTTGAATTTACTTCGCCTGCCACAGAAAATCGGGCGTGGCGCATTACCTATTCTAACAAAGGGGATAACTCTTTAAATTTCACGCAAATCAATACCTCAAAAAAACTCAGTCGCCGTGATCAATTTTTCCAAGCCGTTTTTAATAAATTCGGATACCCCAGCGACAGCACCAACTTTATCTGGGGGGCAAAAGATGACGCTTTTATGCAAGTTTCTATGTATGGCAGTAATTATGATGCGAAAATTACTTTGACAGACACCCTGCTGTCTGATGAAGATTATTTTGCCGCCAAAGAATGGATAGACGAGCAACCCTCTTTAGAAAAATTTGATTTTGGAGAATAAATGGAACAGGATTTAAATTCTTTTTTAATCAACTATACGTCTTTAGCCAAAGAAGGCAAACTAACCAACCTGATCGGGCGGGAAAAAGAATTAGAGCGTCTGATTCATATCCTGCTCAGAAACACAAAAAACAATCCTGTGATTGTCGGGCCCAGCGGTATTGGAAAAACGGCCTTGATGGAAGGGTTGATTGCCTTTATGTGCAGCGAAAGCGCCCCCGAATATATGCAAACCCGTGAAGTGGTGGGATTGGATGTGGCCAAAATTATGTTGGCCAGTAAAAGTGATGCCGAATATGAAGAACTGACCAAAAATGTGTTGCAATTAGTGGTAGATTCCAATCATCAAAAACTGCTCTATTTAAAAGATATCAGTTTTTTGGTACCGATGGAAACAAACCCCGAAAATCGTGAGCCGGCTAAATTTTTAAAACTCTGTCTGTTGGCAGGACAAGTCAATTGTCTTATTGAAACAGATACCTTAAATTTCGTGGGACATTTGGAAAAAGACACAGCCGTTATGGGATGTTTACAATCTTTATTATTGGAAGAACCCACATTAGAAGAAAGCATTCAAATTTGCACCGCCCGAAAGGGGGCCTTGGAAGAACACTATGCCATTCAAATTCCGGATGAAACCGTGAAGGTTGCTTGTCAATTGACGGGACGCTATATCAAACAGCGGGCGTTTCCAGAAAAAGCCTTAGACTTATTGGATGATTCGGCGAGCCTTCTGATGATGGACATTGCCCGTGGGGATGTCGCCGGTGAATCCAACACCCTAACCCAAGATTTTTGTTTCAGAACGATTGCCGATTGGACAGGGATTCCCGTGGAAAAAGTAGATGCGGAAGACAGGGAACGTTTGGCCAAAGCAGAAGACCTTTTACGCCAACGGGTCGTGGGGCAAGATAATGCCGTGAAAGTGGTAGCGGATGCTTTACGTCGTTCTCGGTCGGGATTACAAGACCCGAATCGTCCGATTGGATCCTTTTTGTTTGTTGGTACAACCGGTGTCGGTAAGACGGAATTGGCCAAATCTTTGGCGGACTTTATGTTTAATGATGAAACCGCCCTACTTCGTATTGATATGTCCGAATATATGGAAAGGTCTTCGGTGACACGTTTGATTGGCCCCCCTCCTGGTTCACCGGGATTTGAACACGGCGGTCTGTTGACCGAAGCGGTTCGTTTAAAGCCTTTCCAAGTGGTGTTATTTGACGAAATTGAAAAAGCGCATTTGGATATTCTAAACTTGATGTTGCAACTGTTGGATGAAGGACGACTCACCGACAGTAAAGGCGTGACAGTGGATTTCAGAAATACGATTATTATTTTGACCTCTAACGTGGGGGCGACATTGCCCAGTTATCAGCGGGTGGCAAAACTGACCGAATACTTCAGACCCGAATTTTTAAACCGTTTGGACGATATTGTATCCTTCCACCAACTCAAACCCGAACACTTGCGTCAAATTGTGGAAATTCATTTGAATAAGTTATTAAAACGCGCCAAGGCTTTAAACTATCTGGTCACCGTGGATGAAAAAGCAAAAGATTGGTTTGTGGATGAAGTCTTTACCTCTAAATTCGGGGTGCGTGCCTTAAAGCGTTTAATCCAAGAACAGGTGGAAACACCGCTCTCTTTATTGATTATGCAGGATAGAATCCACCCGGGTCAACCTGTGTTTTTAAATGTGGATGAATCGGGCAGAAAATTACGCATCTATGCCAAACCGGCCACAGCAAATGCGCCCGCTATGGAAATTAAAACACCCGAAAAGACCGCCGAACCGGATGAGGAAGACCCTATTGAAGAGGCAGAATCTCCCTCCGACCCCGAAGAAATTATAGAAGATAATTCAAATGAGCAAAACGAACCTGACCACCCAACTGCTTGATTGGTATAAAATCAATGGAAGGGAACTGCCTTGGCGTCAAAAAGGCGGTGCCCATGAAAATGCCTATGCCGTGTGGATCAGTGAAATTATGTTGCAACAAACGACAGTGGCCACTGTCATTGATTACTTTTTAAAGTGGATGAAAAAATTCCCCACGATTGAATCTTTGGCCAAAGCCGATGAACAGGAAGTATTATTGGCTTGGCAAGGAATGGGATATTACACGCGCGCCCGTAAAATTCACGAATGCGCCAAAGTTTTAATGAAAGAATATAATGGTCAAATTCCTGATGAGCGAGAAAAATTGTTGCACTTACCCGGAATCGGGCCTTATTCGGCCAGCAGTATTTGTTGTTTTGCCTTTAATCAGCCCGAAACGGTTGTGGATGGAAACGTGATTCGGGTAATTGCCAGATTAAAAGGAATGACCGAACAAGTGGATGCGAAAACCATTTATCCGATTGCCCAAAAACTGACCAGTCCTACACACGGGGCCGATTATGCCAGCGCAATTATGGATTTAGGGGCCACCGTTTGTACCCCGACGAATCCGAAGTGTATTCTCTGCCCTTGGCGGGAAAGTTGTATTGCCCGCAAAAAAGGAATTCAAGAACAAATCCCCGTCATTAAAAAACTCGCAAAAAAAGAAGTAGTGGGGCAAGTCTTTCTGATACAAAATCAAAAAGGCGAATATTTGATTCGCAAAAGAGTAGAAAAAGGACTTTTACACGGTCTGTGGGAATTTCCCTGGGTAAAAGAAGCGGGGACAAAAACGGGTCCGACTGTTTCCCACACCTTTACACATTTTAAATTGATTTTAGAAGTCGTTAAATCAAACAAAAACAATAATTTATTTAAACAAGTTAAAGAAAATTTTCCCAATGTTATTTGGGTCAAAAAAGAAGATTTTTACACCTACCCCTTTTCCACTTTAATGCAAAAAGTCATTAAGAAAATATAATAAATAAGAAATAAAAAAATCTCCCCGTTTTAAGGGGAGATTTATATTGATTATGAAATTGTACAAGCATGTGTTGTAGAATCCCAATTTTTGCCACCCAACTTTTTACATTCTTCCGACGAATTTGTCGTTGGGAATTCAGTTCTGGTTGCGGTTGAAGGCAGGAACAAAGTATTTCCTGAATCATCTTTAAAGTTATCTTTATCAAACACACAGTAGGTTTGAACGACCGCTTTTGCCGAAGAATCAGGAGTACATGATCCACCGTTATTCTTACCCAAAGTGACAGACCATAAACCAGTGCTATTATGTGCGACGGTATCCATTGAGTGAGCCGAACCTGCAATCTGCACACAAAGTCCCGTATCATTTTTAACGGAAACATTTGGATATGAGAAAGTTGTTCCTGAAACTTTTAATTGAGGAATCGTTATCTCATTATTAGTGTTAGCATCATCTAGATCAATCTCTTTTGACTCTGTTTTTACTCGATCATCTGATAAATCATTATCATTTAATGTCAAAGCAGGAATATCAACAGTTAATTCTCGTTTATCCCAAGTGGTTGGTAAAACCACCAAGGCTTTTTTATAACCTGTCGGGCAATCTGGTTTTTCAACCGCCCCCCCCCCTGATGCAATTTCCTTCTGCGTTTTTAAAATATAGTTCGGTAAAATTTCAGACAGGCTGGCCCCACCCCGAGATGTCAATTTAACATCATTCAGAATTGAGGTATAGGCCGGATCCAAAAGATAACGTCTTTCTTGACCATTATCTTGAGCATCTGGACCGCTGTCTGCAAAGAAAATAGCCCCTTCTTTAGTTAAACGAATAGCGGCAGGTGAATTGGCCGGGTCATCTTGATCATAGCCCACATTCAAATCATTGCGCGTATAAACCGAACCATTTTCATCGGCTTCCACCCAGAAAGTCGGCAAACAAGTGGGAGGCACATGCACCTCATCAGGATTCACAATAGAAACACCATTTGAATCAACCTCTGCGGTATTGTGATTAATGTATGACTCAGAATAACATCCCGTGGCATTCCCCACAGAAAAGTGGCCATAAGCATTTAATTTACGAACCTGTAAATCCAAATCTTTCGACAATGTCACTTTGGCTTGTTGTTTTTCATATTCGGGGGTAAAGACATCAAATCCCGTTGTGGCCGCATAAACCGCCCCGTGATAGTCGGCATCTTCCATACCGTCTATTTTATCCAAATGCCATGTTCCCAAAGAACCCGCTATTTCATCGTTGGTCGGTTCCCCATAAACGCCACCGTCTGCCCCAATCAATAGGGCAACGCGTGCCGCCCGCTTAAAGTTCCAACCTGTGGCGGGAATAGTTGCTGTTGTCGGGAAAACGACTCCGTAAATTTTAACCGCGGCCGTATCGTCATTTTGACGATAAATCCATAAAGAAGGATTGTAATATTCGCCCAATCCCCCATCTGAAAACCACCCGTCCGGTAAATATTCGGAAATATTATCAGATAAACCACCGATAGCACATTGATTCACATTATTGCAAGGATCACTTGGCGTACCAGTAGAACAAACAGGGGGAATTTGCTCCGCACACGTTGTTTGAATTTCGGCAGAATGGGCCTGAATATAGGCCGCGAAAGCCTCCTTAACTGTCCGAATTTCTGATGCCATTTGAATATTGTGTAATTCTTGGTTTCTTTGATAGATTTGACGAAACAGCATTGCCCCCATCACGCCCATCAATGCCAACACAGCAATGACTTCCAACATAATAGAACCTTGTTGTGTCTTTCTTTTTTCAACTGTTAAAACCATCTGTCTGCTTCCTTTCTTTATTTTTTAAGATACATCTTCAGAATTTACCCCTTTATAGTATATGGGAAAACGCCCTCTATCTTCTTTATACATATCGTGAATTTCATCCTGTGTCAAGGCTCGGTCAAAAAAGCGCACACCATAGATCTGAGTGCGTTGTTCTGGCGTCGCGGTTCCCAAGTGTTTTATTTCCATTTTATTTGTCCCCAAAGTAAATGAATTAAGATTAGCCAGTTCATCAGGATATTCGTTCAAATCTATACTCATTTCAGGTTCTTTTAAATCATCCGTAAAAAGATAGATGTGATTGCCTTGACGTTGCAAAGTCAGTGAATGGATTAAACGTCTTTTGATATCAAAATCCAAAACAGGAATTTTCCCCGAAGCCCCATTACCCAATACATTTAATTCCAATACGGTAGGCTTGGTCAAATCGGCCTCATCTGCATTGGATGTATCTATGGGACGCGCTGTCAAGGTTAAAAACCCGCCTGTTCCACTTTCAAAACGGATTAAATCCACAGCAGGATTTATATCATGAACAGCACCGACACTGGAAGCCGTTTGCGGGTCAAATCCCACCAATAAGGTCAAGGTAAAATCATGGGTTAAAACACCCGAATTGATATCAAAATCGACGGCTGTATTTGGTCCTTCTAATGTAATGGCGGGACGTTTAACACTATCCGGTCCAAAATAGGCCCCATTTAAATCACTAAAGACTTTGGTAGATGTATCATACTTCCCCGCTACAGTCGTGGAGACCAAATCCAACCACTTACCGGTTGTACCTTCTAAACGGGATTTAGACGAACTATTCGGGGCGTGTTTGGCTTGGTTATCCAAGCCATCCCAAAAATGCACCAAATTGGCAGGATAATAGGCAAAGGGGCCTTGTTTAACCTTGGACATACAAAGAAACATATCTGATGTCGGTCCCGAAGGAAACAACACTGCAACCAACCCCGCGGGAATCGGCTTAGCACAGACACCATTTTTAATGGCCCTGACACCATTATCTAAACAAAAGTTCCCCGTGCTGGTCGGGTCATCAAAAATTGTTCCACAGGTTTGAGAACCTGATGTGCGGGTAGCAAAGGAACGGCGCCAACGTTCATTACGACGGGCGCGAGAAGTACTTTCTTGTGGCCACCAAGCGGGACGTTCATATTCGTTTTTTGCCGCATCATAATACAGCCCACCATAGGTCACCACATAGATATTGTCCGAATCTTTACAGGCCTGAGCGGCTGTACCGGCCGTATTTAAACAAGCGATACGCGACACAAAGCAAGGGGCATCATCTGCCGCCAAAGGATCCAAAGCAGCATTATTATAACACATTTCCGAACCCAAATGGATATCCATATATTCCAAAAATTCGGGTTGAAGATTAAAAACAGTCCTGTCATCTGCGGGGTCGGGTTTTTGTATCCCGTACCAACGACGCAAATAATCTTTTGCGGCTTGATGTTGGCTTAAAAAAGATTGGATAAAGGGTTCACCCTGAAAGACCTCTATATTCAAGCGGTCTTCACGTGGGGAAAGCGTGTAAAACAAAATCCCCGCCAAGAATGTCAAAACAGCCATTAAATAGAGCATTTAATCCCCCTTTAAACTCACTTTAATCTCTTTTTTTTAAAATGGCAAGACTTTTTTATCACGAACGCAAAGTTTTCCCTACTTTATCCAAAATCGCATTGACTATTTTAATTTGGGGCCCTTCATAAAAAGAACGAGCGATATCCGTATATTCATTGATAATAATGGGCGTATCCAGCGCGGGACTGACAAAAAATTCCGCAATTCCTGTCATTAAAATCGCCCGCAAAGTCGTATCTACTTTATCCCGTTGAATCTTATCAGAAAAGGCATCTTCCACCATCTGATTCAAGGTCTTTTCATTTTCACGCACATATTGAACCAAATGGGTAAAAAGCGTTTCGTCCATTGGGGCCAAAGGAACATACTTTTCGTGTCCCGCTTCTTCTTGAATTGTCTCAGATCCCAATTCTTGAAGAAGGAATTGGCTCATCACCTTTTCCCAACTTTCCGTGCCACAAGTTTTCGCATACAAGGCTTGGACAGCCGCCAAACGCGCATTTGAAAAGGGTTGTTTTGAATTGTTCGTCATTATTTTTTCCTTTTTCCTGTTAAATTTTTCACAAAATCTTCAAAATCGCTGGTCGTGGTAAAGTTTTTATAAACCGAAGCATAACGAATATAGGCAACCTTATCCAAAGCCAACAAGGCCTGCATCACATGGCGACCGATTTCTGAGGAAGGAATTTCCGTATCGCCCGATTGTTCCAAAGAACTGACAATCCGATTGATCAGTAAATCAACCTTTTCCAAATCTATATCACGCTTACGGATAGCCAAAATAATAGAACGGGCCAATTTATCCCGATTGAAAGGCATCCTGGTTCCGTTCTTTTTAATCACAATCAAATCACGCAGTTGAACGGTTTCGGTCGTGGTGAATCGCGCATGGCACTTAGGGCATTCCCGCCGCCGCCGAATCATAGTATTATCTTCGTTTGGCCGAGAATCTTTGACTTGGGTATCTAAAAATCCGCAAAAAGGACACTTCATACTTTTTCCCCCATCTTTGATAATTTACAAACACGGTGTTTGTGTCGCCCCCCTTCAAAAGAGGTCTTTAAGAAAATCTCCAAACACTTTTTGGCCCGCCGCACCGAGATATATTTTGCCCCGAAAATCAACACATTTGCATCATTATGTCCGCGACACATGGCCGCCATATCTTCATTTAAAACCAACGCCCCACGGATAAAAGGATAGCGATTGGCCGCGATACTCATCCCGATACCGGAAGTACAAATCAGCACGCCGCGGGCTGTTTTTTCTTTTTGCATCGCTTGAATCAATTCTAATGCTTTATCAGGATAATCAACAGGCGTTTTTTCATCTTTCGGCCCAAAATCTTGAACGGTATAGCCCTGCTTTTTCAAAAACACGACCAGCGCATTTTTTAATTGAGCCCCCCCATGATCCGCTGCCAAAAATATCTTTTTCCCTTGCATTTTAAATTCCTTCCTGATATATTTTGTATTGTAGGCAAAAAATGGATAAATTACAAGAAAAAACTTTTTTAGGAATTGATTATGGCCAAAAACGAATCGGTTTAGCCATTGGCTCGGCCAGTGATAAAATCGCAAATAAATTTAAAATCATTCACAATATCAACGAGTTAAACGATATAGTTCCATCAAAACAAATAGACGCTTTTGTCATTGGTTGGCCTTTACAACCCGATGGGACAGAAGGCGCCACCTGCGATATGGTTCGTTCTTTTTGCGGGGCTTTACAAAAAAAATTTAGGCTTCCTATTTACTATGTGGATGAAAGACTCACCAGTCAAAAAGCCGAAAACTATTTACGGGATACCCTGTGTATGCGTCCCGAAAACAGAAAAAAAGTGTTGGATGCCGAAAGTGCTCGGCTGATTTTACAACTGTTTTTTAATCAGGGTCCCCTGCTATGAAAAAGTTGATTTTGCTTTGGGGACTTTTTTGCCTATATGTTTGTCCTTCTTATGCCTTAAATGTCATTCGTGATACAGAGATAGAAGAAATCTTAACCGGTTATGTCCAACAAATTTTTAAAGCCGCAAAGTTGCCCAAAGAAAATGCGGAAGTCATCCTCATCAATGATAACTCTATCAACGCTTTTGTGGCGGGCGGTCAGACCATTTTTGTGCATACAGGTCTGATTACACACGCCAAAAACATTGATGATATTATGTTCGTTTTATCCCACGAAACAGGGCATATTACCGGGGGACATATCACCCGCGGCATCACTGCCTATCAAAAAGCACAAAAAACAGCACTTGTTTCCACGATTTTGGGGGGAATTTTGGCCGTTGTCAGCGGACGCCCCGATGCCGGTATTGCCGTGATGATGGGCAGTCAAACCAGCGCCATGGGCACCTTTACAGGCTATCGTCAAGTAGAAGAAAGTTCTGCCGACAGAACCGCGGTAGATATTATGAAAAAGTTAAATTATTCTATGCAAGGATTCACCCATATCATGAATCAGATTCAAGCAGAAGAAAGGCTCAATACCAATGAAAAATCTTTGAATTACTTACGCACGCATCCCCTCACCTCAGACAGAAAACAAAATATCCAACGCTTTATTCAAGGGGCGGCCTTACCCAAGGAAGATAAAAAATTCAACCGCATTAAAGCCAAGTTGGTGGCCTTTACCATAGACCCTGTGCAAGCCAAAGGCATCTATAAAAATTCGGGTTTAAACGATCTGTATGCGCAGGCGATTATTGATTATCGCGAACACCAATTAGAAAAGGCTTTATCCAAGTTAGATACCCTTTTAGAATACGAACCCCACAACCCTTATTTATATGAATTAAAAGGTCAATTTGAATTTGAAAGCGGGCAATTAGATTCAGCCATTCAAGACTATACCACCGCTGTTCACATCAATCCGGCGCCTTTGATTCAAATTTCTTTGGCACAAGCATTCGTGGAACGGGGAACGAAACAAGATGCGCAACGAGCTTTAGACCTGCTGAATCAAGCCGTTTTAAAAGAAGGACAGACGGCTCTGCCTTGGCGATTGATGGCCTCAGCGTATGATAAATTAGGGCAAAACGACATGGCGCAATATGCAATGGCTGAATATTATTTAGCCAACAATCAAACAGAGCAAGCCCGCAAAGTCGCCCAAAAAGTCATTAAAAATATGGATAAAAAGTTGCCCCAATATCAAAAACTAAAAGATATTGCAGAAAGAGCAAAAAAAGAAAAAGAGGATTAATTCTTTTTCGTTAAGTTTTTATGATAACAATGGATATCCCCACGTGCCACAGCAATCACAGCGTCATAGCAATCATTCAGACACACTTTATTGCGCCTTTCAAAACCGCATTTTTCACATTTGTGAACAATATATTCTTTGCCGTTTTTACGTTCAATCGCCACAGGCATCATCAACCCGTGACAATCAGAAGCCCTGTCCCCGGGATTGATATCTAGGTGTTTAGACACCAAACATTCGGGACAATGATTTGTATAACCATTTCCGGTCACTTCTGTACCGCAAAAATCGCAGGTAAAGTTTTCTATTTTTCGGGTAAATTGTGCATTTGTCATGACCCTATTATATCACACTTCTTGATTTTGGCAAGTATTTATTGACAAAAAGGGTATTATCGCTTAAAATAAAGGGCATATTTAAAAGGATAAAAAATGATAAAAAAGCCCGAACTTCTTTTACCCGCCGGCACATTGGAAAGATTAAAGACCGCTTTTATGTATGGGGCGGACGCTGTCTATGCAGGCGTGCCGACTGTCAGTTTGCGCAATAAGACCTCTATCACAATTGACGAGATGAAAACGGGGATTGAATATGCGCATCATTTGGGCAAAAAAGTCTATCTGACCATCAACCTTTTTACCCACAATGCCGATATTCCAAAATTGCAAGAGTTTGTGGCGACATTGAATACATTAAATCCGGACGGGGTGATTATTGCCGACCCCGGGGTGTTTGATTATGTAAAAGAACATTGTCCCCAAATTCCGCGCCACATTTCAACACAGGCCAACGTATGTTCTGCCTTGACCGTCAATTATTGGAAAAAACAAGGGGCCAGTTTGGTGGTATTGGGGCGTGAAACTCCGCTTAAAGAAATTAAAGAAATCCGCAACCAATGCCCCGATATTCGCTTGGAAATGTTTGTGCATGGGGCTTTATGTATCAGTTATTCGGGGCGGTGTCTGCTGTCCAACTTTTTAACAGGACGCAGTGCCAACAAAGGCAATTGCGCCCACACCTGTCGATGGAAATACAAAGTCTATTTGGAAGAAGAAAATCGCCCAAATGAATTGATGGAAATCAGTGAAGATAGCCATGGCACCTATATTATGAATTCAAAAGATTTATGTTTGTTGGATAGGCTGGATGATATTCTGCCCATTGGCATTGATTCTTTTAAAATTGAAGGACGCAATAAGTCGGAATACTATGTGGCCGTGGCTGCCCGTGCCTATCGCGCCGCCATTGATGCTTGGTTTGAAAACCCAAAAAAATGGAAGGCGGATGAGTTTAAACAAGAACTACTCACTTTACAATGTCGGGGCTATACCACGGGCTTTTTGGATGGTAATGCGGGGCCCGAAGCCCATAACTATACAGTGTCGGGGTCCAGCGGTCTTTGGCGCTATGCGGGACAGGTATTGGAACAAACGGGCAATCGTCTGACTTTGCTCGTCAAAGACAAAATCACAATCGGAACCAAGTTGGATATCCTGTTGCCAAATCAATGGGCGCCTTATTCTTTTGTGGTAAAAGAAATGTATCATCCCCACACAGACACGTTCGTGGAACAAATTTCCCCAGGGAAAGTGGATCAAAAAATTGATGTGGTCTTACCCCAAGAAATTCCGGTTCCCCCTCTTTCAGTCATCAGAACAAAAATCGGATAGAAAATGAAAAAAGTATTCAACGGATTTTTATATCTTCTTTTATTGTTTGTTATTTATTTAACGACCCTGTTTTGTATTCAAGACCAACTGATTTTTCATCCCGATACACATTATAAAAATTCTGAAGTTTTTTCGGAACAATTCATTAAAGTATCCGATAATCAAGAAATTATGCTCTGGTTAAAAACGGGACGTCCAAAAAAACCTCTTTTATTATTCTTGCATGGAAACACGGGGCAAAATCATATGTTCGTTAAATATATGTTGCCTTTTATTAAAGAAGGCTATCCTGTCGCTTTAATGGAATACCGTGGGTTTGGTTCAACAAAAGGCCACATACAACAAGACCGATTTTATCAAGATGCTCAAGAAATTTATGATTGGTTGCAACATCAAGGATACGCCCAAATCATCCCCTATGGTTATTCATTTGGGACAACCGTTGCCACTTGTTTAGCCTCCACACGTGATGTTTATGGCGTCATACTGACGGCCCCGTTTTCATCCCTGAAGGCATTGGTCAAAGAAAAGCCTGTGCCTTTTGCTTCGTGGATTTTAAAGGCCCCGTATGCGTCAGATGTGTGTGCAAAAAAGGTCAAAGCCCCTGTTTTAATCATCCACGGGATAGAGGATCCTTTGATTCCCTTTCATCATGCACAAGATTTATATAAGGCCTTTTCATCCACACAAAAAGAATTGATTTTATTAGAAAACGAAACACACCGTTCCGTCTTTTTTGACAGCAAAAATATACCTTTGATTTTAAAGTGGCTGAATCAATTAAAATAAATCTTCGGGATTCAAGCGCACGCCATACCAACTGAGCCCGAAATGCAAGTGAGGTCCTGTGGCCCGACCACTCATCCCGACTTTGCCCAAAGGCTCACCCATTTTTAATACTTGTCCCACTTTGACATCAATTTCAGACAAATGGGCATAACTGGTATAAACACCATATCCATGATCCACTAAAACAGTCGCCCCCGAATAAAACATATCGGGATGCGTTAAAACAACCTTTCCATCGGCGGCTACCACAACGGGTGTCCCTTCCACTGCCGCGTAATCCGTGCCACTATGGCCTTGGGTCAACAAACCGTTCATAATACGGCGGGAACCGAAATGGCTGGAAATCCGTTTATAGTCCGCCAAAGGCAATTGCCATTTTTGGGGGAAATTCGGATATTCGGAAAGTTTTCTTTTTTCACGCATTTGCGCAAATTCGGATTGAATACGCGCTTGTTCTTCTTTTGGAGGCGACACCTTTTTTGGGGGTAAGCCGTTCACATATTCTTCTTGCCATTTTCTGTGCGGAATTGAGATAACCTCTTCTTTTTCTATCCCCTTTGTTTTTAGGGTCAATTTTAACTCTTGAGCATCTTGCGGAACACCCACGATAAAATGTCCGTTTCGGGTTAAAATTTCACTCATCCCCTGCTCTTTTAAATTCTTTTCGGAACTTTGGATAAAAATGCGTGTGTCGGGAGCAACCTGACCATAGAGGAGTTTGCCGTCCTCTAACGGGGTTTGCCACACAATATCAGAAGCCGAAGAACAAGCAGAAACAAATAAAATAGTCGTTAGAAATAATTTTTTCATATGCGTTTTTCCAAAATTTTAATACTCCGTTTTACCTGAATCTATCATAACGAAATTTCACAAATTCTGCAAGACTATAATTTGTTTGACTTTTAAAACTAAAGTATGTTATTCTGATTGCGTGGCAGGGTGGTGTCTGCCATGAGGATTTAGACCCTCTAATAGTTGCTGAAATTATAATTCAGCGTAAAATATCCTTCTGGTCTGTTGGACTGGAAGGTGGTAAAATAGCCATTTGGTCAATATACCGCACTATTTCTATTAATAGGTCTAAACTTCCAGTCGCCTGGTTCACCTCAGGCTTTTCTTTAAGGGAGAAGTTGGATGAATAGAAGGGCCGAAGTTTCTATTATCGTTCCTGTTTATAATGTAGAAAAATATTTACCCGAGTGTCTGGAATCTGTTTTATCGCAAACTTTTACAAATTTTGAAGTCATTTGTATCAATGACGGCAGTCCGGATAAGTGTGGGAACACTTTAGAAAAATACGCCCGAAAAGATAAAAGAATTAAACTCATTACACAAGAAAATCAAGGCCTTTCTATGGCCAGAAACAAGGGCTTAGAGATAGCCACAGGAAAATACATTTTATTTTTGGATTCTGATGATGTTATACATCCGCAATTATTAGAAATTTGTCATAGTTTAGCAGAACAAACAAACGCCACGATGGTCAGTTTTTCCTTTCATAAATTTATAGATCATCTTCCCCATTTTATTCCCAAATATCACATCCATCAAATACCTTATAAAATCACCACGACACCCCTTTATTATCAAACGAAACGCCATAAATGGAAAATCCATGTCAATACTTGGGCGAAACTATATAGAAAAGATTTTATTCAACAATTCCGTTTTATTCCCCACATCACCATGGAAGATTATCCGCATACTTATGAGGTTTTAAATAAAAATCCACAGACCGTTATACTCGCCCTGCCCCTCTATTTTTATCGGCGTCATCCCACTTCAATTACAAACGCAAACCTCAGTATTCAAAAAATTCAAGATTATCATGTGGGATTAGAATATATTCGTCAAATTTATCAACATCAAAAACCGAAAGAGTGGAAATTCATCCGATATCATCTGTTTCCCAACATCTTAAAACAGCAACTGAATAAAATTAAAAAAGCCCCGATTGAAAAGCAAGCAGACCTATTGTCTGCGTTCGCCATTGAATTAGATGATTTAGATAAAAAGGGTTGTTTGAAATTAAGGGGGAATAAACTCACACGTTGGTTATTTTATAAACACTTGATTCAGAGGAAGAAATGACAAATATAAACATTGCTTTTTGTATCAATGATTGTTATTGGGATAAAGTGGCTGTTGTGATGACCTCTCTTTTAAAAAACCACCCCAAAAAGCAATTTGATTTTTATATTTTTTCCAGTGATTTATCCAAAATACATCTACAAAAACTCAATAAGTTGCACTTGAAATATAAAGATTTTAAAATTCACCCCATTTATATGGATAAAGAAATTTTTTCAAAATTGAAATTGACCATTGATTACATCTCAATAGAAACATACTATCGCTATCTGATTGCCGATTTATTACCGAGTATTGATAAAATCCTGTATTTAGATGCGGATACGATTATCAACGATTCTCTAGAAAATCTATACGAAACAGATTTAAAACAAAATTATGTGGCCGGTGTCCCTGATTTATGGATTTTAAAAAGCGATTATCAAAAGAAACTGGGGCTTTCCCATTACATCAATGCGGGTGTATTGTTGATGAATTTAAAGCAAATGCGCAAAGACCATATCGGCCAAAAGTTATTGGACACGACCTTAAAAATGAAAGACCGGATTCAATATCAAGACCAAGATATTATCAATATCGTTTGTCATAAAAAGATTAAAATGCTTGATAGTATCTATAACTTTGCGATAGAAAATATCAAATCCGAAAAGAGCAAAAGAAAGCAAGCCTGTATTATTCATTACACGGGTGCAAATAAACCGTGGGGAACACACAAGTGTCGTATGGCAACCTTATGGAAGCGCTATCATACTTTCAATCAAAAAGTGCTCAATCGCAAAATCAAGGTCGGGCTATTGATTGATGAATTTTTTGGTGGCGCAGGAACGGCCTATGGTGGCTATGGATTTTTGGCCAGAAAATATATCGCGAAATATATTCCCGATGAAGATATTCAATTAGACGTCCTCTTGGGCCGCGGCAAAAAGAATCTGCGTGCCACCAAATTTCACGAAGATAATGTCCTTTTATACAAACTCCCCAAGTGGCATTTTGCCAGTCGTTGTTGGCTGAAAAAACAAAACTATGATGTATATTTAAGTATTGAACTGACAACAGATTGGGTCTTACGGCACGAACCAAATCCAAACAAAAAGTTGATTTTATGGATTCAAGATCCCCGCCCGAAATCCGCTTGGGAAAATATCATCGGAACAATGAAGTCTATTCAAGACCCTTGTTTTTATAATCAAGCCATTTATGATACGGTGCACTCTCTGAATACTCAAAAACGTGTCAGATTTATTTCACAAGGCAACACCTTAAATCCATTAGCAAAAGAATTATATCATCTATCCAACGATACCAATATTCAATACTTGCCTAATCCGATTGAAATCAATTTTAATTTTCAATTTGATTTATCCAAAAAGAAAAAACAAATCATTTTCTTGGGACGATTAGAAGCACAAAAAAGAGCATGGTTATTTTGCGAAATTGCCAAACAAATGCCCGAATATGAATTTTATGTGTTGGGTCAATTTTTTAGGTATCAAGAAGAAAACAAGAAAATGTTGGCTCCCTATATGAATGGAGATATTCCAAATTTGCATTTTGTGGGTCATGTAGATGGGAACAAGAAAAAACAACTGATTCAAGAATCACGTTTGTTGGTCAGTACTTCAATTTGGGAAGGTATTCCTATTTCTTGGCTGGAAGCCCTCTCCTATGGCACACTTTTGGTTTCGGATTTGGAACGCGAAGATTTAGTCCGCCGCTTTGGCCGTTTTGTTGGAACGGTCAGTGGTGATGGCTTTCAAGGTGTCGGAAAATTTATTCCCGCCATCAAGGAATTGATGGAAAATGATGAGCTTTACACCCAAAAGGCAATCAAAGCCATTGAATATGTGCGTCAAACACACAACATCCAACGCTTTATAACAGATTTAAAACAAATTATTTTAGAGGAGTTAAAATGAAAATTGATTTATTATTTGCCGCTACATCAGATTATCTACCTTATGCTTTGGTGAGTTGCTTAAGTGCGATAGAAAAATCGCCAAACAACAGTTTTGAAATTCATTTTTTGTATGCGGATATTGTGAATGAGATTTCATTCAATCAACGGCAAGACACCTTTGATTTGGTCAAAAATGTATTAGAATCCCGCAAGGTTAAAATTCATTTTTATGATGTTTCTAAATATATGAATTTATTTAAAGGTCAAAATATCGGGATGTGGGGTGAAGCGGTTTCTTACACCCATTATATGTATTTATTGGCGTCCAAAGTTTTACAATTAGATAAGGTCATTTATTTAGATACAGATATCGTTGTCAATACTGATTTAGCGGATGTGTGGAATAAAAAGATGAACAAATATGCTTTGGCCCTGGCCACACCCAGCGGTTTAGAAAAAGTCGCCGATCAATCCAACAGTGGTTTTATGATCCTCAATTTAAAGAAATGGCGAGAGTTGAATCTTTTCACAGACCTACTGCAGTTTGGTAAGACTCTCAACAGATGTGCTTTATGTGATCAAAACCTGATTTATCATTATTTTACAAAAAAGCACGCAAATTTGGTTTTCTATTTAGATAAAAACTATAATACCTTTGCCCATTTGGTCAAAACACCTTTATCAAAAATCAAAATTTTACACTTCGCGATGGCAACTTTTAAGCCGTGGTCGGACCACCATTATTCAATGCGGGGAAATGAACTGTGGTGGTATTATGCACGCATGACGCCTTTTTATGAAAAATTTCAATTACAAATCAACAAAAGACTCTTTATAAACAAAAAGAATAAATTCAAAAAATTCAAGTGTCAGTTGATGGCGCGTTTTTCTTTTGGCTCATCAAAACAAAAGTATCTTCAAAAATTAAAAAATCTGTAAAAAAAGGCACTCCCCCGATTGCTTTGGGAGAGTGCTTTATCTTTTATTCTTTCGGATATTTAGATTTAATTTCGGCTATTTTATTTTGCCATAAAGTCGTCCCATTGACTTTATCCCAATAAATCATATCCAACTGTTCGGGAATCGTGGGATATTCGGCTTGACGTTTTTCAATATAGGTTTCTTCGGGTTTTTGCGGGGCATATCCCACCAAATACCAAGACCCGTCATAGGCCTGTTCCACATCCATTTCAATAAAATCATCAGGGTGTTTTATCCCCAAAGCCACATCACACGATTTTGTTTCTGAATTATTTATTTTTGCGTATTTTTTCATATTTATGCTCCTTTAAAAGGGAAAATAACTTGTTCCACAATGTTTCCGTTACGTTTGTGATAAATCACATCACCTTTATGTACGACAGCGTGAACGGAATCTTGTCCACCCAAACTGGTGTCGTTTCTGAAAGAATCAATCCAATGTCCTGTGGCTGAACCTTTTCTTAAATAACACCAACTGTTATTCGCGCTAAAAGTAATCGTCATAATGCCATCATATTGAACGGTATAAAGTTGTTCACTGGCAGGCAAAGTAATGGATATCGGATTGTCATAATCCGGTGAAACAACGGAAATAATTTTCTTTTTTCCGTCAGCAGTTAAATTATTCAAACTGGTATTTGCTTTTGTGGAAAGCGCCGAAGCAACTTCTTGCGCTTTTTGGGTCGCGATACCGGCTTGAGTCGTGGCAACGCCCGCTTGAGTTGTAGAAATACCGGCTTGAGTCGTTGCATTTTGCGCTTGGGTTGCCGCGGCCTGAACCTGTGCGGCGGCTTCACCGGCTTGGATTGTGGCGGTTGTCGCCGCAGCCTCCGCCGATTCCTTATAGCCCCTAATCGTGCTTTCCAAAGCATTGACTTCTACAGTGGAATTTTCCAAGTTCGTCCCTTGGGCGTTCCAGACAATCGCTTTGCCCGCACTGGGCATCGGTAAAGTCAGTTTGATATCACTATCCACGGCATAAGGGGGCAACACCATAGACCGATTCAAGTTGTCCGCAATTTGTTGTTGACAGGCAATTTGATAATCCAATTCGTTGTTTAAAGTATTCGCCCGCAAAACACCCCCTTCTTGAAAGTCAGATGTTCTTTCAACAGGCAGGTCGCGCATTAAAGTAATAATCACACCACTTTCGGGAACGTTGGAAAGCGTAATACTCCCGCCTTCGCTGGCCCCCGCACCAGACACGGTATAAGTGGTAGCGTCTTGTAATTCAGACCCAAAATAAACTTTTAAATCCGAATTTTTAAAAATCGCAAATGGAAAACTGTAAGTGGCCAGCACTCCATTGGATACATACCTGATTCTGGGAACGGTACTGGTAATAATAATATGATTTGTCAAAGTATTCTCCTTTTTATTATAATAAAAAAAGCCCTGACATCATGTCAGAGCCGGATATGTTAAAAGGCACGATGTAATAGATACAATCGTGCCTGATAACTGTTGAGGAGTATAGCATATTTTATCAAAAAAGTCAAGGAAAATTTTCCTAAAATATAACCTCTTTTTTGGAAATTACTTATCTTAAGAATTAAAAAAGCCCTTGGTTGACAAGGGCTTTTAAATGGCGACCCCAATGAGATTCGAACTCATGTTACCGCCGTGAAAGGGCGATGTCCTAGGCCTCTAGACGATGGGGTCATCGGGCCGAATAAATAGAATTATATCTTAAAAAAAAAAATTTTGCAACAAAATTTTATGCTTTTTTTATTTTTTTTCATCAAAGACCAAAACCGACCACGCGGGAACTTGGACCTTTTGGCCGTCAAAGGCCAACTCTTCGCCCGAAGTATTTAAGGCTAACTCCCAATGGGCTTTTTTGCCTGTTGCGGGTAGATTCCATATAATTTGTTGATTAAACGCATTAAAAATAAAGAATAAGTCCCCTTGTTTAGAACGCACACGATAAGACAGACTGCGCGCAAAAGGAAGCCAATCAGCCGGTTGCATCAATTGTCCATCGGGACGGAACCAATCAAATTCGGCCGAGGAAAAGAAATCACCGGCACACATCACATCATGGTTGCGGCGAAAAGCCATCAATTGTTGCACCAATTGAAGCATCCGCTGGCCTTGCGGTGAAATTTTAGACCAATCCGTCCAAGAAAGTGCATTGTCTTGCGCATAAAGGTTATTGTTGCCTTGATGAGATTGCAACACTTCGTCCCCCGACAAAATCATCGGTGTTCCGAAGGACAACAATAAAGACGCCATCATCCCCCGTGCCCGCAGTTCCCGATTCTTTAAAATATCAAGATTTTGGGTGTCGCCCTCTTCCCCACCGTTCCAAGAATTGTTATTATCTGTGCCATCACGATTTTCTTCTTGATTCGCCAGATTATGTTTATGGTTATAGGACACCAAATCATTTAAAGAAAAGCCATCATGAGCCGTCATAAAATTAACCGATTCCCAAGGTTTGCGCCCGTCTTTTTGATACACATCAGATGAACCTGTCATCCGTTTGGCAAAATCCGAAATTTGTCCTTCATCCCCTTTCCACAAGCGCCGAACGGTATCACGGAACTTATCGTTCCATTCGGCCCAACCGGGACGGAAAGCCCCCACTTGATAGCCACCGTTGCCCAAATCCCAAGGTTCCGCAATCAATTTTAAACGTTGCAAAATAGGGTCTTGTTGCACCACGCCCAAAAAGTCGCTGTTGCGCGTAAAGGTGTTATCATCATCACGAGCCAAAGTAGTGGCTAAATCAAAGCGAAAACCGTCAATTTGCATAGAATCCGCCCAATAACGCAGCGAATCCATCACCAGTTGCAAGACTCTGGGATGGCCTAAATTAAAACTGGCGCCACAACCCGTGGTGTCTTCATAATAACGCGGATTTTCAGAATAGGTTCTGTAATAAACGGTATTATCTATCCCCCGATAACACAAGGTCGGGCCCAGTTGATTGCCTTCCGCTGTATGATTAAAGACCACATCCAAGATGACTTCAATCCCCGCTTCGTGCAACAGTTTTACTGCCTTTTTCAGTTCCGAGGTGCTCCCGTTAGACAAATAAGGTGCATAAGGGCACATAAACAACACAGGGTCGTATCCCCAATAGTTGGTGAGTCCTTTTTGCGCCAAATGTCCCGGCGTCATAAAGGTCGCCACAGGCAACAATTCCACCGCCGAAATCTGCAAAGACTTTAAATACTGAATCACTTTTGCCGAAGACAGCCCGCGAAACGTCCCGCGGAAAGCCTTATCCACCTCAGGATTTAAGGCGGTAAAACCCTTTAAATGGGTTTCATAAATCACCTCATTTGCCCAATCGGTACGGGGTTTTTGGACATTTTCCCAATCAAAATACTTTTCATCAATCACAATGCATTTCGGCATAGACTTGGCATCATCTAACTTGGAAAAAGACAAGTCTGCTTTCGGGGATTTTAAGTTATACCCCAATTGAGAATTATGGGCGGTAATCGGACCGGTCAATTTTTTGGCATAAGGGTCTAATAACAACTTATTCGGGTTAAAGCGCAGGCCTTTTTCCGGTTCATAGGGGCCATAGACCCGATAAGCATACCTTTGTCCCCACTTTAATCCTTGAATATAACCATGCCAAACTTCATCTGTATATCGGGGTAAATCAATGCGCTTTTCATTTTTTCCGTCCGCATCAAACAGACAAAGTTGCACACGGGTAGCGTTTTTGGAAAACAGGGCAAAATTCACGCCCTTGCCATCAAAATTCGCCCCCAACGGATAAGGCAATCCCGGAAAAATCTTTAAAGTCATTTTCTCCCCTTTTTCTTTAATATAATCTGTTTTTTTAAAAAAGGCAAAGATTATTTTTTAAGTTGAAAACAGACCATACTTAAAGGCGGTAATACCACTTGAATCTTATAGGGTTTAAAGTCCCAACCGGGTTCTTGTGTGCGGATGAGCGAATTGTTTTTAACACCACTGCCCCCATAGATATCCAGGTCTGTATTAAAAACTTCCGTATAAGCACCCGCTTGATTCACCCCGATTTGATAATCATAACGGGGGACAGGTGTTAAATTCAGTGCCACCACCAAAGCGTTTCCCTGTTTATCTTTTCGCATAAAAGTCAAGCAAGAACGATTGGTATCCGAACCGTTGATCCATTCAAAGCCCCCTTCTTCACAATCCAGTTCATAAAGTTCAGGGTGCGCCTGATAAAACAGATTCAAATCACGCACCAGCCTTTGGGCGCCTTTGTGTAAAGGATATTGCAACAAATCCCATTGTAAAGAATCAGCATAATTCCACTCTTTTGTGGAACCCCACTCTTGCCCCATAAACAAAAGTTTTTTGCCCGGGTGCATAAACAGATAGCCATAATACGCCCTTAAGTTCGCAAATCTTTGCCACTCATCCCCCGGCATACGACCCAAGATGGTGCCTTTACCATGCACCACTTCATCATGCGAAAGCGGCAACATAAAATTTTCCGTAAAGGCATACAAAAAACTGAAAGTGAGTTCATTTTGGTGAAATTTACGATACACAGGATTTTCCGACATATATTTTAAAGTATCGTGCATCCACCCCATATTCCATTTAAAGCCGAAGCCCAAGCCCCCGTTATACACAGGGCACGACACCATCGGCCAAGCGGTGGATTCTTCCGCAATGGTCATCACCCCCGAATTTTCGCCATAAACCAATTCATTAAACTTTTTCAAAAAAGCAATCGCCTCTAGATTCTCACGTCCCCCGAATTGATTGGGAAGCCACTCACCCGCTTTTCGGGAATAGTCCAAATAGAGCATACTGGCCACCGCATCCACACGAATCCCGTCAATATGATATTGGCGCACCCAAAACAAGGCGTTTGCCAATAAAAAGTTGGCCACTTCATTGCGTCCGTAATTATAAATTTTTGTGCCCCAATCTTTATGTTCGCCTTTGCGGGGATCTGCATGTTCATAAAGGGCTGTTCCGTCAAAATTATTAAGGCCAAAAGCATCCTTTGGGAAATGCCCGGGCACCCAATCCATAATGACCCCTATTCCTGCTTGGTGCAGGCAATCTATCAAATACTTAAAATCCCCAGGGGTTCCATAGCGGCTGCTGGGCGCATACATCCCCACAACCTGATAGCCCCAACTGCCATCATAGGGAAATTCTGAAATCGGCAAAAACTCCACATACGTAAAGCCTTGTTCTTTGACATATCGGGGGAGTTCCCGGGCCATTTCCAAATAAGAATACCACCGATTGCCTTCTTCCTTATTGCGCCGCCAAGACCCCATGTGGACTTCATAAACGGACACAGGTCTTTGACGCATATCTTGATTTTGCGCCCGTGCCCGCATCCAATCCCCGTCTTGCCACAGATAAGTGGAATTATCATAAATCAAACTGCCACTTTTGGGGCGCACTTCACTGACAAAAGCAAACGGATCAGACTTTAACGGCAACAGGCGTCCGTCTTTATCCAACAACTCATACTTATAAATATCCCATTCGTGAAGGCCGGGGATAAAAATTTCCCAAACACCGCTGTTGCCTCGGGGACGCATTAAATGACGGCGTCCGTCCCAATCATTAAAACTACCCACCACACTGACGCGCGTGGCGTTGGGCGCCCACAGGGCAAACACGACACCCGCTACCCCTTGATGTGTGATGAAATGTGCCCCCAGTTTTTCATAAATCTGCCAATGTTCACCTTTGCCATACAGGTATAAATCCAAGTCCGACAAAACGGGCCAAAAGCGATAGACATCTTCTGTTTCATAGGTTTTATCATTATACAGGGTGATTTTTAATTTATAGGGGAAAAAGTCCTTTTTTTTGGGAAAATGCGCCTGAAATACCCCCTGTCCGATGGCCGACATATCCGCCAAAACTTTCCCTTTTTCATCCACAACCGACACCGCTTTGGCCTGAGGTTGAACCGTGCGAATCACCAGACCTTTTTTATCACTGGCTTCGTGCATACCCAAAACGGAAAAAGGATCGCCTTTCAGTTGTCCCCGTTCCAAAACACCAATAATTTCACCGGAAAGTTGTTGCATTTTTTCCCCTTATTTTAGTGTTTAAATAACATATCTTTTGTAAAAAATCAAGAAAAATAAAAAAGACTTGCTTTTCGCATTATTTTTGTTTAGACTAACCCTAAAATTAGAAAGGATATCAAAATGATTGCGTTTTTTAATAAGTTAGGGAATAGCTGGGTAGCAAAAATTATCTGTGCCGCTTTGGGTATCAGTATGCTCGCCTTTTGGGGATTGGGGGGTATTTCCCTGTCCGCCGGATCAGATAACACCGCCATTCGTGTCGGGGCCCAAAAAATGTCCATTCAACAACTCAATCAAGCCTTTGAAGTCAAAAAGAATCAACTGTCGCAACTGACAGGGACTTATATTTCCCCCAAACAAGCCATTGATAACGGTCTGTTGGATCAAGTGATTCAAGAACAAACAAGTGCAATGATTCAATCTCAATTACAGGAAAAAATCGGTTTAACAGCCTCAGATGAAGCCGTTCGTAAATATGTGGAAAACAATCCTGTTTTCAAAGATAACTTGGGTCATTTTGATGCCAACCTGTTCTATGCCTATTTGGGACAAATGAAAATGAATCAAGAACAATTGGCGGATAAGTTAAAAGATGAGTTGGCTCTACAACATTTAACCAACGCTTTAATGAAATCAGCCCCGCGGGAAAAGCGTTTGATGACGGCCGCGGCGCAAGCGCAAAAAGAAAAAAGACAAGTGTCTTATTATTTCTTAAAGCAAACAGAAATTCCTGTGGCCAGCCCCAGCGAAACAGACCTGAAAGACTACTATGAAGCCTATCAGGAACAATTTACTTCCCCTGAATACAGAAAGATTCATTTAGTATTTATCAAACCCGAAAATTTCCAGGGCGACTATGATAAAATGTATCAAGCCGTCCGTGATTTGGAAGATTTATTAGGGGGCGGTGTTGCGCTGGTTGACGCCAGTAAAAAATTGGCTTTATCTTACCCAACTGAATTGGTGGTGGATTTTAACGGTAATAACAAGCAAGGTGTCTTGGCCGATAAGCGTTTAAAGGAAAATACCCTGTTGCAGGAAGTCTTTGTTTTAGATGAAAATGAAGCAACCTCAATCATTGAATATGCCAACGGATTTTTGGTGGCGGAAGTCAAAGAAATTATCCCCAGCACTTATATTCCTTTCAATCAAGTCAAGGATAAGGTTGTGGCTTTATATAAACAAGAACAACAAAAAGAAAAATTACCCGCCCTTCAACAAGAAATAACGGATAATTTGGTTCAAAAAAAGACTTGGGGAAAACATACACCTAAAACAGAAGTTGTGTCCAGAACGCAAGCCTCTAACAACATCAAAAAATATCTGCCCGACATTTTTGCCCAAAAAACGGGTTTTGCCTCTGCAACAGCCTTACCCACACCCAACGGGTATTTCATCTTTGTGGTCAATCAAGTGATTGCGGACAAACAAGTACCGTCTAAAGCAGAACAAGAAGCGGCTATTCACGTTTGGGCGCAAGACCTGATTCAAGCAGTGCAACAAAACTATACAAAAGATTTGAAAGTCAATGTCCATCAGGATACTATTAAAAAAGCATTTGCCACTTATCTAAAAGAAGAAGAATAAAAACAAAAGAGGGGGAAATATGACAGAAGAAAAAAAAGGATTTTCGGTTTTTAAGTTATTGGTCATTTTGTGTATCTTGGCGGGCATTGGGGGAACGATTCTTTTATGCATCCAAAAAGACAGCAAAACAGATTGGCTGACCTATTTAAAAAATTCAACCTATCCTGTTATTCAAAAAATCACAGGAACTGTGCATCAGAAAAAACATCTGACACCGGCCCAAGAAAGACGCGTAATTGTTTCGGATGCCGCGGGAGAACAACAAAAAATAGAGATATCTGAAAAACTTTTTGACGCAACAGAAGCGGTTGCGGAAACACAGGAACTTCCCGCCGTCATTATCAATGAAACAGAAGAAGTCCCCACAACTGAAATGGATGCGACACCTGACACGGCCCCGCAAGACACCGAGGAAGCGTTAGATTCCATTGTACAAATCATAGAGGCCGAACCTGTGGAAGAAATAGAATCTGTTCCTGAAGAAGTTCAACCAATGATAGAAGAAGGAACAGACCCTGTTATCAATTTAACAGACGCCCCACCCCCAGAAATAAGAAAACAGGTTCAGTTAAAATCTGAACCCCATCAAAAAGTTGCGACCTCATACACATGGAAAGATTTTCAAGCAGGTCTTCCCTGTCAGGCTTCGGACATTTTAGATGAAAATAATAAGGAAATCAGCAACCTGATTTATTCTTATTGTAAGTTGCCGGAAATGGATGCTTGGCAAAAATGGCAAGACTCTTTCCGTGAAGGAAAACGCACTTATTTAATCCAACAAAGATTAAAAGAAAAAACAAAGTATATCAAGTATTTAAAAGTATTACCTCATCTTTTATTTGATGTCTATAAAACAAACGCAACGGGCAGTTCTTTGGCCGAACAATTAGACCAAATTGAAACTTTAATTGCCAAACGTCAAACACATAAAGCGGTGGAAATGTTGAAAAATATCACAGATGATCAGGCGCGGTTGGCTTTGAATCCGGCGCTGACCGAAGGAACTCATCTGATTGAGATTCAAAACTTTTTAAATGCTCGTGCATCTGAAGGAGGAGAAAATGATTAAACTCATCTTGGGGATTTTAATTTTTGCAATAGCGGGTCTGACCATCCAACAATCAGATACCTTTATGAGTATAGATTTTGCGGGCTATCATATCTACGCGTCTGTTTTCACATGGATTGCGACTTTGCTGGCCTTATTTTTGTGTATCAGGATTATCCTGTTGCCGTTTCGCTGTTTTTCCTTTTTTGCAAAAAAGTATCAACAACATCAAGAAATCAAGCGCCGCAGTTTTATTGAAATCGTTTTACAGGCCCTTATCAACCAAAATATAGAAAACTTTGAACGCTTATCTAAAGAGACCAAAAAGTTTTTTACACCAGAAGAGCCGATTTATTGGGAAATTCAAACCCTGTTATTCCCCACCAAAGAAAATTATCAAAACTTGACCCGTTTTCCGCAAACAGTGATGGGGGGAATCCGTGGGTTGTTCAGATATGCTGATTCCGATGGCGATTATGAAAAAATGCATCAATTGATAGACAGCCTGCCCCAAAAGCAGTTATCAACGCCTTGGGCTTTACAGGCTCTATTCCAAATGTCAGCACAGGAAAGCGATTGGGAAAAGGCAATGGAGAATTTGAAAAAACTAAAATCCCTCTTACCCAAAGCGGAATATAAAGCCAGACGCGCCTGTCTGCTTCTTTTAACGGGAAAAGTCAAAGAAGCCTACAGTTTAGACGCGACTCAGCCCGCGATTGCAATTGCTTGGGCGAAACTCAATCCTAAAAAGGCTGTGAAAATTTTACGACCTGTATGGAATGATTTTCAAAACTGGGAAATTTATTTGACCTTAAAGCAAATCTGCGCCTCTTTGCCCGCCAAACAACAATGTAAGCAAGTCAAAGAGTTGGTCAAAGACACAAAGCATCAACCATTGGCTTTATTGGCGATGGCGGATATTTACCTGACAATTCAAGAACCCGTCAAAGCCAAAGGCGAACTGGACGAGTATTTAAAAGCGCATACCCTCACCCATCAAGTGGCGCACATGATGGCGCAAGTAGAACGCGATGCTTGGCACCACGAAGATCAGGCTAAGGAATGGGAAGAAAAAGGTAATAAAATTCAAGCTGAAAATGTGTGGACTTGCACCAGTTGCGGGTATAAGTCGGCCACATGGCAAGGCTGTTGCCCCACCTGTCATACATTTAACAGTTTAAGATAAAAGACATTGTACCAAAGGAGACAGTATGAAACAAAAAAAACGTGAATCCGGCCGCAGTTTATTGGAAATGTTGGCTGTTATTGCTTTAATTGGCATCCTGACAATCGGGGGAATTAAAGGGTATAGAGCGTTAGCAACACGTTTTGAAGTTCGGGCGGTTGCCGAAGCAATGACACGTTATGTGGTCAAACGTCGGCATGAAGCCATGACCAAAAAAGGCCGAGAAGAACATGAGCAAACGGTGACAAGCCCAGAAATTCCCCATGGCGTTTCCTTTAAAATTTCAAACGATGTGGTTAATCATTTAATTGTGATTAAAGCCAGCGCTAAAAATAAAGATTTAATTCAAGCTTTAACGCAATACGATTTATTGAAGGCAGAAGCAAGTATATCCACTCCTGTTGTTGCAGAAGAGACCTCCGCCATCTTTCAATTTCAACAGTATCAATCTGATCGTGTGAATGCGGATGCGATTGTTACCTGTTCTGTGGGAAGTATCAGTGGAAAGGGTGGCGCAATTGGTTTGGCAAGCGATAATAAAACCTTGTGTAAATGTGAGATTGCGGGAGAAATTTGG
>JAZRVC010000028.1:0-8408 GCA_045598925.1 Alphaproteobacteria bacterium
GGGGGAAGAAGCAGTCCAACCTGAAACCGACAAAACGCGCCCGTTAAAGTTGGCCATTGTGGGGCGCCCGAATGTGGGAAAATCGACACTTATCAATAAATTGATTGGGCAAGAACGCCTTTTGACCGGCCCGACGGCCGGTGTGACTCGTGATGCTATTCGTATTGATTGGGAATATCAAGGACATAAAATTCAATTGACCGATACGGCAGGACTTCGTAAATACGGTAAAATTGATGATGAATTGGAACGTTTATCGGGGCAAGATACCCAAACCGCGATTGATTTTGCCGAAGTGGTGATTTTGGTTTTAGATGCCACGCAACCTATGGAAAAACAAGACCTTTTAATTGCCAGCCGTGTGTTGAAAGAAGGACGTTGTTTGGTGATTGCCCTTAATAAATGGGATATGATCGATAATCCGCGGGAAGTGTTAAAGGCTTTAAAAGAACGGATGTTTGATTCTTTGCAACAAGTGAAAGATTTGCCGGTTTTAACGATTTCGGCCAAAACAAAGTTTGGTTTTGCCCCTTTGATGCAGGCGGTGTTTAAAACATACGAACTGTGGAATAAACGGGTGCCGACACATAAATTGAATCTGTTCTTATCTATGATGAAAGAGGCGCATCCGACTCCTTTGGCCAAAAATGGTCGCCGTGTGCCATTGAAATATATGACGCAAGTGGGAACACGTCCCCCGACTTTTGTGATTTTTACCTCTAATCCGGATAAATTACCCGATTCTTATATCCGTTATTTGTCCAACGGTTTAAGGGATGAATTTGGCATCACGGGTGTGCCCGTGCGGATTCAACTGAGAAAACGTGAAAATCCTTTTGCTGAAAATAAGGAATAATTATCCTTCTTGAATCATTCGCATAGCCTTTTGTCTGGCCCTGCGTTCAATCCAACTGGAAGTGTTTAAATAGACTTCGCGATTATTCAATTCAGCTTCTTTTTGAATAATTTCTTTTTCCCGTTGGGCTAATTCGGCTTTTTTGTCATCTATGGAACTTAAGAAATGCTTTTCTTCTTGTTTTAACAACTTTTCTTTTTCTTGTAAAGATTGGAATTGTCTGGTTTGCATTTGATCCACTTCTTCTAACCGTTTAGCCTTTTGCATTTCCAAAAATTCCGGATTAGGCTTTTTATTCGGCTCTAATTTCCCAATCAGGATCGTTTGATCCACCGTAGCACCTTTTTGATAGTTATAACTGCCATTATAAACCAAGCATTGAGGAGTATCAAATTGGATTCTTTGTTTCGGATAATAGACTTTGTTGGGTTCTTTCAAAAAGAAAATAAAGTGTTCATCAGTCGGTTCATATTTTTTGACCGCAGAATAAGGGACTTCATCATCCACCCATCCCAACACATAATTGTCCATGACGCGTAAAACCAACACACTGGTGATATTGGCACAATTTTCGTTATCAATTGTCTTTTCCAAAGCCTGATGAGAGGTACATCCCATTAAAGCCAACAAACTGAATAAAAGAAATTTACGCATTTTTCCCCCTTGGGTTAGAGTTGATAAATCCATCATACAAAATTTTTTTTTAAATTACAAGGGTAATTTTATAAAAAAATGTTGCCCGCCAAACCCCATTAAAATTCAAAAAAAAATTTAAGGTTGCTTTTTTTAAAGAATCCCGTATAATACACATAAAAAAATATGTCGGAGGTTTAAAAGAATGAGTAGCTTAGAACGAAAAACACTCTTTTTCTTGGCGCGTTTGTTTCTGTACTTTGTGCTGATATTGGGCTTTATTTTGTGTCAATGGCAATTGGCCAAAGTGTATCATGGCGATTTATTTTTAGAATATGGTGTCGTGGAAAACATCCAATTGGGGATTTTGATTTTTTGCGGTTTGTTTTTTGCTCTTCAGGCTAAATTGAATAAAGCCCACAGGGCTTTAACCTTATTTTTGGCCTCTTTATGTGTGTTCGGGGCTATCCGAGAGTTGGATTCCTTTTTTGAACAAACCTTGCCCTTCGTGGATTGGAAGTTTGGCTATATTTTTCCTGTATTGGCGATTGCCTATTGTATCAAGCATAGACAACAGGCCCTTAATTCTTTTTTCCTTTTTACCAGATCTTCGGCGTTTGATTTGATGTTTTTGGCTGTTTTGATTGGCTTGCCCATTGCGCAAGCGTATGGCCATAAAGCCTTTATTGAGGATGTCTTGGGAACGGATATCAAGGCGATGCCTATTCGCCGCTTGATTGAGGAAGGATTGGAAAGTGTCGGGTACTTTATTTTATTGCTTTCCAGTTTTGAATACTTTTATGTCTTCCGTCATAACCACGGCAAAATCAAGGATTAGGCCTTTTTCTTTTTAAATTGTGTTTTATAAAGGGTGGCATAGGCCCCGCCTTTGTTCAACAATTGTTCGTGCGTCCCTTCTTCAATAATTCTGCCTTCATTGATAACGACAATTTTATCGGCATTTTGAATTGTGCTTAAACGGTGCGCAATCACAATCACGGTCCGACTCTTCATCAGGTTTTCAATGGCCTGTTGCACAATTTGTTCCGATTTATTGTCCAATGCCGAAGTCGCTTCATCCAAAATGACAATCGGGGCGTTTTTCAAAAAGGCCCGCGCAATCGCCACCCGTTGTTTTTGTCCGCCGGACAGAAGGGTGCCCCGTTCACCGATGGGGGTATCTAGGCCTTTTTCCAAGTCTGAAATAAAGTCCCCCAGACACGCCATTTTGACGGCTTTGTCAATTTCGGCCTGTGTCGCATGGGGTTTGCCCAACAAAATGTTGTCCCGAATAGTTCCGGAAAACAGGAAGTTATCCTGAAAGACAATGGCGATATTTTGGCGCAAAGAGTGTAAAGTTAAATCGCGAATATCTTTGCCGTCAATTTGAATACTGCCGCTTTTGACATCATAAAAGCGGGGAATCAGGCTGGCAATCGTACTTTTTCCGCCGCCCGAATTACCGACAAAAGCCACCGTTTTTCCCTTGGGAATCCGCAAATTGATGTCTTTTAGTACAGGGGTGTTTTCAATGTATTCAAAATCCACCTTTTTAAAAGTAATGTCTTTATGAATACCTTTTAATTCTTTGGCCCCTTTTTTATCTTTAATAGCAACATCATAGTCTAACATTTCACAGACACGTTCCACAGCCAAAAAAGACAGTTGTACTTGATTAAAGTTTTTCCCGATACTTTTGACGGGTGTATACAGGGCCAACATTGAGGCCATAAAGGCCACAAAATCCCCGACCGTCATCTGATTGGTGGTAATTAAGTGGCTGCCGAACCAAATCGCGCCCGCCATCCCAAAGGCAATGATGATGTGCATCATTGGGGTCAGCCAGGCTGTTCTTTGGGTTGTTTTAATACCCAATTTAAATGCTTGGCGTAAAATTTCATAGAATTGGTCGCGTTTAATGTCTTGCAGATTGTATGAAGCAATCGTTCTGGCGCCCGCGTGTGTTTCGTTAAAGACGGTATAGCCGGCGGCCCCGACTTGAACGGACTTTTTAACCACATCTTTAATCATACGGCGAATAAAGGCGAGCGGCCATAATGCTCCGCCCAAAATTACGATAGCGAAAATGGCCAATTTCCAAGACGTATAGAATAAGACCCCGATTAAAGCCAAAGAAGCAAAAATGCGTGTGGTAAAAACTTTGACGTTGGCCAGTAAGCCTGCGCAGGCAATAGTCGGATCTGTGTTAAATCTTTGGGCTAAATCCCCCGAAGAACACTTATCATAAAAGCCTTGTTCCATCCCCATGAGTTTTTGGTACAGGCGTCTTTGCATTTCTTGGGTAATTTTCCCACCTGTCCAGGTGCTTAAGTAGGCCGCCCCGTATTCCAAGATTCCCTGAACAATCGTAAAGAGAATAATCCCTACAGGCAAGGCCCATAAGGGTAATCCCCAAGGGGTGGTGGCGCCTTTGGTTAAAACAACCGTATCCGTAAAGGGCTTTAAGGCCAAAGTCATCAACGCGTCCAACGACCCGATAGGAATGGTAATCAAGATATTGAGCAGGCATCTGCCCCAAAAAGGTTTTACGAAGGGCCACAGGCGTTGATATAATCTAATCCACCGCCATTTTTGAATTTGTTTAAATAAAGGGGTCATCTTGTCTCCTTGTTCAGATACATAAAATGTTAGCAAAATTTTATCCCCGCGTCAAGTTCAAAAAATCACAAAAAATACTCTTGAATTTTGTTATAAAAAGTTGTATAACCGATCCTATCCATTTTAAAAAGAACAAGCAAAACTGAAAGGTAAGGAAATGTCAAAAACAAAAATGCTTGATGCAAACGAAGCCGCCGCTATGGTGGCCTATAAATTAAACGAAATGTCTATTATTTACCCCATTACGCCGTCTTCACCGATGGGCGAATGGGCTGATACTTGGGCGGCCGCCAAACAAACAAATATCTGGGGAAAAGTTCCTGAAGTGTTGGAAATGCAATCAGAAGCGGGCGCGATTGGGGCTTGTCATGGCGCTTTACAGGCCGGTTCAATGACCACCACCTATACCGCCAGCCAAGGTTTATTGTTGATGATTCCCAACTTGTATAAGATTGCGGGCGAATTGACACCGTTTGTGATGCATGTGGCTGCCAGAACTGTGGCCGGACACGCTTTGTCCATTTTCGGCGACCATTCTGACGTGATGTCTTGCCGTCAAACTGGGTTTGCAATGTTGGCTTCCAACTCTGTGCAAGAAGCCCATGACTTGGCCGCTATTGCGCAAATGAGTACTTATATGTCTCGGGTGCCGTTTATGCACTTCTTTGACGGGTTCCGCACTTCACACGAAATCAACAAAATCAATTTGATGAGTGATGACGATTTAAAGGCTTTAATGGAAGGAATTCCTACCGACTTTACGGGTAAAAATGCTTTGACGCCCGATAATCCAAAGGTGCGTGGAACAGCCCAAAACCCTGATGTTTATTTCCAAGTCAAAGAAGCCGCCAATAAATACTATGCCGCGGTTCCCGAAATTGTGGAAAAATGTATGGATAAGTTTGAAAAGGTTGTGGGTCGCCGTTATCACATTGTGGATTATTTCGGTGCCAAAGATGCCGAACATGTGATTGTGGCAATGGGATCCGCTATTGAAACCTTAAGCGAAACAATCAAAGCCTTAAATGCCAACGGTGGTAAATATGGGGTTTTGGCGGTGCATTTGTATCGTCCGTTCCCGGTAAAGGCTTTTGCGGATGCTTTGCCGACAACAACCAAATTTGTAACTGTGTTGGACAGAACGAAAGAAGCCGGCTCTGTGGGTGAACCTTTGTATTTGGATGTTGTGTCCGCATTGGCGGAAGCCGCTACAAATGGTCGTGCAATGCCGAAAGTTTTGGGTGGCCGCTATGGGATTTCTTCCAAAGAATTTACTCCCGCGATGGCCAAGACTGTGTGTGAAAATACCACCAAGAATCACTTTACAATCGGTATCAATGATGACGTGACACACGCTTCATTGGATTATGATGCCGCTTGGCAATTACCTGTGGCCGATATGAACCGTTGCATTTTCTTTGGACTTGGTTCAGACGGAACTGTGGGGGCCAACAAAAACTCAATTAAGATTATTGCGGATGGCGAAGGCACTTATGGTCAAGCCTACTTTGTGTATGACTCTAAAAAGTCAGGCGCGATGACCACTTCACACTTGCGTTTTGGGAAAAATCCGATTAAAGCCCCGTATTTAATTACTTCGGCGGACTTTGTTGCTTGCCACCACGAACCGTTCTTGCATAAGATTGATTTGTTGGCTGTGGCGGCCCCGAACTCGGTGTTTTTGTTGAATACACAAACACCGGCCGAAAAGGTGTGGGATTCTTTACCAGTGGAAGTCCAAAAGGAAATTTTGGATAAGCATATTAAAATGTATGCGATTGACGCTGTATCCGTGGCCCAGAAAACGGGCATGGGACGCCGTATCAATACAATTATGCAGGCTTGCTTCTTTGCTATTTCGGGCGTGTTGCCGAAGGACGAAGCGATTGCCAAGATTAAAGCGTCCATTACCAAGACCTATATGAAAAAAGGTCAAGAAATTGTGGATGCCAATATTAAGGCTGTGGATGCGACTTTGGAACACTTGTTTGAAGTGAAAATTGGTGCGGCCGATTCCAAAATTAAACGTCAACCCGGTATTCCCGCTACTGCGCCTGAATTGTTGCAAAAGGTGACCGGGGCGATTATTGAAGGTCGCGGCGAAGAACTCCCCGTGTCTGCTTTTGAATGGACAGTGGATGGAACTTGGCCAACTGATACAGCGAAATACGAAAAGCGCCGTGTGGCGACCATGTTGCCTTGCTGGGATCCGGAAACTTGTATCCAATGCGGTAAGTGTGTTTCTGTGTGTCCGCATGCGGCTATTCGTGCCAAGGTGGCGAAACCCGAAGATTTGGCGAAAGCCCCCGAAGGCTTTAAGTCTGCGGACTATAAGACGCCTGACTTTAAGGGTAATAAGTTTATGATTCAAGTGGCGCCTGAAGATTGTACAGGATGTTCTTTATGCTCTCAAGTGTGCCCGATGAAGGCCAAAAACACTTTGGTGATGGAACCTATTGAAAAGCATATTGATCAAGAAATCAAAAACTTTGACTTCTTTATGCAATTGCCAGATGTGGATCGTACAAAATTGAACCCAATGCAAATCAAAAATGTGGCTTTAATGCGCCCATTGTTTGAATTTTCCGGGGCTTGTGCGGGATGCGGTGAAACACCTTATGTCAAAATGATGACACAATTGTTTGGCGATCGTTTGTTGGTGGCCAATGCGACAGGGTGCTCCTCTATTTACGGTGGCAACTTACCGACAACACCTTATGCGAAAAACGCCGAAGGCAGAGGTCCGGCTTGGGCAAACTCACTGTTTGAAGACAACGCCGAATTTGGTGTCGGTATGCGGACTTCCGTGGATTCTAGAACAGAATTTGCGGTGCAATTGGTCAATGAATTAAAGGACGAATTGGGTGCCGAATTGGTGGATGGCTTGTTAAATGCTGACCAAACAACCGAAACAGGTATTGAAGGTCAACGGAAACTGGTGGAAGTGTTAAAGGAAAAATTGAAAACCTTGAACTCTGCCAAAGCCAAATTATTGTTGGAAAATGCCGATTACCTGGTCAAAAAGTCCGTGTGGATTTTGGGCGGTGACGGTTGGGCCTATGATATCGGCTACGGTGGTTTAGACCATGCGTTGTATAGTGGTAAAAACGTGAACATTTTGGTAATGGATACCAACGTGTATTCTAACACAGGCGGACAACGTTCTAAGGCAACCCCGATTGGTGCCTCGGCCAAGTTTGCTGTGTCGGGCAGTTCTTTACCACGCAAAGACTTGGGTGCGATTGCGATGGCTTCGGGTGAAGTCTATGTCGCCAGCATTTCCTTGGGTGCCAATGATATGCAAGCCTTGAAAGCCATGAACGAAGCTGAATCCTTTAACGGACCGTCTTTGATTATCGCTTACAGCCATTGTATTTCCCATGGCTATGATATCGGAAAGGCCGGTTTAGAACATCAACAAATGGCGGTGAAGTCAGGCCTGTGGCCACTTTATCGCTTTGACCCGAGATTGAAAGCACAAGGCAAAAATCCGTTCCAATTGGATTCTAAACCTTCTATGCCTGTGGCCGACTTTATGGCGACAGAAACTCGGTTTAAGTTTGTGAAACAACAAAATCCTGAACATTATGAGGAATTGTTGAAGCAAGCCCAAGCGCAAGTGGACGAACGTTGGGCGTTCTATACGAAACTTGCCGAAGGTAAATAAGCGAAAGCAAACCCAAAAGACCCGCATTTTGCGGGGCTTTTTTCTTATTGACATTTATGTTGTTTTGATTTAGTCTGTCTTTGTATTCATGCAGGTGCATGAATGCCGGAACTGAAAGTCCGTTGAGAGAAAATCCGTCTGTAAGGGCGGATGGTCGCTAATATATTGAATAAGCGACGCTGTATCTCTTACAGTTTTTCAGCATCCGTCCACTTTTGATAAAGTGGAATTTTTAATTTTATGAAAGGATGCATAAATGTCTAAAAATATAAAAAATAAAGAACAAGAATCAGGGCGCAGTATGGTTGAAATGCTGGGCGTATTGGCCATTATCGGGGTGCTGTCGGTTGGCGGTATCGCGGGGTATAAGAACGCGATGAATAAACACGCGGCGAACGAAATTTTAAACGGGGCCTCTATGCGGGCCATGGTGGTCGCCACCCAAATCCAAATGAAACCCAGTTTGACCAATCCCAACTTGGGCGAATTTACGGGGGACACACCCGCCGGTGTCACCATTACTGTCGCCACCAGAACAGCAACGGATACCCAATTTAAATTAAATTTATCCGGAGTGGATAAAGCGGTTTGTGCTCAAATGAAAGCGGTTGTCTCTGCTGATTCAAATAATCC
>JAZRVC010000029.1:0-24149 GCA_045598925.1 Alphaproteobacteria bacterium
CGAAGGATCCATGGATTCTTCGGCTAACGCCTTCAGCATGACAGGACAGAGTCGTCGTAGTATGGTTGAAATGCTGGGCGTATTGGCCATTATCGGGGTTTTATCCGTGGGCGGTATCGCGGGCGATACTAGGGCGATGAATAAATATCGGGCCAACGAAATTTTACAAGGGGCCAGTATGCGTGCCATGACGGTTTCGGCCCAAATCCAACGCAATAATAAAGCCACCCCAAATTTAGGGGAATTTACCACCAATAAAGTGGTCGGTGCCACCTTTGATACAACGGTATCTTATACCGCGGGCGCCACTACCTTTGCTTTGACGGTATCCGGAATCAATTCGGATGTGTGCGACCAAATCCACGGCACCATCCCCGAAAACGGCAATGTGAACATCAACGAAAACTGCACTACTTTCACCTATAACACAGATTTAAGTGCGGGGGTTATAATAGTGGATAAAAACGGTACAGATTGTCCAGCTAAATTGGCCATAATTACCGATTCAAAAACATGCATCAAATGTGGTGGTACATGGGATGGTAGTATCTGTGGCGGTAAAGTTTGTAGTAATGGGTATTATAAACTTAAGACTGGAACCTGTAAGGTATGTTCGAGTACTACAGCAAGTAGTTTAATTGTCTTAAACTCAGAAGATTGCCATGCCTGTGATGAAACAGATTATCCACGTATGAGTGCTGTGGATGATATAACGCGTTGTCGGCCTTGCAGTACAGTGCTGGCAGTAAAAACAACAAAAGAGGAATGCGATAAATGTTTAAATCGTGAATACGATGGAACAAATTGTATATTAAAGGTATGTCCCGAAGGTAAAACCAGACAAAGTAATGGTGATTGTTCATAAATCGCTTTTTCCTGTTGTTTTTTAACATTTTACAACAGGAAAACACCCCTTGGATTCACCACCCAAGGGGTGCCTTTTACACTTTCCCCGTCATTCTGAAGGGGCAACGCCCCGAAGAATCCACCCGATGGATCCTTCGCGTTCGCTCAGGATGACAAGAGGGGGAAAAAATCAGGATGACGAGAGAGGGGGGAGACTCGGGATGACAAAGAGAGGAGAAACAGGATGACGAAAAAGAGAGAAGGGGATTTTTTATTTTCCAAATCTTTCTTTAATCTGTTTTAATATATTGTCCACGGTAAAGCCAAAATGGTCAAATAAAACGTTTCCGGGGGCGCTGGCACCAAATTGGTTGATGCCGATAATCAGCCCGTCCACACCCGCATACTTTTCCCAACCAAAGGGGCTGGCTGCCTCTATGATAATTCGTGGGGCTGTGCCCAACACTTTATTTTTATATTCAGGTGTTTGCGCATCAAACAGTTCCCAACACGGCATAGAGACCACCGCTGTATCGGGCAAGCATTCCGCGACTTTCATCGCCAGTGCCACCTCTGAGCCTGTCGCAATCAGGGTGCGTTTTCTGTTTTTGACTTCTTTGAGCAAATACGCGCCTTTTTGCGTCAGGTTTTCCGTTGCCTTTGTGCGCACCGCATCCCCTTTTTGGCGTGTCAAAACCAATGCGCTGGGCCCAGGTGTTTTTAGGGCAACTTCATAACTTTCCGCACATTCAATCGCGTCCGCCGGCCGAAAGACTTTTAAATTTGGGGTCGCCCTTAAAGAAATCAATTGTTCCACAGGTTGATGTGTGGGCCCGTCTTCGCCCGCTCCGATAGAATCGTGTGTGAAAATATAGAGTTGTTTCAGGTTCATCAGAGCCCCCAAACGGATGGCAGGCTTCATATAATCCGAAAAGGTAAAAAAGGTGCTGGTATAGGGAATAAAGCCACCATAGGCCGCCAAGCCGTTGGCAATGCCGCCCATACCCAACTCACGCACACCAAAGTTGATATAATTGCCCTGATAAGTCGGGGACAGAATATCTTTTGATTCTGATGTTTTTGTCAGATTGGATGCGCCCAAGTCCGCGCTACCCCCCACAAGTTGAGGGATTTGTTTTAACAATTCGGCCAAAATTTTTTGGCGGGCATTTCGGGTGGCGGTCGGCTCGCTATTTTTTAAAAATTCTTGCTTTAGGTTGTCCAAAGAAAAGGCGCATTTTTGCGCACAAAAATCTTGAAATTCTTTGGTGGGTTTCCATTTTTGAAATTCAGTATGGTGCTTTTGCCCGATTTCTTTACCCATTTTTAAGATGTCTTCGGGCACTTCAAAGGGGGGCAAAGTCCACCCTAAATTTTTCTTAAGGCAGGCTAATTCATCCGTTCCCAAAGGCGACCCATGAATACAAGATTTACCCGCTTTAGTCGGGGCAGGATAACCAATTGTCGTATGGCAATCAATCATCACGGGGGCTTGGGCTTTTTGGGCTTTGGTCAGGGCGCGTTCAATATCCTTAAAATCATGCCCGTCGCATTCCAACACATCCCAATTGTTTGCTTGAAAGCGTGCTTGCATATTTGTTTTTGTGGAAATATCTGTTTTTCCGTCAATCGTAATATGGTTATCATCCCACAGCACAATCAGGTTGTTCAGGCGCCACAGCCCCGCTAACGAAATCACTTCTTCGCTGATGCCTTCCATAAGGCAGCCGTCCCCCACAAAGCAATAGGTCTTATGGTTGATGAGTTCCGGGAATTTTTGGTGCATGATACGTTCGGCCAAAGCCATACCGACGGCACCTGATAGCCCTTGCCCCAAAGGACCCGTAGAAAAATCAACGCCGGGGGTGAGGCCTCTTTCGGGGTGGCCAGGGGTTAAACTTCCCAATTGACGCAAATTTTGTAAATCTTTTTTCGTCATACCTTTCATACCACACAGATAGAATAAACTATAAAGTAAAGGCGAAGCGTGGCCATTAGAAAAAATGATTCTGTCCCGATTTTTCCAATCGGGATTTTGGGCGTCAAATCTTAAAAACTTGGTCCACAAAACCGTGGCAATATCGGCCATACCTAAACTGGCCCCAGGATGACCCGACTTGGCCTTTTCAATCATATCGGCAGATAAAATGCGTAAAGTGGTGGCAAATTTATTCAGGTTCATTTAAGTCTCCTTGGCTAAAAATAAAAAAGTATTACGCCCTTGATGACGTTCTTCTTTTAAAATAAAATGGGGGGGCAGAGTGGGCTTTTCATCCTTATCTATTTCAATAATCACCCAAGTGTTTTTATCAATCCAGCCTTGTTTATCAAAAGTGGGTAAAGCCTGTTCCCATAATCCCAAATGATAAGGGGCATCCATAAAAAGAATGTCCATGGGTTTTTGGGCGGATGGTGGGCACAAGGCATCCGAATAAATTTCCACGTCCATCTGACGGGCGTTTTGACGAATCATCTTTTGGGCGACAGGGTCTTTTTCAAACAGATAAACGTGCTTACAGCCTCGGGAATATGCCTCTAATCCGATGGCGCCGCTGCCCGCAAAGACATCCGCAAAGTATAGGCGCGTCCATTGGCGTTGCTCTTGCATCAGCCTTGCCGATAAAATATCAAACAGCATTTCTTTGGCGCGGTCGGCCGTTGGACGCGTCCCTTCGGGCGGTGTCAACAATGTGCGCCCTTTAAATTGTCCCGAAATTATGCGCATGGCGCCTCCTGAACTTGACCGGGCTTCAATGTTCCCAGTTGATAAGGCCCATAGGAAATACGAATCAAACGCGCGACTTCCAACCCGAAAAAGCCCATCATTTTGCGAATCTCACGATTCTTGCCTTCACACAGCGTCATTTTCAGCCAAGTATTTGTGCCTTGCGTTTTTTCCACTTCTATTTTGCACGGGGCATATTTAATACTGTCAATCTTTACCCCTTTAGAAAGGCGGGAAAGAATTTCGCCCGTTATCATCCCATGCACCCGCACACGATAGGTGCGTTCCCATCCGTTTGCGGGCAGTTCCATTTTTCTGGCCCATTCGCCGTCATTGGTTAAAAGTAAGAGTCCTTCGGAATTTAAATCTAATCGGCCCACAGAAATGACGCGTGGCATATTTTTGGGGAGGTGTTCAAAAATCGTACTGCGTCCTTGGGGATCTTTGTGGCTGACAATCAGGCCCGCAGGTTTATGATACATCCACACGCGAGTAGATGATTTTTGTTGCAAGGGTTTGTTATCCACCAACACACTATCTTCGCTCCCCACGACACAAGCGGGGGTTTCTAAAACTTTGCCGTTCACTTGCACGCGACCCGCTAAAATCCAGCGTTCGGCTTCACGACGCGAGCAAAGTCCCGCGTCCGCCATCTTTTTTGCAATTCGTTCTTTCTTTTCTGTCATAAGTATGATATTATACAGAAAATGAAACAAAAGCAAAGAAAAAAGATTATCAATCAAGCGATTTTACTGGCCAAATCCGCTTTTAAAAAGGATGAAGTGCCGGTGGGGTGTGTGATTTTTCATTCCCAAACGGGCGAGATTGTTGCTTTGGCCCATAATCAAGTGGAAGCCCGAAAAAATCCTTTAGCCCATGCCGAAATGCGGGCGATAGAAAAGGCCTTAAAAAAATTAAAGACGAAGTATTTGGATGGCTATTCTATGTTTATTACGTTGGAACCTTGCGTCATGTGTGCCGGGGCGATTGCTTGGGCGCGCTTGGATGCTGTTTATTATGGGGCGGCAGATCCGAAAACAGGGGCGGTGCGACAAGGGGCCAAGGTTTTTACGCGGTCGCAAACGCATCATAAACTAAAGACACGCTTGACAATCGTGCCCGAATGTGCCCAACTGATGACGGATTTTTTTGCCCAAAAACGTCAGATGAAAAAAATAAAAAAAGTGGTTGATTTTTGTTGACAAAAAAATCAAGCCATGCTAAAGTGCCACCAGAAAAACCTTTAAGGAGGAAAAAATGAGTTTAGTTTCTGACTTTATGAAATCAGGTCCGATTTTACAAGTTCCCTGTGGTCAAAAAGGGGTTGTGCCTTTGGCCAAGAAATTAACGCCTGAAAATTTTCCCTTAAAGCCGGAAGTGGCCAAAATGTTTAAAACCCCTGTGGCCGCACGTTCCAAAAAAAGAAGTGGTCGTTAAAATGAATATCCATGATTTTGATGGGAATCTGCACGGCCCGTATCTAGAAAAAAATCCAGATGGCTCAATTAAAAAGCAAGGACATTATATCCATGGTGTTTTTTATACAGGAAATGCCTATCAAAAAAAACATGACCCTGTGCGTTATGCAGTGTTGCGGGCTCTGGATAGTTTAAAGAGTTTGCCCATGACATCCAATCAAGCGCGGGGACGATTGAAACATACGCAACGATCTATCGCTTTGCTTTATCAAGCGGTGAAACAAAGATAAGTTTATTGAAAATATTTTATTTGCCGGCGGGTAGGCTTCTGGTTAAAAGAAGCACATGAGTCAACACGGGCGTATCTGTGTCGGAAGGCTCTTTTTGTTTTTGGGATTGCTTTGTATGATATCCCAGTGTTAAACAAGCGCCCAAAAGACTGAGGGCGATGACAATATCACGGATTTCTTTTTTGGAATAAATCTTCATTATTTTTCTAACCTTTCCGAAGATGTATTATAACATAAAAACCTGATTTTGTCAATAAAACGGGGTGCCGGTATGGTGATGAGATTGTGTTAAAATGGATTTTACTTTAAATAAAAATGGTGCCGAGAAGAGGACTTGAACCTCCGACCCACGCATTACGAATGCGTTGCTCTACCAACTGAGCTACCTCGGCACTTAAAAGATATCTTACAAGAAAATCCGCCAAAAATCAAGATTTTATCTGATTAAAATCTAAATTTTCTTTTTAAAACTTGATTTTTTGTTTTTTTTGTGCTATATTGAAGCCGTACCACAGAAAAAAGACTGGGGTATTTATTTTTCAATCTTTTTTAAAGGAGGTCAATAATGGCAGATAAGGTTCCAATGACAAAGGTCGGATTTGATACATTAAATGAAGAATTAAAACGTTTAAAGTTTGTAGATCGTCCGGAAGTGGTTGCCGCTATTGAAGAAGCACGCGCTCATGGGGATTTGTCCGAAAATGCAGAATATCAAACCGCCCGTGAAAAACAAAGTTTTATTGAAGGCCGTATCCAAGATTTGGAAGCGGCGGTGTCGCGTGCGCAAGTGATTGATCCGAAAACATTGTCGGGTGAGACGGTCTTATTTGGGGCCACGGTTCAGGTGCAAGATTTAGATACGGATGCTAAGCAATCCTATCAAATCGTGGGACAACATGAAGCAAAACTGGAAAAAGGATTGATTTCTTTGATTTCTCCGTTGGCCAAAGCCTTGATTGGAAAACAAAAGGGTGATTTAATTGATGTTGTCACACCAAAAGGAACAAAAACTTACGAAATTTTAAAGGTTGAATTCATCTGATTTCCGACTAAAGGGGGAAAATGATGAGAACACAAGTATTGATTTTAGGGGCCGGACCTGCGGGCTTGATGGCAGGGCTTTATGCAGCCAGAGCAGGTTTAAAGGTGAGTGTTTTAACGGGGGCCACGCAAGGGGGCCAATTGCTTTTGACACACCAAATTGAAAACTTCCCCGGATTTTTAAAAATCTCAGGCATGGAATTGGTGGAAAAATTGACCGCGCAAGCCTTGCAAGCGGGTGTTGAATTTATTTCGCAAAATGCCGTGAGTGTGTCGGTGAAAAAACATCCCTTTGTGGTGAAGTCAGATGTGAATGAAGAATATCAATGTGATTCGTTGATTGTGGCCACGGGGGCATCCCCCAGATGGTTGAATTTGCCCGGTGAATCGGACTTTAAAGGACATGGTGTGTCTATTTGCGCGGTGTGTGATGGTGCTTTTTACAAAAACAAAACCGTGATGGTGATTGGTGGGGGCAGTACCGCCGCTTATGAGGCTTTGTATTTATCGCAAATTGCCAAAAAAGTGTATATGGTGCACAGGCGCGAAACCTTAAGGGCCGAATTTAGTTTGGTTGAACAAATCAAAAAGAACCCCAAAATTGAAATGTTATGGCGCACCGAAGCCGTTCGGTTTAAGGGGAAAAACAAGTTGTCCTCGGTGGTTTTAAAAACCCAAAATGAGGAACGGGAAATTTTGGTGGATGGTGTTTTTGAAGCGGTTGGTCAGACGCCAAATGCGTCCATTTTCCACGGACAAGTGGAACGGGACGAAGTGGGCTTTATCATTACGGATAAACGGACAATGGAAACCTCGGTTGCGGGGGTGTTTGCCTGTGGAGATGTGCAAGAACCCGGGCATCGTCAAGCGGTGATTGCGGCGGCCTCGGGCGTGTTGGCGGCACTCAGTGCGGAAAAATATCTGTTGGGCTAAAAAGTCATTGCTTTTTATATAAAAATTCGCTAATCTCAAAACGTTATATTTGTTTTTTTAGAAAGGATTTTAAATGAAGAATATCGGTGAATTGATGGCCAAAGCCCACCAAGTGCAATCTCAAATGACTATTTTACAATCCAAGATGGAAGAATTGGAATTTGAAGGTGTGGCCGGCAATGGTTTGGTCAAAGTGACTTTGACAGGGCGTGGCTATGGCGTGAAAACTCAGATTGATGAAAAGGCCTTGGCTGATAAAGAAACTTTGGAAGATTTAATGACGGTGGCCATTACAGATGCCCGCAACAAAGCCGAAAATTATCTGACCACAGAAATGGAGAAAATGCAAAAGAATTTGGGATTGCCTCCCGGATTTAAATTGCCTTTCTAATTTTATGCCCTCTAATGAAATAGAACGTCTGATTGGGTATTTTGCTCATTTGCCGACCCTGGGACCACGGTCGGCCAGACGGGCCGTTTTATCTTTATTAGAAAATCCCAAATTAAAGATGACGCCTTTGATTGAGGCGTTGCAAGCGGTTAAGGACCATATTCATGCGTGCCCCGTTTGTGGCAATTATGACACAACGGTACCTTGTTCCATTTGTGGGGATGCCAAGCGGGAATCCAAGCAAATTTGTGTGGTCAGGGATATCGCGGATTTGTGGGCGTTGGAAAGATCCAACTCATTTCACGGACTGTATCACGTCTTGGGGGGTGTGTTATCGGCGATTGATGGTGTGGGGCCGGAAGATTTAAATTGGGCGGCTTTGGAAAAACGGATTCAAAACGGGGGAGTAGAAGAAATTATTTTGGCCTTGCCCGCTACCGTGGACGGACAGACAACAGCGCACTATGTGGCCGACAGATTGTCAGAATATCCTGTACAAATCACCTCATTAGCACGCGGGGTGCCGATTGGGGGCGAGTTGGATTACCTGGATGACGGGACACTTCAAATGGCTTTAAAATCCAGACGCAGTTTATAAAAGGCACCCCTTGGGTGGTGAATCCAAGGGGTGTTTTCCTGTCCAAAATGTTAAAAAACAACAGGAAAAAGCGTTTTTATTGACTCTCTTTTTATTGTCATCCTGAGCGGATGCGAAGGATCCATGGATTCTTCGGTCGCATCACTCCCTCAGAATGACAAGAGAGCCAAAGCGAGGGGACTACTTACACAACGCGTAGGCCTTGGCGTAGTAGCGACTGTCGCTGCTGACGTTACCATTGCCCACGTAGTACGCGCCGCCAGAACTACATGTACTGCTATCTGTACACGTTTCACCGACACAATCCGCAACCCAAAAGCTTGTCCAACTAATACCATCAACACCACAAGAACCAGATGTACTACAACCTAAATCAGTCAAAGACACCATATTGGCAATACCACCACAGGCGGCTCTTGCACTACACCAATAAAATTTACCATCTGTTGCGACATACTTCGCACAGAAAGATGTGGGGTTTGAACCGGCTGAAGTAATCCAAGTACCGCCGACAGCATTATCCTCACATTCCGCTTTTGTTGCGCAATTTCTGAAGTTAGTCGCATCACAGGTGCCACCACCTGCACCGGTGCCACTGCCTAAATCATTATTATAGGTCAAAGTAATGGGATTGGCTTCACAATCAATGACAGGGTTTTGTGAATTATCGGGGACAACCGCTTTCATTTGGTCGCAGACCGCGGGGGCGACATCAGATACCGTAAAAGTAAATGTTTTTTTATCGCCTGAAACTGTGGGACCGCCAAAAGTTGCCCCTGCGGGTTTATCCCCTGTAAATTCCCCGATATTGGGGGTGGCATTACTATTGCGTTGTAATTGGGCGGACACAATCATGGCACGCATACTGCCCCCGTTTAAAATTTCATTCGCCCGATATTTGTTCATGGCCATGGTATAGCCGGCGATACCGCCAACTGACAGCACCCCGATAATTGCCAGAACGCCCAGCATTTCAACCATACTACGACCTGATTCTTGTTTTGTTTTTAAATAGTTCATTTTATTTCCTTTCTTGTTTTAGTTATAAAAAAACTCACTGTGTCAGTGAGTGGATGTTCATAACTATACTGTAAGGCAATAGTCTTACCTATTCAGGCAGACGCCACTATTCGGTAAGCATCCACCCAGTTTATTAGAATGAATGCCCGATTCAAGGGATAAGTATCCCTCTGTCCTTACAATAAGGGCTATGAAACCCACCATCTGAATGGACAATTCAGACAACGGCATTATATTTTAATTTTTTTGCTTTGTAAAGGGATTTCATAATTTTGTGTTCTTTTACTAAAAAAGACTAGACGTTTGATAAAAAATCAGTTATACTGCTTTGCATTTGATGGAGAATTTTGATGGAACAAATAAAATCGGCGATTACTCAATTGGAACAGGCTGTGTTAAAATTAGAAACAGCCGTGCATGTGAGTCGTAAAGAACAAACGCAGTCTTTGGAAAAAATTTCAGAACTGAAAAATGCGATTCGTCATACTTATGACCGTTTGGATAAAGCCTTGGATGCGTATAAGAAAGGAGAAGGATAATGGCGATAGTCTCCTTAAATATCGGGGGAAGATTTTATAAGTTTTCCTGTAATGACGGACAAGAACTTCATATGAAGGCCTTGGGGGATGAGTTGAATAAAAAAGCGGAGGGTTTAATCCGTTCCATCGGCTTTATGCAAGAAGGTCAAATGTTGGCGATGATGTGTTTGTTGTTGGCCGAAGAAAAACATCATTTGGAAAAAGAAACGAACGCCGAAATTTTGGATAAAACATCTGAACAAATCGCCGAAAGTATTCAAAATATTGCCCTGAAAGTGGGCGTGTTGGCTGATACATTACAAGGACAAGAATGAAACTTCTTTTTTGTGGGGATGTGATGGGGAAAATGGGGCGGATGGCCCTGAAGACTTATCTGCCGAAAATTAAAGAAAAATATCATCCGGATGTGATTGTGCTGAATGGGGAAAACGCGGCGCACGGGTTGGGACTCACCCCGAAAATTTATGAAGAACTTCGGCGTTTAGGGGCCGATGTCATTACCATGGGAAATCACACTTTTGATAAGCCAGATGTGGTGAAAATTTGGATGGAAGATAACGTCTTGGTGCGTCCTTTGAATTATCCGGAAAACACCGCCGGTAAAGGCTATCAAATTCTTGAGGTCGGTCAAAAACGTTTGTGTGTGGTGCAGGTTTTAGGGCGCAGTCATATGGGCAGTAAGTTGGAACTCACTGATCCTTTTTTGTGTATGCAAAATTTTATTCAAGAACACCAAAATGAATACGATTTATTGATGATTGATTTTCATGCGGAAACCACGGCCGAAAAGGTGGCTATGGGATACTTGATGGAAGGTCAGGCGGTGTTGGTGGCGGGAACGCATACCCATATTCCGACACATGATGCCCATGTGCTTCCAAATGGCACAGCCTATATCACGGATGTCGGGATGTGTGGAGATTATACTTCAGTCATCGGAATGACCCGTGAAACGGCCTTTTCTCATTTCGGTTTGGGAACGGAACGGATGCGCTGGGAACCCGCGACGGATAGTGCGACACTGTGTGGGGTTTTGGTGGAAATTGATGATAAAACAAACAAAGCCCGAAAGATTCGTCCCGTTATTTTGGGCGATACTCTTGAAAATTCCCTGTAAATATGATATAATTTTCTAAATTCAAAACAAAGGAGTTTAATATGTCAGGACATTCACAATTTAAAAATATTATGAACCGCAAAGGCGCCCAAGATAAAGCCCGTGCGCGTATCTTTTCAAAATTGGCCCGTGAAATTACGGTGGCCGTGAAAACAGGCGGGGCCGATCCTGATGGCAATCCTCGGTTGCGTTTGGCGATTCAAAGTGCCCGCAGTGAAAATATGCCCAAAGATAATATTGAACGGGCGATTCAAAAAGGATCCCAAACCGCCGATACCACGAATTATGAAGAAGTCCGTTATGAAGGCTATGGCCCCGGACGTGTGGCGATTATTGTTGAGGCTTTAACGGATAACCGCGCCAGAACGGCCCCGAATTTGCGTTCTTTATTTACGAAAAAAGGTGGCTCTTTCGGTGATACGGTTTTGTTTAACTTTGAACATGTGGGATATATTGAATTTCCCCTTAATGTTGCCAGTGCGGATGCTATGTTTGAAGCCGCTTTAGAGGCAGGGGCTGATGATGTGCAAACGACCGAAACAACCCACGAAATTACCTGTAAGCCCGAAGATTTAGGGGCCGTGCGTGAAGCTTTGGAAAAGAAATTCGGTACACCGAACGTGGCGCGTTTTGATTGGAAACCCACCGTGGAAACACCGGTTGCTGATTTGGAAACAGCCCAAAAGTTGATGAGTTTTATTGAAGATTTAAATGAAGATGATGACGTGCAACGCGTTATTACCAATGCGGATATCAGTGAAGATATTTTAGCGCAACTTTCGTAAATCTTTTCTTGGGGGAGTCATGCGGATTTTAGGAATTGACCCTGGTTTAAGACACACAGGGTGGGGTGTGATTGAACAAATAGGAACGCACTTTGATTTTTTGGCGGCAGGGGTTATCAATCCGGATACAACGCTGCCTTTGGCGGATCGTTTGGCCGAATTACATCATGCTTTAAAAAAGGTGATTCAACAATACAAACCCGATTCGTGTGCGGTGGAAGAAACGTTCGTGAATAAAAATCCGTCTTCCACTTTAAAATTAGGACAAGCACGCGGTGTTGTTTTAATGACGCCGGCTTTGTTAAACATTCCCGTGGGTGAATATACGCCGAATCAAATTAAAAAGACGGTGACCGGGGTAGGACATGCCGAAAAAAAACAAGTGGATATGATGGTCAGAACCCTTTTAAAAACAGTGCCCGAAGGGATGCCCCCCGATGCCGCGGATGCTTTGGCGATTGCTTTGTGCCATGCTTTTATGGGAAATCACCTGTTATAAGAAAAAAAATTTTATAAAAACACAACATATAGTTTTATGATTCCCATATTTTGTGTTTTTCAAAAATAAATTATTTTTTATCCTTTGGATGGGTTGAAATTTAAAATAAAATTTTATAGGATGACCACAACGAATTTTTGTTCCATAATAAACTTTAAAGAAGGGGTGTTAAAGATGCAGGACATGAACACATTTCAATCAGAATGGATGGAAATGTGCCAGCAGTTGGAAGAACAACTGAAGGATACTTCGGTTATGCGTTGGTTGGGTCGGGTGATTCCTGAACTGACCCCCGAAAATGGTTTGAATTTATGGGCGCCCAGTGCTTGCATTTGTGAATTAGTTGAACAACGCTATACCGAAGCGATTCGTTCTTTGTGGCATAAGAAAAACCCGAATACCGTTGTTCAATGTCAGTTGAAAAAGGCCGATTCGGTTTTGTCTGTACCGATGGTGGAACAAAAGCCCTTGGTGGCCAAAAAGATTCCGTCCGTTGAAACGAAAGTAAAGGCGACGCCTGTGGTGAAAGAGGATGCCTTTGTTGAATACTTGGATAAGGCGCACACCTTTGACAGTTTTGTGGTCGGTGAAGCCAATGAATTTGCCTATGCCGCCGCTAAACAGATTGCTGATGAAGAAACGGTGTCGTTTAATCCCCTTTATTTTTATGCAGATGTCGGGTTGGGTAAGACGCATCTGATGCACGCGATGGCCTGGCGTATTAAAGAAAAAAAGCCGGAAAAAAATGTGCTTTATTTATCGGCTGAACAATTTTTCCAACGTTTTGTTCAAGGGATGCAATCCAAAAATACGGAACCGTTTAAAGAAATTTTCCGCAATGTGGATGTGTTGTTATTGGACGATATTCAATTTATTGCCAGTAAGCCCCATGCCCAAGATGAATTATCGCAAATTTTCAATTCTTTAACCGCCCGCGGAAAGAAAGTGATTTTATCTTCTCATTGTGTGCCGAAGGAATTAAAAGGGATTGATGATGGCCTTAAAAATCGGCTCTCGCAAGGGTTGGTTGTGAAAATTAAACCCGCCGGCTATGAATTACGATTGGGAATTTTAAAAGAAAAACTGTCCCGTATGGGAACGACCATGGATGAAAATGTGTTGGCCTTTTTGGCAAAGAACATTACCTCAAATGTGCGGGAGTTAGAAGGTGCTTTAAAGCGTTTAATTGCCCGCCGTCAATTGTTGGGGGCCGAAATTACATTGGAAAGCGCCCGTCAAAATTTAAAAGATATTTTACATACCACGGAACGTCAAGTGAGTGCGCCCGAAATTCAACAGGCTGTGGCGGATTATTATGGCCTTTCTTTAAGGGATTTACGTTCCACACGGCGGGATAGAACGATTGTGCGTCCCCGTCAAATGGCGATGTATTTGGTGCGTCAAATGACACCGATGGCCATGCCGGATATTGCTTTATTCTTTGAACGTGAAAACACAACAATTAAACACGCGGTGGAAACAATTGATAATTTATTGCCCCGTGATAAAAATTTAAGAAATGATAAAGAAGCCATTGTTGAAAAATTAAAGGAAATGAAATGATGTCGCCTTTTCAAAATCCTTTTTTGCTGGGCTTTGAAGGTTTGGAAGAAATGTTGTTCCAAGTCGCCAAGGGGGCCGATTCTTTTCCCCCTTATAATGTGGAACTGTTGAGTGAAGAAAAACTGCAAATTACTTTGGCGGTGGCGGGCTATAATGAATCGGATTTAGAAGTGACCCACGAAGGCAATCAGTTGATTGTCCGCGGACATCAAGAAAATGAGGAGCAACGTCGCTTTTTGCATCGTGGAATTGCCGCCCGTAATTTTATGAAATCTTTTATTTTGGCGGACGGGATGAAAATTGACAGTGCCAAATTGGATAATGGATTGTTGGCCATTGATTTAATTCGTCCGAAAGTGCAACAGGTGATTCGTCAAATTCCTGTGCAAAAAGTGGTCAAGAAAAAGACGCTGACGACAAAAAAATAACTTTTATTCCCAACTGTGATTCGGGTCAATCTGGTGTTTCTTTTCCCAATTGATGTGGGCTTTTCTGGCCGCGCGGACGGCTTCGCAATTTTGATTCATTGTCGCGGAAGCGCCATCGGTCACTACAAAGAAAGGCAGTTGATATCGGGTGGCTAATTTTTTGACTTCTGAACAAAATTGTTGGGCTTTGGCGCGTGTCATTCGGATTCCTATAAATACTTCACCAGATAAAAACCACCGACGAGCAAAATGAAAAAGAGGATGCTGAGCCACCCTAAATTCTTTTCAATAAACGCTTGCATGGGCTTACCCCATTTGAATAAAAGAAAACTGATTAAGAAAAATCTGAGGCCGCGGGCCAACAGGCTGGCAATCATAAAAACAGGGAAGTTAAGTCCTGTGACCCCGCTGGCAATCGTGATGATTTTATAAGGGAAAGGAGTAATCCCCGCCCCAAAAACAATCCACGCCCCATACTCATTATACTTTGTGGAAAACCAATTCATTTTTTCAATGAAATCGCCGGACAGCCATGGTTCAATGGTGTCATAGGCAAAATGCCCGATGGCATATCCGAATGTGCCTCCCAAGACGGAAGCCAGCATACAATAAAAAGCAATCCGAAAGGCTTTAGTACGTTGCTTTAACACTAGGGGAATCAATAAAATATCAGGCGGAATCGGGAAAAAGGAACTTTCCATAAAGGAAATGACGCACAAGGTGGCCACCGCTTTGGGGGTTGATACCACCCGCATGGCCCAATCATACAGTTTGCGCATTTGTTTGTTCCACCAGTTTTGCATCTTGATTTTTCTTTCGTTTTATGTCATATCTTCTGTATATTATTTTATTTATTTTGCAAGGGATTGCAAATGAAAAAACTATTAGCGGCTTTTTTAATCACAGGATTTTTAACAGGCTGTGGCGTTGGGGATACCAATACCACCTATGATCGCGCCCAAATCGGACGTCAAGGTCAAACATCCGTGGGGCGTATTATTTCTATGACACAAATTGATATTGCGGGGGAAAGTGCGGGCGGAACGTTGGTCGGTGCCGGTTTAGGCGGTGTCGCAGGCGGTATTGCCGGCAGTACCATTGGTGGTGGTAAAGGATCGGATTTAATGGCGTTGGCGGGGGCCGCTGTCGGTGTGTTAGCGGGTGGCGCTGTCGGTGGAGCGACTCAACAAGCGGCCACCAAAGATACCGCCTATGAATTTTTGATTCAAAAAGGAAACACGAACAATGTGATTTCTGTGGTTCAAACTAATGAGTTGGGCTTACGTGAAGGGGATAATGTCATTTTGATTACCATTGACGGGACCACCCGTATTCGCAGAAAATATTAAAAAAGGAGTTGTTGGATGAAAAAATTATGTTTGATGTTGTGTTTGATGGTGGCGGCTTGCGGGAATTTTAATGACAAGCAACCTGTGGATGAAACATATTATAAAAACACGCAAAGTATTGCTTGGCCGGCCGAACAAAAAGTGGCGAGTGTGGCGGATAAGGCGAAAACTCAAGTGAAAAAGGTGGCGGATAAAACGGCCGAAACAGCCTCAATGGTTGCGGACAAAGCGACAACTGTTTCAAAGACAATCACGACAACGACGACCACTTCTGAAACAACCACTTATACAAAATAAGGGAAAGAAAAAAATCACCGCCTCAAATTTTTGGGGCGGTTTTTTATTACATAGAATTTAATCGTTTAATTCGTTCGGCTACAGGCGGATGCGTATCCAATAACCCTGATATTTTTTTCAAAGGATTATAGATACAAGCCGCCGCCATCTGGCTGGATTTATCCAAACTTTCCACCCGTGGATCCACGGCAATCTTTTTTAAAGCCGAAGCCAAAGCCTGAGGATTTCGGGTGAAATAAGCCCCCGTGGCATCTGCTTGAAATTCTTGTTTTCTGGAAATTGCCATATGAATAAAGGGGGCCACTAAATAACGAAATAAAATCAAAGCCAATCCCAATAAAAAGAACAATATGTCGGCATTATTTTTACTATTTCGGCTGCGCCCCGAATGGATGGTACGAATAAGAATATCCCCCATCATGCCAATGATACCGATACCTGTAATAATATACATATTCAGGCGAATATCACGGTTTTTGATATGCGCCATTTCGTGGGCAATCACACCGTCTAATTCCAAGGCGTTCAGTTTTTGAATAATCCCTGTGGTGAGGGCAATAGACGCCGATTTCGGCGCATAGCCTGTGGCAAAAGCATTTAAAGAACTATCATGAATCAAATAGACTTTCGGGGTGGGCAGACCTGCCGCCAAAGCGACATTTTCCACCGCCTGAAAAACCTTGCGATATTCCCCTGTTTGCGGGCAGGGTTTGGCCCCCGCAAAAGCCATCATCATCTTATCGCCACCATACAAAGACAGGAGTGTTAAAATCAAGCACAGCCCAAAAATCCAAGGAACCGTTCCCGAAAACAATGTCATAAAATTTTCACGTTCCATGGGGTCCTCTATCGTGATGCCGAAAATCCAAAACCACGCATAGATAAAGGCGCATAAAGCCACGGGGAACAAAGCCACTAACATCCAAATCTTGGCATTGTTAGCGGCGATATGTTCATAGATATTGACGGGTTTTTGAAACATCAGAATTTAACCTGAGGCGCTGTTTGGGCGGCTTTTGCTTCATCAGCGGTCATTTCAAAAAAGTCGGCTTTTTCAAAGTGGAACATTTTGGCCAATAAATTACTGGGGAACATTTCCACTTTGGTGTTCAAACTCATCACCACGGTATTATAGAACTGCCGAGACGCTTGAATCTTTGTTTCGGTATCGGACAGTTCTTGTTGTAAAGCGACAAAGTTGGTGTTGGCTTTTAAATCAGGATAACTTTCGGACAAAGCAAAAACAGATTTTAAGGCGGCAGACAATCCTTTTTCGGCTTCTCCTTTGGCTTTGGCACCCGTCAAGTTCATGGCCGAATTACGGGCTTGAATCACTTTTTCCAACGTGCCTGATTCGTGGGCGGCATAGCCTTTCACAGATTCCACCAAATTCGGAATCAAATCATAGCGGCGTTTTAATTGAGTCTCAATCGTACTCCACGCCTCTTTGACTTGTTGGCGGTTGCGGACCAATCCGTTATACACCGCAATCACATAAATGACAAGAGCCACAAAAATCAAAAATGAAAACATCTTTTTTCCTTTCGTTAAATGTTGATATTTTTCAGCATAAAGATTTTTCCCCCATTCGTCAATATGTTTTTCAAGAAAATAAAAAACTTGACTTTTGGGGATTTTTTGGCTAAATTATTCTCTATATAAAGGAGGAAACCATGGAATATAGTTTCTAAGGAGTCAAGGGGTATAGCTCAATTGGTAGAGCGTCGGTCTCCAAAACCGAAGGTTGAGGGTTCAAGCCCTTCTGCCCCTGCCATAATAAGTTATTGAAATATATAGACTTTTTGAAGAGGCGTTTCTTTAAAAAGTCTTTTTCTTTTGAAATGAAAAACACTTTGTAATCAAACACTTATTTTGTTTAACCACTTGAAAATAAGGTAAAAAATGATAATGATGAAAAAGTGTGATGCATTGTGTGATGCATTTTGGTCCGGGCGCAATCAGATCGAACCGCATTTATGGTTGCGAAATAATACGTTTTATTGTAGAATGGAATTACCAAGGATAAACGGAAAAAGAAGATATAATCGTTTTTCTTTGCACACCAGCAATTATTATGAAGCATTGGAGAAGATGAAAAGTATGTCTGGAAAATCAATTAAACGTTATGATTTAGCTTCTTTATACCATCAATTAAAATTTGTGAAAACTTATTCCAAAGCTCCTTCTGGAAACTTAGGTCTGACTTTGGAATTTGACAGTACAAAACTCAGTTCTGATAACAATCCAAGCCTTTTAAAGCAAATTTTAGCTGAATTTATCAAAGAAAAAGACAAGCGTTTAGATCTTATTTTACAACAATATCAGCAGTTGGTTGAACAAAACAACCTTTTAATGATTCAAAATACAACTTCTATGGATCGAATGGCACAATTGATTCAAGAAAATGAAAAATATAAAGGTAAGATTGAAACCTTAGAAAAAAGACTAGATATTATAGAAAAAGTGGCAGTTGTGATGCCTCAAATAACCACTCTTTTAGAAGAAAAATCTTCTCTTTTAAACACAAATATATCAACATCACCCTCTTATACCATATCTGAAATGTTAGACAGGATGCTGTTTAAAGCAAATAACTGCACCGCTGAGAAAAACAGAAAACGCAACCTTCTAACTCAAATGATTCAAGGTGTTGGTCTCAAACTGGAAGATAATTATTCTTCCTTACACAAAGAAAAAGTCTTACATGATATTTATGAAACTCAAATCATGGCACGTACTGGTGTCAAGGGTGACAACAGAAACAAGTGGAGACGTTATTTGGTGGAGTTAGTCACATGTGCTTGCAATACGGAACCAGACTTTTTTAAAATCAATGTTATTGCTAATTTACCAAAACCTGCAAAAACAAAAAAAAGTGAAAAGAACCCTCATCTGCCTTATACGGAAGCAGAATTACTTAATATTTTTGATCCAAAACATAGTTTCTTTAAGAAAAATCCAGATGCATTTTGGATGTGTATGCTGGGGTTGTTTACAGGTGCAAGAACCAATGCAGCCATGACACCTCAATTTGATGATATCATTCAAAAAGATGGCTTTGATTGCATTTATTATCGTGAAAATCATCCTGTCAAACAATTTAAGAATCAAGCAACAGAACGGATTGTTCCTATTCATAAACAATTATTGGATTTAGGTTTTTTGGATTATGTGGCAAAGAAAAAAGCAAATAAAAAGACAAAAGGAACAGATTTTATCTTTCCTGTTTGTGAAACGAAAAAAGGAACGTTTAATAACCATTATATGACTCGACACTTGTTCGAATTTTTTGAACAAATTGGAGTTAAAAATAGTACTACAAATGAGGTGCATGATTTTCACTCATTCCGAAAAAACGCAAGTATCATGTTGCAAGATGCTGGCGTTGGAGCAACCTATATCAATGACATTATTGGGTGGGAAGGAAAAAGCACGATGGAACAATCCTATTCTAATCACACACTTACCAAAATCAAAGAACAGATGGACAAGTGTAGTTATGACTTCTTGCAACCACACTTTGACGCGTGGAAAAAGATTATGGTGGAAAAATAACCCATTTTTAACGATTGTAATTTTTCCAACACTTTCTAGGGTTTTTTTGCACCTTTTTTCTTGGTAAAGGTCTGTGTTGGACCAATAACATTAAAGCGTCTAAAAGTTGTGTTTTGAAAAGTTCTCTTAGCTGTTGTGTTGTTAAAGGATGTGTCCATTGTTTTTTTTGGATGAAGTTTTGAATATTTTCCAACATCCTGAGTTCGTGTGGAAACCACTTTCTTTCTGTTTTAATAACCTCAATTTCAGCAATATTCTTTTTTAATTGTTTTAACCAAGTTTGAATCGTCGTTCGACTCAACGGATAGCTTGGATGTTGCATGTATTTTGCGATACTTTTTTGTCGAAAAATAGCTTTTAAAATGGTTTGTTTTCTTTTTAATGGAACACCAGGCCAATCATAAACAGTGAAGGAGTACAGACAATCATCACACATAAAACGTTGTTTGTTGTGTGACTTACCATTTTTGACAATATGCTCGGAATAACAATTTGGACACAAAATCATAACATGCCTTTTTAAAAATTTTACCATTATTTTTTGAATTTATCTAGCATAACTTTACATAAAATAATAAATTTTTTAATCAAGGATTATTTATTTTTTAATAAAATCAAATACTTATAAAATAAATATTTTTTAAAATAAAATTTTTATAAAAAAAATTGTTCTTCATTGTGTCATCAACGCAATTAGAAATAATAAAAATTGATTTGGTGACATGAGTGGGCGAAAAACGCCTTTGTATAACAATAAATAATGAAAGTTTATAAAATGAATACATCTATATTATATACCTCATTGTTCACCTCTGGTGGAATTGGTGAATATTTTTTAAATGAAATTGGTTGTTATCCAGCCGTTGCAAATGAAATTGAATCAAAGCGAGTTGCTTGGTATCAATCAATGCATCCTAATACTGCGGTAATTTGTGGGGATATAACCAATCCAATCATTTTTGAAGAGTTGGTACAACTTCACAAAGACAATGGCTGTGTTGGTGTGATGGCAAGTCCAGTGTGTCGTGATTTTACATTGGCCAACAATAAACGCAATCCAAACAGTGATCGAGCCAATTTGTACAAGTATGTATTGGCCTTCGTTGAAAGGACAAATCCGGAATGGGTTATTATTGAAAACTCAGATCAAATGTCTCATGTCATTGTTGAAGGGCAAGTTGTCGCAATCAGGATTGTACGTGCTTTAAGCGACTTGGGTTATAATGTTGCACATGGTGTGCAAGATGCAGCATATTTTGGAACACCACAGCACAGGCGTCGCACCATAATCATGGCAAGTCGTATCAAACAACCACGATTGCCAATTTTGGGTAAAAAGATTACCAGTTTGCGTAAAGCCATTGGAAACTTACCGGTATTGGAAATTGGGGAAAAATCCAACATCAAATGGCATGATGCTTCTAATATGACGTGGACAAGTTGTCAAATTGATGTGATGAAGCATACTCCATCTGCTCAATCTGCTCACTTTAATCCTAATCCATATTTACCAATCAACGCTGATGGTACACCAAGCAATGCAAAATTCAAATGCAGTTTCCAAAGAAGGGACTGGGATGATGCATGTAACACCATCCTACAGGATTCAAAATCAATATCAGGTTTTAGGACGTGTCATCCTGGAAACTTTATTGGATATGACGATCAAGGATTGCCATTATACGACAATGCACGACCATTGACGATTTTGGAATTATTACGTGTCACAGGACTCCCTGACGACTATCCAATTCCTGAATGGGCGAGTGATAATCTTATCAGGCAAATGATGGGGGACTGTTGGGCACCTCTTCATGCCAAAGCCTGTGTGAAGGAATTGATTGGTGGAACAAGCATTTGGTCTAAAATCAAAGGCTGGTTTCATTTTTAATCAAAATTGACAATCTGAAGGTATGGGATTTTTTATTCCATACCTTTTTTTATATCAAAAGGAACAGCACAAAAGAAAGAATAGAGGCGTTATTAAAGATAAAAAGCGCTCTTTAAGAAAGAAATAGACTTGATTCAGGCTTATTTTCAGTAAAAATTTTAATCCAAATAATTCGACGGATCCACTTTTTTTATATTATGATTGTTCCATTTAAAAGTAGCAGCTGAGGTGGAATGATTGCAGTAAATGTGGCGTCATTAAAAACCAAAGTTCAAAATATCAAATATCAAGCAATATAAGACGATTGCTTTGTTATTATTATAACCAAAAGAGTCCTTTAAAAAAAAGAAAGAAATAACCATGACAGAACAAAATATCCACCAACAAACAACCAATACAATGCACCCAAAGAAAGCACTTAACCAATGGATACAAACATGCTATAACCCCAATTATTTTTTGACAATTCAATTTCCAGAATGGATGAGAAATAAGAACCCTGCTCATGCACAAGAAAAATTGCGTAAGCTTATGTCTTTGTTTGAACGTGCTTTAATTGGTCGATTTTGGTCAAAAAAGCATTTGCCATTCGTTGTCTTTTCAGAACATGGTGCATCCAATGATTGGCACTATCACATCCTTTTTAATTCCCAACAATTCAATCCTTACCAATTACAAAATGCTATTTATGTTGCCACTCTTCACATGTCAATTCCCCTGTTTGCTATGGATTTAAGACATATAGAAAATACCCCTAATAATGTTTTTTATTATTCTGAAAAAGAGCTCCATATTTACGAAAATAAAAACTTTGATTCAGACCGTATTATTCTTAGCCATGACTTGTTCCACATCCCCTTTAAAGAGAGTGTCAAAAGACCTTTTAATACCCTCACAACCCTTTATATCCTATATTGTTTGAAATCTAATCAAGACCCTGATATAAAACCCTGTTAAAATTTTGAATAATTGTTATCCGTACACTTTGATTTCTTATAAGTGTTACCTTCTGAAAATACAAACCATTGAATCGTGCATTCCACATTTATTGTCCACCCATTCCCCTTTTGAATTATACCCCGCAAATTTTAATCTACCCTTAACAAACCTGATTTCACAGTGCACTAAAAGTATCTCATGAAAAATCTTTGACGAAGTTGATACAGGTAAAAGCATTACGACAACCTTGCCCTTATAAAATTCCAATAATCCCTTTTTTATAAATGCTTCTTTAAGTTCACGTGAGTACGGTGGATTAACAAAATTACTTTTTCCCCATTCTACCTTTAATCCATCCCATAATGAAGTGTCGTGTCGTAGTGGACATGGATCAAAATCAAAATGAAATTCACTGTCTAATTGTGTAAAAAAAGCCTGTGGTGTTATCCAATCATCCCCTGAACCATAATTTCTATTAACCATTGTTGAGCTCCTATTTTTATGTTAGAACCCACTCATTGTTATCCCCAATGCACACAGATCCTAAGCTTAAGATTCTTTATCCTTATATGATTCAAACTTGAGCCAAAACCTTTATTTAAAACAGGCATAAAAGCACCTAGAATCATCCTAGAACACTCCCTGTTGATGCATCTATAAAGAGCTACATCAAAGAACAAAAGCTCATCCTAAAATGATTTAAATGAGTTCATTAAAAAGCAGTGAAATTCCCTGTATCATCCATAAAAAAGAAAGCAACGTTTCAGTCGCCTTCTTCTAGTATGCTTATTCTTCATCCATCAGCTGATGAATATCGTATTCGTCATATCCTTCGTAATAATAGCTGACGTTTATTCCCTTCATAAAAACTTCACGTTCATTAATTTTGCTTGTTAATGCACTTTTTAAAAGATGTTTGATTTCTATATCTTTTATTGGACTCCGCTCCATAGCTGATAAATAATCATTTTTATCAACCTTATTCCAATCCACAACCTTTTTTAGTTCTTTCTTTAAAATTAAGTCTAACCAAATACGTGTAGATCGTCCGTTTCCTTCTCTAAAAGGATGAGCTATGTTCATTTCAACATATTTTTCAATAATTTCATCAAAGGTTGATTGTGGCATTTTATCAATTTGTTTTAAAGATTGAGCTAAATACATCACAGGAGCAAATCTGAAATTCCCCTTTGAGATATTTACTTCACGCATTTTACCTGCAAAATCATAAATATCACCGAACAAGTACTTGTGAATTTGTTTTAAACCAGCAAATGTTCCCACTTTGATTGTATCAATCTTACCACTATCAAAAAGCTTTTGTGCTTTTTTCTTACTGATTAATTCTTCCTGTTTGTTCAGTTCTACCTGATTTGTGATATTCAGTTTATTCTTTAAAACCATTTGAAGTCTCCATGAGTTTATATGCTTATTTTACCCAAGAATCAGATGAAATGCAACTGTTTTTTAGTACTCTTCAGCTCTCATTACAGTTAATACTCGTGTTGTAATAGTTTCATCTGAAGCATCTTCTGATCCAAATTCTAAGTTTTTGCCATAATAATCGATTTTCCAAAAGATTTTATGACCGTTATATTCAAAACTTCCAAAATCATGCTCTGCGTATGGATCATTTCCTTTTGTAAAATTATTAAATGTACGTACCTGTTGTAATATATCAGCAACAGAATCTTCACCCAGAGCTTGAATCCCACATGTAATATTAATTCTTCCACCAACGAAAGATTTTCTGAACGCGTCATTAAGTTGTTGTATCTTATTCGTCATATTATTTATCCTTTCTGAACGTATTTGAATAAAAATCTTTTTCGTCTACAAAGTGATAGTAATTCTTATAAAGGTCTTTCTCTGTGATTGTCTGTAAAAATGCCTTCTGATAATTCTTAATACCTTTTTTGATGTTT